>JAIRSC010000121.1 GCA_031255645.1 Treponema sp. | reverse complement strand
TCCTTTTGATCCAGCGCCGAAGCGTAAGGGGACAGAAGCGCCGGATCATGCTGAATGGTTTTTGTCAAAACGGATTTGTCGTCGTCGAAAAGGCTGAACTTGGTCGAAGTGGAACCGGGATTGATCGCCAGTATGCGGAAACGGCCCTGCTTTTCGGAGGGAACGGCGGCTGCGGATTCAAAAGCTGGCTGCGTTACCGTCGTATCCTGGGGACGGCGGCGCACAACTTTTTTCCCGTTTTGAATCATCGTGATACTTACCACGCAGTCCAGGTTAAGGATTCTGTCCATCACCTGGGCAAGTTTGGTATGGGCGCCCTCAATGTCGATTTCCATGGTGGAAGTCCCGGCCAAAGCCTTTGGCCGCGCGGCAGCTCCGGCGGGTTTGTCCTCGTCTACGGCAAGGCGTTTGATATTCCAGCCTTCGCGGCGTATGTGGCCGGCGACCCTGCCCAGCACGCCCGGCTTGTTAAGAACGACAAGCTCCACCCGCTCCGTTTTCCGCACATTCACCGTTCCGTCTCCCTAAGACCGGCCAAACATATCCACCGTCCCGGTACTCCATTCTTCGCGGGCTTCCAGCACCAGCTTTTCCACATCGCGCCAGGAATCGGCCCGCGGACCCGGCAGGTCTTTGTTGGTGGAATTGGCAAAGACAATTGTCTTGTGCCCCTGTTCCCTGAGCTGTTTGATATTCCGCGGAGCGTCGTCAACGTACAGATGCGCCCCTACGGCAACTTTATCGCCTATAAAGCAGATGTCCCAATAGGGTATGTCATAGTTGTCGAGCCAGTCTACGGTTTGGGTGATGGTGGTTTTGTGGGAGTATTTAAGAAAGAGCCGATGGGTAATGATACGGATATAAATGCCCTTGCCCGAAAGTTTTCTCAGCACCGCGGGAGCGTCCTTAATCGGCGGCATATCCCGAAACAGGTTACGCTGGGTTACGGCGAAACGGTGCAGCCTGTCGTAGCCGCCGTATTCGTCGATGCCCCATTCGTCCAGGCCGTAGCCCACGTCTTTAGTCAGCGCTTCCACGGGCCTGTCGAGCCATTCCGCGGCAATTTTCCTCATCGTTCCGTAGAAATCGCCCACTACCCCGTCGAGGTCTACGCCAAGTATAAAACTGCTCTCGTCCATCCGAAGCTCCTAATCCGCCGCCCAGGAAATGAGAACCACGACGCTGCGGCTTTTGACCGGGTACAAAGACGGATTGTCCAGCGCCGCTTCCGTACCCGGCGTCCTTATGTCGTCCGGGCTTGGAAGGGCGGTATCAATGGCCCTGACCCAGCGTTTTCCGGGCAGCGGCCCGCAAACGGCAAAATCCACAGTTCTGTCAGATCCATTAAACATGATAAAAAAGTCATTGTCATCCTGATCGGCAAGGATATCCGCCCTGGAACCATCCATGCGCAAAGCCATGCAGCTGCCAATGTTTTCCCAGTCCGGAACGGCGCCCGTTTCGTCAAACCAGGTAATGTCCGGTATCGCGTTATAACTGCCGTCCCGTCCCGTGTAAAATTCCGGCCGCATGAAGCCCGGATGACGCAGCCGGAAAGCTATTATCTCCCGCACAAAACGGTAAAGGCCGGCGTTTTTCGCGAGAAGCGACCAGTCGTACCAGGAAATCTCGTTGTCCTGACAATACGCGTTGTTGTTGCCCTTTTGGGTACGGCCCATCTCGTCGCCGCCAAGAATCATCGGAGTGCCCAGGGAAACCATCATCGTGGCAAAAAAATTCTTCATGATCCGTTCCCGGGTCCGCTCAATAACCGGATCAAGGGACGGCCCCTCAACGCCGTTGTTGCCGCTGCAGTTGTTGTTGCTGCCGTCGCGGTTATCTTCGCCGTTTTCTTCGTTGTGTTTTTCGTTATACGAAACCAAATCCCTCATCGTAAAACCGTCGTGGCTTGTAACGAAGTTGATTGAATGAAAGGGCTTGCGCCCGTCCCGCAAATAGAGGTCGCTGGAACCCGCAAGGCGCGTCGCCAGGTGCCTTGTTTGATTGGGATCGCCCCGCCAGTAAAGCCGCACGTCGTCCCGGTAGCGGTCGTTCCATTCCGCCCAGCGGCCTCCGGGAAACCAGCCGACCTGGTAGGCCCCGCCGGCGTCCCAGGCTTCGGCGATAATCTTGGTATGGCTTAATACCGGGTCTTCGGCAATGGTTTCCAGCATCGGCGGATTTTCCATAAGCCGGCCCTGCTGGTCCCTGCCAAGTATCGAGCCAAGGTCAAAGCGGAAACCGTCCACGTGCATTTCCGTAACCCAGTAGCGCAGACAGTCCATAATAAAGTTTCGCACGACGGGATGGTTGCAGTTAAGGGTGTTTCCACAGCCTGAATAATTTTGGTAATAACGTTTGTTTTCGTTAAGGATGTAGTAAATCGTGTTGTCGAGACCACGGAAAGAATAGGTCGGCCCCCATTCGTTTCCTTCGGCGGTATGGTTAAATACAATGTCGAGTATTACCTCAAGTCCCGCCTTGTGAAGTTCCCTTACCATTTCCTTGAATTCGCGAACCTGGGCGCCGGGAGTCCTGTCCGAAGCGTAGGATCCCTTGGGGGCGAAAAACGTAACCGTGGAATATCCCCAATAGTTGGTGAGGAGTTTTCCCGTCCGAGGATTCCTGCGGGGAAATTCCTTTTCGATAAATTCCTGGAGCGGAAGAAACTCAAGGCTTGTTACGCCCAGATCCTTGAAAAACGGAATTTTCTCAATAACCCCGCGGTAGGTTCCCGGATGCCGCACCCCGGAATTCGGATGGATTGTAAGCCCCTTGATATGGGTCTCGTAGAGTACGCTTAGCCTGAGCGGATAATTTACCGGAAGATCCCCCTGCCAGTCAAATTCGTTGTTGATCACAATACAGCGCGGCTGTATGCGCATGTCGTCATACGAAGAAAAGGAAAGATCCCCGGCGGGATCGTCCGGATTATAGCCGAGAAAGGCGCTGATGTTCCATTCGTCTAAATCCGTCATCGCCTTGGCGTAGGGATCAATAAGAGTTTTGTTGGGATTATAACGAAAACCTTTTTCGGGAAAATAGGGACCGTCTACCCGGTAAAGATAACAGGCGCCCTCTCCAATATCCTGGATATGACAGTGCCAAATGTCGCCGGTTTTGTTTTTGTTCCTGTCAAGCTTTATTTCCGTACAGGGACTGTCCCTGGCGGCGCTTTCAAACAACAGCAAAGTAACCGCCTCCGCGTGGCGGGAAAAAAGAGCAAAGTTAACCCCCGAACCCGTGATTTCGGCGCCCAACGGAAGGGCTTTCCCGGTTTCAACCGCGTACATCGGAACAGTGTACCATGCCAAAGAAAGAGAGTGAAGCGATATTCAAAACAAAACAAGCGTTTATACAGCTCATATAGACCTCTGTTCATAAAATACATATAAACAGGGCCTTTTCAAAGCAGATTTTTGCCGCTGGTGTTTTGGGCCGCTCTGAACAACGCCACAAAATTTTCGGGGCTGATGTTCCGGGCGCCAAGCCCGGTCTTGTAATCCAGCGGCATGCCGAAATCAAGAAAATCAAAACCGGCTTTTTCCAGATAACGGGCCATCAGAATCATCTGAACCGTACCGGAATTGTCTTCGTCATGATACCCCGAATAACTTGTGTATACCCTGCCGGAAATAACGCCGAATTCACCGGCCACGAGTTTTCCGTCCCTGTAAACGCCGAAAGAAACCGGCCTGACGGAAGCGTCCCGGCGGGAACGAATCGCGCAAAGCGCCTCCAGCAGCGCGGGAGTAAGCCAGAAGTCGCCGTGAACAGCGATACATTTTTGTACGATGGTTTCGAAATCGCCGTCAAAGAGAAGTTCATATCTGTCGAGAAACCGCTTTACGCTCTTTTTTATATGGAGTTCGTGAAAGAACAGCGCGGAACGGACAAGGTGAAGCTTCGGCAGCACGATTGCTCTCTTCGCGATATTCTCTTTTTCGTCCTTGACAAAAATTTGTTCCGACATTACCAGGAAGC
Source organism: Treponema sp. (assembly GCA_031255645.1). Taxonomy (GTDB): domain Bacteria; phylum Spirochaetota; class Spirochaetia; order Treponematales; family Breznakiellaceae; genus JAIROH01. The sequence continues at coordinate 7,551 of JAIRSC010000121.1, read as the reverse complement.
CCGCTTTTATAAGCCGGACAATAAAATCCGGATCCCAATCAAACGCGACACAGAATTCCTCGGAATAGTTTATATCCAGCATGATATCCACTACGGTGTCGCAGTCGTCTTCGGGCCCCAAAAAAATCAAGCCGTCCTGTGTAAATCGAATCGGATAATTTTTCATGTTTCAACTATAACAAGCGGTTCCCGCTTGAACCAGCTCCAAAAACCGTAGTTTCGAAAAGGCCTTGAGTCCGTCCGCGGGGTTTATGCCCGGAATCTTGCTCCCGGGCTTTTCATGTTGATTACCCTCTTGACTTTTCCGTAATTGCCGTTTAAAGTCAGCTAAGTCCGAAACGTCAAATTTCGGAGCAAAACCGCAAGGTAAGGCAGAGAAAAGGAAATTATGGCAAAGAAATTGTATGTGGGAAACCTTTCCTACAAAACCAGCGAAGACACCCTTAAAGATTTCTTCGGCGGGTTCGGTACCGTAGAATCGGTAAAGATCATCAGCGACCGGGATACCGGCAACTCAAAAGGTTTCGGTTTTGTCGAAATGGGTAACGACGCGGAAGCCCAGGCGGCTATAACCGGCGCAAACGGCCAGGAATTCGACGGCCGTAAACTAAAGGTAAACGAAGCGATAGACAAACCGCGCCGGGACTCTTACTGATATTCGGAATCCACGGGTAAAAGCGTCCGCTTTTGCCCGCCGGTTTCTTATGTTATACTCTTTTTTAGCTTCTCCAGGGCTGTTGTAAGCCGTTCGTCTCCTGTCCGGGTGGGTTCTTCCGTATATTTCGGGCCGTCCGGCCTGTGTATTTCCGGTTTCGGGACGGGATTCGCCGGTTCCGGATCGGCCCGCGAATGGCTCAGGCGCAGTACGATACCGGTGATGGAAAAACCGGGGAACTGTTTCCGCACATTCTCAAGCAATTCCTTTTGTTTTGTCTGAAGTATCTGAACCCAGCCGGGATGATCCGCTTCTACCAAAAGAAGGGTTTTTTCCAGTCCGCTTATCCGGGAATGGGCGGCGGCCTGCGAAACGCCGCATTTCGCGGTCAGGGCGCCCCAGGAAGAAAAGAGGCTCCCGTATCCCCTGGCTTTCTCAATCGTGTCCTCGTCAAAAAACGCTGATAAAATGTCTCCGACTTTTTTCATGCCTTTTCCCTGCCGGCGGTTCCCCCGTTTACATAATAAACGATGGTATCGGATTTACGGTACCTGTCATACGGCTCTTCCGGCAGAAACGTAAAAAACGCCTGCTCATAGCGCGGCATTACCGCGAGAAAACGGCCGCGCTTGTCTCCGTCCAGTTCCAGCAGTACGTCGTCCAGCAGCAGTACCGGCATTTTTCCGGTCATGTCGGAAAAACTCCGGGCCTGGGCTACCCGGAGCAGCAGCGCCAAAAGACGCCGCTGCCCGGTAGACGCGGCGCCGGAAAAATCCCCGTTTTGGCGGCCGCCGCCGGCCCCTTTCCGTACAAACAGGTAACGGTCGCGGTGAGGGCCGGCGGCGGTCAGGCCAAAGCTTATGTCCGCCTCTCTCCGGGCGGCAAGGTATCCGGCGGCCGCACCCTGTGAATCCGGCGGAACGCTTTTCCAGGACGGCAGGTACGCGACGCCGACGCCGTCAATGCCGGAAACCTCTTCATAAAGGGCGCCAAAGACCAGGGAAAAGCGTTCCGCCTCGCCTTGCCGTTTTTTCATCAGCCGCAGGCCGTATTCGGCGAGCTGGGGATCCAGCGCGTCAAGAATATCTTCCGCCGAGGAACGGCCGCGAACGCCAAGCCGGCACTCTTTGAGTACGGCGTTCCTTGTTTTAAGAACCCGCCTGTATTTCCGAAGATCGTCAAGATAAACCGGATCGTAAAAACTCCGGGTTTGATCGAAAAACCAGCGCCTTCGTTCCTGGCTGCCCGAAACAAATTCCATATCTTCGTGACAAAACACGACGCAGGGAACGGTTTCAAGAAGATCCTTGCGATCTTCGATCTTTTTTCCGTCAAGAATTATCGATTTTCGCGAATTTTCGTATTTTACAAAGATCGTCCTGTGTATCGCGGAATCCGGCGGGCAAAGCTCCACGGCGGCGGAAAAATCCTTTTCTTTTTCCGGCAAATCGGCCCGGACGATATCCCTGTCCTTTACCCCGCGAAACGACGACGCGTAGGAACAAAAGTAGAGGGCTTCAAGAAAATTGGTCTTTCCCTGTCCGTTTTCCCCCACAAAAAAGACATCTTTACCAAAAACGTCGATTTCGACATCGTCAAGGTTGCGAAACGATACGGTACGCAGGGATTTAAACATCGGTTTTGTTACATAATCCCGAAATTTCGCAAAATTTTGGCCTTGTTCCGTTAATCCAGATTCATGGGCATGACGATATGAAAAAAGTCCTTTTCCGGTACAGGCTTAATCGTAATGGCCTTGGACGCCTCGGTAAAGTATACACTGATTTCCTCGCCCTCCATCACTTTAAAGGGTTCTTCAATGTAACGGTAATTAAGGGCTATAGATACTTCTTCACCATCGTATTTGCAGGGTATTTCTTCCTTGGCGTTCCCGATATCGCTTTCTTCCGAAGAAACCGACATAAGACCGGGAGCGACACCCATATACACCCTTCGTGATTTCTGCTCGACCAACAGAGAAACCCGTTTAAGGGCTTCAAGCGTTTCAAGCCGGTTTACCGTAAAGGAATATTCCTGGGTTTCCGGAATAACCCGCTGATAATTGGGAAACTGCCCGTCAATCAAAACGGAAGAGAGCTTATACGATCCAAAATTGATAAACACATTTTTGTCGGTTATGGAAATCCCGATTAATCCCTCGTCTCCCGCGCGTCTCATCAATATTCCAAGTATCTTTGGCGGAATAATGACTCCCCCAAAATCTTCTACTTTTTCTCCTGTTATTTTTTCGGCGTAAGCAAGCCTTCTCCCGTCCGTAGCGACCATAATCATCTTGTCCCCTTCTTTTTTGAAAAAGACACCGTTCATAAAATAACGGGTCTCATCATCGGAAACGGCAAAGATTGTCTGTTTTATCATGTCCTTATAGTCGCGTACCGGAATTTCGAAAAATTTCTCCTTGTTGAAAGCGGGAAATTCAGGATATTTTTCCGAAGCTATGCACCTTAACTGAAATTTTATTTTCTTTGCCCGGGGCCTTATGACAATGTTGATATCCTTCTGCTCAAATTCAAGCTCCCCGTCGGGAATCGCGCTCAATATGCCCAAAAATTTCTCTCCAAAAACCGTCGTAGACCCTTTTTCCACGACCTCGACAGGAATACGGGTTTCAAAATTAACCTTGATATCCGTCGCCCTGATTACAAGAACGGAATCTTCCGTCTCAAGATAAATATTGGAAAGTATCGAAATGGCGTTTTTTGAGGCGATTATTTCCTGGGCTATGGCAACTTCTTTTAGAAGAACGTTTCGTTCACAGGTGAATTTCATGGTTATCCTCGTATCTGCTCTTATTATATAAATTTATAAATAAAAGCAGTAGTAATAATAGGGTCTTCTTATATGTGGAAAACTCCACTATATCATTGTAGCATAAGTAATTACGCTTTCAACAATAGTTTGATAAATATCATGAATTTTTCCACAAACCCACAATAAAGTCATTTATGCACAAACTGTCAGCCTTATTATAACATGTTTTCAAGATTTGGCGCTATAGTCTTTTATTGTCCTTATGAGGCTTTGAATGGTAGAATCCATGGAGGGTTCCGCCTTTATCCTTTCTTCTATTTTTTGGCAGGCGTGCATCACCGTCGTATGATCCCGTCCGCCAAAGGCCTGACCGATTTCGGTAGTAGTATACTCTGTTATCTCCCTGATTATGAACATCGCGAGCTGCCTGGGGTAGACGATGTTCTGTGTTTTTTTCTTTCCCTTGAGGTCGTTCAGGGAAAGGTGGAACTCCTCGGCTACGACCCGCTGTATGATTTCCATGGACATATTCGCCTGTCTGGGCGAGGCGAACATGTCTTTAAGCCGCTCCTGGGCGATTTCCAGCGTAATGGGCTTTCCCAAAAGCTGTATATAGGCGGAAAGGGTGTTAAGGGCGCTTTCCAGATCCCGTACATTGGTTGATATGTTTTTGCTTACCAGGGATATGACTTCGTCGGGTATGGCGACGCCTATGGTTTCGGCCTTTTTTCTGAGGATAGCGCAGCGGGTCTCGTAATTTGGCGGCTGAAGGTCCACATTAAGGCCTTTTCCTACCCGTGAGCGGAGCCGGTCGTTAAAATTTTTAAGCTCCGAAACCGGTCTGTCACAGGTAAAAACCATTTGCTTGTTGGCGTCGGAAAGGGCGTTGAACGTGTAGAAAAGTTCCTCCTGGGTACCCTGTTTGTCCTGTAAAAAGTGGATATCGTCGATAAGAAGCACGTCCGCATAGCGGTATTTGTTCTTGAAGGCCGCTTTGGCCTTGTCTCCTCCGTTGATCGCGGCGATGAACTCGTTGGTAAACGTCTCGGCAAAGACATAAATAACCGAATAGTTGGAATTTTTATGGATATAGTTCCCGATAGCCTGCATCAGGTGTGTTTTTCCCAGGCCGGCCCCGCCGTAAATAAGGAACGGATTGTAGGCTGTTCCGGGATTGCGGGCAATGGCCTGGGCCGCGTTGGCCGCGAAGTTGTTGTTATCCCCAATGATATAACTTTCGAAGGAATAATCGGCTCTTAGCTGTAAATGAGGGCTTTTTTTTGCCTGCGGAGCCTTTTCTCCGCTGTTTTTCGCGCCGGAAGGCTCCGTTTTTTTGCCTGGAAGGCCTGTTTTGCCTTCTTTTTCGGGATTTTTTGGTTTTATAACCAGAGTCAAGGCTATTTTCTTGCCGATAAGGTCTTCAATTTTGCCTTCAATATAGGATTTATAGCGTTTTGTAACCTGATCCAGATAAAAAGCGGATGGAACCGAGATTGTAAACGTTTTTTCATCGGCGTCAAGGAAGTCCAAATTGAACCAGGCGAGAAATTCCTGCTCTTTCAGGTCCTCTTTTATTTGGTTCAGAGTCTCTTTCCAGATAAGTTCATAACTGTTGTTTTCCGGCATAGAAGAACATTATCCACAATTTTCTCACAATTGAAAATACCGAAAAACCGGAAAACGGCGTTTTTTTTCATATCCGCCCTTAATACGTGATTAGTAAAAATCATGTAATTCCTTATACAGTAAGGAATTACATGATTAAAAAGAACGCTTTACAGACGCCCGCGAATCGGGTGATTCATTTTGACCCGTTGTCAAAAAAGTCCCCTGTTTGTCCACAGTTTATCCACAATCTCGCAACGCCTTTTTCAGGGCAAAAACGCGGCCCGTTCCGGTTTTTTCCCGGCGTCTCGCGGGTACGCGCCGGTGAAGCGGTTCGTAGATTTTTTCATCGTATTTCGGCTATAATAATGCATGGATTTAAACTACTCCGCTCACAACATTCAGGTTCTCAAGGGTCTTGAAGCGGTCCGCAAGCGGCCGGGAATGTATATTGGGACGACAGGCATAGACGGCCTCCACCATTTGGTGTACGAGGTTGTGGATAATTCGGTAGACGAGGCGATGCAGGGGCATTGCGACACGATTCTTGTGGTACTTGAAGGCGGCGACATAGTCCGGGTTGAGGACAACGGCCGGGGTATTCCTGTGGATATTCACCCGACGGAGCATGTAAGCGCCCTGGAACTGGTAATGACGCGGCTCCACGCGGGCGGTAAATTTGACAAAAAGTCCTACAAAGTTTCGGGCGGGCTCCACGGCGTGGGCGTTTCGGTGGTAAACGCCCTTTCGGAGTGGTGCGAAGCTTGGGTGTTTTCCGGGGAAAAAGCGCATATTCAGCGTTATAAACAGGGAACGGCGGAGGGGCCTACAAGGGAAGCGACAGAGCTTCCCCCCTGGGCGGCGGCCCGGCTGGCAAAGAACGCCGCGCCGGAAACGCGGGAGGCCGCCGGCTCGGACAAAACCCGTTCCGCTCCGGGCGGCCGCGGCACGGTAATCCGTTTCCGGGCCGATACGTCGATATTTGAAACCATCACCTATAACTTTGACGTGCTCAGCAACAGGCTTCGGGAGCTGGCGTTTCTCAACAGGGGCCTCAAGATTACGATTCGGGACGAGCGGCTTTCCACGCCAAAGGTTCACGATTTCATGTTCGAGGGCGGGGTACGCAGTTTTGTGGAGTATCTTAACGAAAACAAGACCGTTCTTCACAAGGAGACGATTTTTTTTGAGGGGAGCCGCGAAGACCCCCACCAGGGATCGGTGGAAGTCGAGTGCGCCCTTCAGTACAATGATGGCTTTAACGAAATCATGTATTCGTTTGTGAACGATATCAATACCAGGGAAGGGGGAACGCATCTTGTGGGGTTTAAATCGGCCCTTACCCGTACCCTCAACGAATTTCTTAAAAAATCCAAACAGGCCAAAAAACTCGACGAGAGTCTTTCCGGGGACGATGTCCGGGAGGGCCTGACGGCGGTGCTTTCGGTAAAGGCGCCCAATCCCCAGTTCGAGGGCCAGACCAAGGGCAAACTGGGAAATTCCGAAATAAAGGGTATTGTCGAATCAATCGCCAATGAGCAGCTTGAGCTTTTCTTCGATCAACATCCTGACGTTATAAACAACATCCTGGAAAAGTCCGTTCTGGCGGCCAAGGCCCGTATCGCCGCGCGTCAGGCCCGCGACGCCACGCGCCGGAAAAACGCCATGGACAGCGCGGGCCTTCCGGGAAAGCTTGCCGACTGCCAGGAAAAAGACCCCGGTCTTTGCGAGCTTTTTATCGTCGAGGGCGACTCTGCGGGAGGTTCGGCCAAGGGCGGCAGAAACCGCCGTTACCAGGCGATTCTGTCGCTCTGGGGCAAGATGATGAACGTTGAAAAACAGCACCCGGAAAAAGTTGTTACCAACGAAAAGCTCCAGCCGATTATCGCCAGTATCGGCGCGGGCTGTGGCGGCGACTTCAATGTAGCCAAGATACGCTATCACAAGATTATCATTATGGCCGACGCCGACGTTGACGGTTCCCATATCCGCACCCTGCTTCTTACTTTTTTCTACCGTTACATGACCGAGTTGATTGAGCGGGGTCACGTGTACCTTGCCATGCCGCCGCTGTACAAGATCAGCTACGAAAAAAAATCCTTTTACGCTTACGATGATGATGAAAAAAGCAGGCTGTTGACCGATTCGGGCCGGGAGCCCGACAAGGTCACCGTTCAACGCTACAAGGGTCTTGGCGAGATGAACGCCGATCAGCTTTGGGAAACCACGATGGATCCGGATCGCCGCAACATCATTCAGGTACATCTGGACGACGCCGTGGAAGCCGAGCGGATATTCAGCACCCTTATGGGAGAGAACGTTGGTCCCCGCCGGACATTTATCGAGGAGAACGCTTTGGCGGTGACGAATTTGGACGTGTGACGAGCTTTTTATGCCATCTGGCGTTTATGCCAATAAGGAGGAATAAAGGTGTTTCCGGCCGAATTGCGAACCTTGGTCGATAATTTTCACAGCCAGATCGAAAGCTACAAGAACCCATCCTACAACGAAACCCAGCT
>JAIRSC010000200.1 GCA_031255645.1 Treponema sp. | reverse complement strand
TATCCAGATAATTACTCCATTTATCCGGATAATTACTCCATTTATCCAGATAATTACTCCATTCCGCCCGCTCACTGCTCCATTCCGCCCGCTCACTGCTCCATTCCGCCCGCTCACTGCTCCATTCCGCCCGCTCGTTACTCCGATGAGCGGGCGGAATACGCCGTTTAAGCGGGAAACGGAACCACGGGCGGACACGGACCTGTTGTCCGCCGCCGTTTCCCGGTTCGTGACGGCAATTAAAGAATGTAACACAAAGTCGAAGAAGTCGAAGAAGTCGAAGAAGTTTTAAGAAGGCACAAGAAGTTATGCGCAATTCAACTTGACAAAAGTATGAAAATATTCCATAACAATAGAGGCTTTCCCAAAACTTCAGTTTTTGGGAAAGCAACTTTGAAATTCGCGGTTTTGCAGGGCTGAAGGCCTCGAAAACCGCAAGAGCCTGTCCAAAAACCGTGCGCGCAGCGCACAGTCAATTAGTTTTGGGACAGGCTCAGTATACACAGGATCCAAAATGAAACTTTTTAAATTTATTACCTTTACAATATTGTTAATGATAGTATCTGCCTGTGTTTCAACTCCCATTGCTGACAATAAAGTTATTACCGTATATGGTATTGGCCGTACATCATATAATCCTGATATTATCAATATAAGAATATCAATAAAAAATACAAATGATAGTTTATTGCTTGCCGCGGGAAGGACAAAAGAAACGATGGTTGAACTTTTATTTCATTGCGGGAAATTTAACATTTCTGATGAAGATATTCGCGGGACGAAGGTTATTACGACGAAACATAATGTATATAATAGTGAAACAAACAGATCGGATATTGTTAGATATGAGTCTATAAAAGAAATACACATTTCAATAAAAGATTTATCAATATTTGAAGAATTTTCAGAAGAAATATTACACTTGACCGGGTTGGCTATAGAGGGTTATTTCTTTACCCATTCAAATATAGCACAATATGAAACAGATGCGAATTTGCTCGCATTTGACGACGCACGATCCAAAGCTGAAAAAATGGCTGAACACAGCGGTTTTAGATTAGGGAACATATTGGAGGTTTCATATTCCAAAAATCAGGATCCAAACATTGATGAGTTTGATATACATCAAGGTTTTTACTGGTCATCAGTGGGGGTTTCCGCATTACCTGGAATAATAACTTTATCACAATGGATACAAGTAAAATATAGAATAGAATGAGCCTGTCCCAATACAGATTCAACAAGACCCTCTTCTGTAAGTAAAAGCCAGGCCAGAGCCTGCGTAAGTAACGGCGACGACCCGCCCAATACCGGCATGCGAAACATTGAGCATGTTCCTCGTAAAGGCAGCACGGCGTGGGCCACAATTAAAGCCACTGTTGCGATAAAAGGTTCAAGGCCCGCTAGTCCGAGCAGGGGTTGCCACCGCCTTTGTATGCTGTAAAGATGTCCACCTATCAAGACACGGGCGCTGTGCGGCAGCTGTATGCCTGCCTCGATAATCAGCGACGTGGATTTTACTATTTTGACATTTTGATTTGGACGGAACACTAGGACATAAGGTTTCGGTTCATCTTTTTGCGGATTTCTTTCCAGCCCGGCATAAGGCTGTCCATATAGCCGTAGAAAACCCGGTTATGGTAACCCGTGATAAAATGGACCATTTCGTGGAGAACCACATACTCAAGACATTCCGGCGGTTTTGCCGCGAGTTCCGTGTTGAGCCGGATGGTCCGGCGGGCGGGGTTACAGCTTCCCCAGTGGGTTTTCATTTTTTGAAGGTAGATTTTCTTTACCTCAAAGTCCCGCCCGCCGCCCGCCGCCTCCAGGGGCTGTTTCCACTTTGCCGCGAGGAGCGGGGCCGCCCGCGCGACGAGGCTTTTCCGCCATTTGTCCAGCAGGGCCTGTTTTTGCGCGGCGCTGCTGCCGGGGCGCAGGTACATTTCCATAACGGGCGGCCCGGCGTTTTCCGGGGGAACGGCGGCCGGCCGGGAAGATCGCGGGGGACTGGGAGCGGCGCCCCCGGGAGAAGGGGGTGGGACGCGGGAAGGCGTTCCCCCTCCTGTTACTATTTTGGGGTTTCCCCGGCGTTCTGTGACCTTGAGGACGTGGGGAACTCCCCATACATAGTGGATTTCGCCGTTGACAAAACGGTTCCGCGCGAGGGGTTTTTTCCGCTCCTGTTCCCGGTAACGGGCGAGGTGCTTTTCTACCCAGGGGAGTTTTGAAACGATGAACGCGGCGATGTCCCGGCCGCCGGCGCCCATCGGCGCGCTGACGCTGACCCGGCAGTCGGGGTAGACGGTTATCCGCAGCGTCCTGACGGCCCGGCGGGTTATCGTAACGGGGATGCCTTTGACGCTGAGGGTTTGGGAAGGCGGATTTTCCGCTGCCCGCGGCGGAGTTCCACGCGGCGTGGTTCCGCGCGGCGTGGCGGGGAGGCTCATGTGGCCTCCTGACGGAGCAGTTCCGTTATCTCCTTCAGGGCCCGGACGCGGGGGCCGGGGAACTCCGGGTGTTTGTCGAACTCGTCGTAGAAAACCCCGGGGCCGCCGAGCGCCCGGTAGCCTTCGACATAGGTTTTGACGTCGTCCACAAACAGGCAGTGTTCGGCCTCCGTTCCCAGGGCCGCGAGGACGCGCCGGTACGCTTCGGCATGCGGCTTTCCCTTGAGTCCGTGAAAGCGAATGTCGAAAATAGAAGGGAAGAACGCTTCGATTCCCAGTTTTTTGACGATGCGAAGGGCGTGTTCCATTGACGAGTTGGTCATTATCGCCGCCGGAACATCCAGGGAAGCGAGAAACGCGGCCAGTTCAGGGTCGGGGGAAAGCGTGTCGGCGTCGTTTTCCGGGTGGATAAAGGCCAAATAGTCGTCCACGGCGCGGGTTTCAAAGCCGCGCTCGGCGGTGAGCCATTCCAGCGTGGTTCCGTAGCCGCCGGAAGCGATCCCTTCCCGGCGCAGCGCCCAGGCTTCTTCCAGGGGGAGCTTGAGGAACGCGGCTATGTATTCGTTTACCCGGCGGCTCACGGCGTCTTCAAGACCAAGGCGGGCGGAATACAGGGTATTGTCCAAATCGAAAAGGACGTATTTGATGGTTTCTGTCTTGCGCATGGTGATATAGTAGAGTGTAGCGAAAAGGGGCGTTCATGAAAACAAGGGTACAGGCGGGTTCCGCCGCCCGCCCCGGCGGGGAAGCTTGTCCCGGCGGGGAAGCTTGTCCCGGCGGGGAAATTGCCCGGACGGAGGTTGGCGCGTGAGCGAAGATTTGGTAAACGTTATCGGCTACGATCCCGCGGGCGCGTGGGGACACGGCGCGGGAACAATCGAGGAAATTCGGCGCTACCGCAATCCCGCCGGAATCACCTGGATCGACGTGGAACGCCTTGACGCCGGCATGATACACGAGCTGGCGGACATGTTCAGGATTCATCCGCTGACCGTCGAAGACATTCTTGACACCGAACAGCGGCCCAAGACCGAGGAATTCGACGACTATCTGTTTATCACCTTCAAGGCCATACATCAAAAAGGCGAAGACCCGGTTTTCGAGCAGATCAGCATTGTCCTTAAAGAAGATACCGTGCTGACGTTCCAGGAACTGCCCGGCGACAACTTCGACGGCATACGAAAACGCATACGGGACAACGCCGGGCGGATACGCAGGCTCGGCGCGGATTATCTGGCCTACGCCCTTATGGACGCGGTGGTGGACGGATACGTCCTCGTCCTGGATTCGCTGGGCGACGAAATCGAAACCTTTGAAAGCCGGGCCGCCGACAGCGACGACGCGGAATTTATCCCCGACATTCAGAAAACCAAACAGAAGCTCTTTACCCTGCGCAAGTCAATCTGGCCGCTCAGGGACAGCGTTTCCCATATCATCCATTCGGAATCGAACGCGCTCAGCGGCGAACTTGAGCCGTTCTTTAAAGACCTTTATGACCACGTTCTGCAGGCGGCCGAAACCGTGGAAAACTACCGCGAACTTGTGGCCGGCGTAATGGAGGTGAACCTTTCGGCGGTGTCGAACGGAATGAACCGGATCATGAAAGTGCTGACGATCATTTCGACGATATTTATCCCCCTGACGTTTATCGCCGGGGTTTACGGGATGAACTTCGACCGTATGCCGGAACTTCGTCTTCCCTTCGGATACCCCGTCATTATGGGTCTTATGCTGCTTATAGCGGCGGGGATGCTGATCTTTTTCAAGCGCCGCCGCTGGATATAAGGTCCGCCTGTTTTGGACGGAGCGCCGCCATGCTGATTCTTCGCGACACGGAACAGGAGATACGAAGGGCCGCGGAAATTATAAAGCGCGGCGGTCTTGCCGCGTTTCCCACGGAAACGGTGTACGGTCTTGGGGCCGACGCCTTTAACGCCCGGGCCCTGGCCCGGGTTTTCGAGGTCAAGGGCCGGCCCCGCTTTGATCCGCTTATCGTCCACATTGCCTCCCGTTCCGGCCTGGAGCGCGTGGCGCGGCTTTCCGTCCTTTCCCCGGCCCGCCGCGCCCTCGCGGAAAAATGCGCCTCGGCGTTTTGGCCCGGCCCCCTTACCCTGGTGCTGCCCAAACAGCCGGAACTGCCCGGCCTCGCCACGGCGGGGCTTTCCACCGTCGCCGTCCGCTGGCCGGGCCATCCCGCGGCCCGGACACTGATACGCCTTTCCGCCGGGGCGGGCAAACCCGGAGCGGTGGCGGCGCCAAGCGCGAATCCTTTCGGCCGCCTTTCGCCGACCAGGGCGGAACACGTTGTCGAGGGGCTGGGGGAAAAGATCGACTGCGTTATAGACGGCGGCCCCTGTCCGGTCGGGGTTGAATCCACGGTTCTGGACCTTGCCTCGCCCCGGATAGCGATTCTGCGGCCCGGCGGCGTAACCAGGGAAGAACTGGAAACGATTACCGGGCCGATACGCCCGGCCCTGGACGCCGGCGCGTCCGGCGCGGAACACGGCGGACAAAACGCCGGGGAACCGGATGCCGCCGGGCCGAACGCGCCGGGCCGCCTGTCCCCGGGTACCCTGAAAAGCCACTACGCCCCGCTTTCGCCGCTTGTCCTCCACGACGAAAAAGAGATGGCGGCTCTTCCCCGCGAACAAGACGGCGCCTACCTGTTCTTTTCCGGGAAGAGCCGCGATGCCTGGGCGGGCCGGGACCGGGCTGGATACGGCGAAACGGGCCCTGACGGCGACCCGGCCGCGCTGGTCCTTTCGGAAACAGGCCGCGTTCCGGAAGCCGCGGCAAACCTGTTCGAGTACCTGCGGCGGCTGGACGGCCCGCGGCCGGGGCGGATACACGCCGAAATCCTTCCCGAAGAAGGCCTCGGCGCGGCTATCAACGACAGGCTGCGCAGGGCCGCAGAACATTAACGGTCTGTGTCCCGCGGCGCTTTTCCCTTTGGCTTGCAAGCCGGACGGGATTCGGCTAATCTATCATTGAATAGTGAATTAGCCGGAGGAGCCATGTACAGATCCCGTCACGCGGAAAAGACAATAAAGCGGCTTTCGAAAAATTTCGGCGCTGTTTTGGTTACGGGCGCCAGACAGGTCGGCAAGACAACCCTGCTCAAAGAATTCGGCAGAAAGGTTAGAGCAAAGCCGCGCTACGTTACCCTGGACAATCCCCTGACCCTGAACGAGGCCGTTTCCGAAGGCAGCGTCTTTTTCAGGCAGCACAAACCGCCGATTATCATAGACGAAATTCAATACGCGCCGGGGCTGTTTCCCTATATAAAGATGATTACGGACACGGAAAAAGCCAAAGGACTTTTTTTTATGTCCGGCTCACAGCAGTTCCAGATGATGAAAAACGTCAGCGAATCGCTGGCCGGGAGAATCGGCATTGTAACGCTGTCCGCTTTTTCCATCAGGGAAATACAGGGAGTGGCTTATGATCGGCCCTTTTTGCCTGTCGATGATTATTTTGCCCGAAGGAAAAAAGACGCGGTTCCGCTGTCCTATGACGAAATTTGGAAGTTTATACAACGGGGAACCATGCCGGCCCTAAACGCGGCCGCTTCGCGGCGTCCCGCCGGGGACGACGAATGGAACGATTTTTATACAACCTACACAAAAACCTATATCGAGCGCGACGTACGGGATCTGGCCCAGGTCGGCAATGAACGGCAGTTTATGCGGTTCCTGACCATGGCCGCGGGAAGAACGGGACAGCTTCTTAACCTTTCGTCGATCGCGCAGGATACCGGTATATCGTCTTCAACCGCCGAACGCTGGCTTTCGATCCTTGTCGCTTCCAACATCGCGTATCTTCTCCGTCCCTTCTCCCTCAATATAGCCAAACGTGTGGTAAAAACTCCAAAACTGTATTTTTTCGACACCGCCCTTGTCTGCTTCCTTCTGGGCTGGGACAATCCGGTGCCTTTGAGCAGAGGGCCGATGGCGGGCGCTCTTTTTGAAACGTTTGTAATCGGCGAAGTGATAAAAAGCTATGCCAACGCCGGAAAGGAAGCGCCGGCCTTTTTTTACCGGGACAGGGACGGTAAGGAAATCGATCTGCTGATAGTGCGGAACGGCGTCATTCATCCGCTGGAAATAAAAAAACACGCGAACCCCGGCCCCGCCGACATCGCGGCTTTTGGAACAATCGAAAAAATAAACGGTTACAGCCGGGGAAGGGGCGGCGTCATTTGCGCCTGCGAAGAACCCGCTCTTCTCAAGGGCGGCGACAGGGCGATACCGGTCTCGTATTTATGACTGCCGCTAAAGATATTTCTCGATATACTCCTGCCTGAC
>JAIRSC010000186.1 GCA_031255645.1 Treponema sp. | reverse complement strand
GATAACCGCTGAAGGCATCTAAGCGGGAAGCCCGCCTCAAGATAAACCATCCCTGAGGGTTTAACCCTCCTGAAGGCGCCAGGAAGACTACCTGGTTGATAGGGCGGCGGTCTACGTGTCGTCATGCATTCAGCCGACCGCTCCTCATCCGCCGTGAGGCTTGACCATATTATTGTTCCCCGGTAGCCCCTCAAAGAGGAGCCGCCTCCCCCCATACCGGGATACCCCCTCCCTCCACACCGCATGTGTATAATGCCTGGTGACCATGGTGGAGGTGGCATACCCGTTCCCTTTCCGAACACGGAAGTCAAGCCCTCTAACGCCGATGATACTGCCCCCCTGAGGGGCGGGAAAGTAGGAAGTCGCCGGGCTTTTTTTTGTTTTGGAGTTTACTCTTCCGCGAAGGTTTATTACCGCGGTTAAAGGCTTATCGGGTACTTGCCATATTCTCTCGCGTACTCGTACATCGCCGGTACGTTTTCCGCGGGGGTGTCCTTTTGAATATGGTTTGCCGCAGCCAGAATATAACCGCCGCCGGGAGCAAAAGCTTTTATCCGCCGTTTTACTTCGGCACGGGTGTCTTCCTTTGTTCCCGGCAGGGCTTTCTGTAAATCTATACCGCCGTGGAAACATAATTTATTCCCGTATTTTTTTTTCAGCTCAAAAGAGTCCATGCCTGTACAAAGAGGCTGGACGGGGTTCAGGACATTAACGCCAAGCTCAATGAGGTCGTTGATAAGCGGCTCGACCGCCCCGCATGAGTGGAACCAGATTTTTACATGCGGCGCTTTCGATTTGATAAAACTGTAAACCTTTTCCTCGGCGGGCTTGAAGAATTTCCGAAAAAGTTCCGGCGAGATAAACAGCCCCGTTTGGGTTCCAAGATCGGTTGCGCGCTGGATTATCTGGACGTAGGGGCCCACCGCGTCTAAATACATATCCCACAACTGAATTTCAATGCCGGTTATCTTGTCAATTACAAATTGAATCATATCCTCGTTTTCCATCAGGTCGATGAAAAATTCGTCGATAGATCGAAGATAATAACAGCGTTCGAATATTCCCGCGCCGTCCAGAACCGCTTTCGCGGTAACCGCGTAATCAGTATCTTCGAAGTAATGGCGCGCTCGTTCTTTTAACGCGCTGGTGTCCCAGTTTTTGGGATCCGGCCATTTATAGTTGACGATATCCTGCTCTGTTTTCCCCTTGAACGGGAAATAAACAGGATAGGAGCCTTCGGCGCTCCAGGTGATGCCCCATTCGTCCGTAACGGTACCGTCTTCGTGACGCACAGACTTCGGCTTGTCGGGCGACGACAGCCAGACATGCCTGAAATCTATGTCAAACGCTTCAAGGAGGCGTTCATCATAATAATTGGCGCTGCTGCCCATGCGGTACGGTTCGATTTTCCCGGTAAAACCGAGTAATTCACATATTTTAAAATATACCGGGTCCACTATTAAGCCGCCCGTACTCCCAAGGTCTATAGGAACCCTGTCCGGCTCCTCCCGGTTTATGGCTGTCATTACCCTGTCTCTATGTTTCATTGCCGCTCCTTGACAGTTCGTTGAATATTTCGTCGTTGTTGTTGATAACACGATTATACAGATGTACCATCCGTTCATAGGTTTTCCGGTTCTTTTCGTCCGGTACATAACGCTTTTTGGGTTTTGAAACGGCAAACTCGTCTTCCCCGCTGAATACGCCGATACCGGTAAAACCGATAATGGCGCATCCGAGCAGAGTTCCGTCATCACGATCCATCTGAAGATACGTACGTCCCAAAACCTCACTTTTAATCTGTGATAAAAGCGCCGACCTTGAACCGCCGCCTATCGATCTGACGTCTCCGATGGTAACGCCGGGATAGAGCGTACTGAAAACATCCATACAACGTTTGTATTCGTAGGCGAAACTTTCCAGAAAAGCCCGGTAAAAATGGGCCTTTGTGTGAGACATCTTGTGCCCGATAAATACCCCGCTGATATTGGGCTGGTAGGGAAGCGTTCTTCCGCCCAAAAGACTGACGCAAAGAAGCGAGTCGCTGCCGGCCGGGACAGCGGAGGCTTTTTCTTCCAGTACGTCGTAGGCGGAAACATGCTTTTCTTTTCCCGTTCTTTTTTCTTCCTGCGCGAAGGTGTTGATAAACCAGTCAAGGGCTATACCCGCCCCCGGTATATAATGCATGGCGTAATAGCTGCCGGCGTTGATTGACGGAAGAATGTCCCATGTTCCGTGGGCAAGGTCGGGATTAAAACCGCGCGTATTTATCGTTATGGCGGGAACGGAAGCGCTTTCATCGACTATGTCACCTTCGTGTATGGCGCCGGTACCTATGCAGCCGGCGATTTTATCGCCCACGCCCGCCAGTACGCTCACGCCCGGGGGAAGGCCGAATTCGGCCGCCGCTTCAGATGTGATTTTTCCCGCTATTTCCGTCGCTCCCGCGATGCGGGGCAGGAGGTCCGGATTAATGCCGAACATTGAAATAAGTTCAGAAGACCAGGTACGGGTTTTCAGATCCGCAAGACCCGTCCAGCTAAGGTTCGTCTCCTGCACGGCCAGTTCATCAACGGTAAGGCCTGTCATTTTCCCGATGACATAGCCGAGAAGGCTGATGTACTTCGCGGCGCGCGCCTCTTTTTCAAGCATAATGATTTTTTGGGCCATGAAGGGTGATATTGAACCACAGACGCGCAGAACTTTTTCCTTGTCCTGAATGGGGATAGCGCCGGAACGGGTATCGACGGTTCCCGACCATACGGTAACCGGGCTGCAATTTTTGTCAACGCCGACAGCGCCGGCCATTTGTCCGGAAAATGAAATAACGTCAATGGATTTCAGGTCAAACGGCAATTCTTTTAAAGTCAGTTTTAAAACCCTCAAAAAGTCCTGGGCCTGTTGTATGCAATATCCCTTTGAGATGTCCATCGGGGCTTCTTTGCCGGCGCTGGCCAGGAGGCTGCATTTTTCGTCGTACACGCCGGCTTTTACCCGGGATGTTCCTAAATCAATACTTAGGCAATATGGCATATCTTTCCTCGAGCGATAACATAAACTTCCATGGAACATCGCTCTTTTTTGTATGCCTCATTCTATCGCAACTTGAAAAAAAATGCAAATCGGTTATAATGAGAACGTGGGATTCTCTGAACTAATCGTGCGTACCGGTCTCTCTTTTACTGACAAGAAAGCAGCTCTTCAGGAAGCCGCTGCCCTGCTCGAAAAAGCGGGCTGTGTCGATCCCGGCTATGAAGAAAGTTTTCTTAAACGGGAGTATATTACCTCAACCTATCTGGATCGCGGTATCGCGATTCCCCACGGAACCCAGGACGACAAGGGAATGATTCGCAAGCAAGGTGTTGCGATATTACAGGTTCCGCAAGGCGTAAACTGGGGGCCGGCGCAAACGGCGACGGTTGTCGTGGCAATAGCGGCCCCGCGGGACAGCCATCTTCTTCTGATGCGGAACCTCGTAAAACTTCTGCAAAATGAAGCGCTGATGCTTAAGTTAAAAAACAGCGCCGATCCCGAAGAACTGCGTTCGGTTTTTCTTGACTGTATCCAGGATTCCGGCCTGGTCAAAATGACATAATGACGACAACGCAATGCCGCAGGTCCATGTAACGAGGCCTGTATCGAGGTAAAAAGATATAGTGAAAAATTCCAGAATTTCCCTCTTTGACGATAAATCGTTCTATAAGAGTCTCTTTGCCCTTGCCGTTCCGATCATGCTGCAAAACCTTATAAATTCATTCGTGAATATGGTTGACACGGTAATGATAGGCAGGCTTGGAACCACGGAGATAGCCGCCGTGGGGCTTGGCAACCAGGTGTTTTTTCTTTTTAACATGACGCTTTTCGGCATTTGTTCCGGCGGCGCCATTTTTACCGCCCAGTTCTGGGGAAAAAAAGATTTACAGGGAATACGGAAAAACACCGGCCTCTGCCTTATCCTCGATACGGCGGTAGCCCTGCTTTTTACGATTCTCGCGATTACCATACCCGAACGGATCATCGGTATTTATTCCGGGGACGAGGCCGTGATCGAACAGGGGGCGCTGTACCTCAGGACATTGGCGCCGTCGTATATACCGTTCGGGATCAGCTTTGTTTTTATACTTACGCTGCGTTCCATTGAAAAAGTACGGCTCGCCATGGTTTCTACGCTTATTGCCCTTTCCGTCAACATGAGCCTTAACTGGGTTCTCATTTTCGGCGCGGGCCCCGTTCCGGCAATGGGCGTAAAAGGCGCGGCGATCGCCACGGTGATTGCGCGGATCATCGAAACAATTATCCTTGTAACCGTAAGTTACCGGCGGAAATATCAAATGGCCGGAACCTTGAAGGAATACACCGCGTTCAACTGGGCTTTCGCCGCCCGGTTTTTTACGATTACCGGGCCGGTTATTTTTAACGAGGTTATCTGGGCTTTGGGGATTTCGGTACAAAACGTGATCTTTGCCAGAACGGGTACCGACGCGATTGCGGCCTTTAACATCACCAATACGTTTTCCCAGCTGACCTGGGTCGTGTTTATCGGCCTTGGAAACGGAGTCGCCGTGCTTATCGGCAAGAAGATAGGCGAAGGGGCGGAAGATACCGCCAGGGACTATGCGGGAAAAATTTCGGTTTTTGCGCCGCTGCTTGCCGGCGCTGTTGCCCTGGTACTGTATCCCCTTTCAAAGCTGTTGCCCTTTATTTTCAACGTGGATCAGCATGTCCTTGCCTATATTTCGGTTATGTTCATAATACTGTGCTGTTCCTATCCGTTCCGGGCTTTTAACATGACCGTGATTGTCGGAATATGCCGCGCCGGCGGCGACACGATCTTTTGTGTTCTTTTCGAAATGTTGTTCATGTGGGGTTATTCCCTGCCCCTTGGGGCGTTCATGGCCTTTGCCGTTCACGCTCCGGTTTGGCTTATCTACCTTTGCCTGTGCAGCGAAGATCTGTGTAAGATGTTCTGCGGCCTGTGGCGGCTCAGGTCGGGAAAATGGCTGCGTAACGTAACATAAGCCAGGCGTCCGCGAACAACTCTTTCTGTCCTGAAAGGCGGGGTTTGTCTGTGAATCACGGTGACGGCGGCAGATTTTCAAATTCATAGCGTACTCCCGCGGGAGATACATACACACGACAATAGTTGGAGAAAGCGAAAAAATCTTCAAGGCTGATGTATTTGACGCCGCCGGAGTCCTTGACAACCCGTTTGTGCAGATGACCCGAAAAGAGGGCCTTACAACGGTTCTTTAACGCATACATAACCGTATGCGTTTTGAAGCAGGAGAAAAAGGAACAAGACAGCTAAAGCAGATTTCGATAAATTGCCTCTCGCTGCGGGAAAAGCAGCCGGTTTATGGTAAGGCATCATGGACCGAGCTCTTCAAAATCATCAAAATCTTGCCTGGAAAGCATACGCATAAACAACAAATATCACTTAAATATAAGTAATGTCAATAGCATATTACGCTTTTTTAAGTAATTTTGTACATCATGGGTTTCCGTGAAAATTTAAAGGCGGAATTAGCCTACAAAGATATGCTGGTAAAGGAACTGGCCGCGCTTTCAGGGGTGAACAAACGTACCATTGACAACTACCTTCGGGAAGACGGCTCCCTGCCTTCCGTGGAGGCCGCTGTTAGTATAGCCGGCGTTCTGGGGATTACCGTGGAAAAACTGGTCAGAGGCGACGCGGAATTTCCGGAAAAATCCTCCGTTATGGCGCCTGATATCCGGTCAATCGTAAAATTTCTCGAAGAGCTGGATGAACGGGATCGGACGATTGTTTTTAATTTGGTAAAGTCGTTAAAACAAATGGAGGATTCGGATCGGAGCAAGGACAGCAAGTCTCGGTTTAGAAAAACATGATAAAATCCTCCCAGGGGATCGGGCATATTCAGCAGGCTGCTGAACAGCTCCGGGCGGGATTCTTGACAGTTTTTCCGATAGGGTATAAATACATACAAGGAGGCGCGCATGGCAAAAGTCGGAATAATAGGCGGGAGCGGTCTTGACAATCCCGAAATCCTGTCCAATCCCCGGGACGAAAACGTTACAACCCGCTTTGGCGATCCTTCTTCTCCGCTTAAACACGGAACGATAGGCGGAACGGATGTTGTGCTGCTTGCCCGTCACGGGCGGGAACATACGATACCGCCGACCCAGGTGAATTTCCGCGCCAACATCAGCGCCCTTAAAGACGCGGGCTGCAGCCATATAGTCGCCACAACGGCGGTGGGATCGCTTCGGGAAGAAATAAAGCGCGGGGATTTTATAATAATCGACCAGTTTATTGATTTTACCAAACAGCGCAAGATGAGTTTTTACGAGCAATTTGAGCCGCATAAAGCCGTTCATACCCCAATGGCGGATCCCTATGACGAAAAACTCCGAGGGCTTCTTGTCGAACAGTGCGAAAAGCTCGGTTACCCGTTTCACAAAAAAGGAACCGTAGTAACCATAGAGGGGCCGCGCTTTTCTACCAGGGCGGAATCTTTTATGTGGCGGATTCTGGGCGCCGACATTGTCAACATGTCGATTGCCACCGAAACGGCGCTGGCAAACGAGGCGGGCATCCCCTATGCCGCCGTCGCGATGAGCACCGATTACGACTGCTGGAAAACCGACGAAGAGCCTGTTACCTGGGAAGCCGTTTTCCGGGTCTTCGCGGAAAACGCCTCGAAGATGACACAGCTTCTCGTTACGACGATCCCGCTTGTTGGGCGGCAGC
>JAIRSC010000225.1 GCA_031255645.1 Treponema sp. | reverse complement strand
TGCGCCCGTTTTTCTTTTGCACAAGTATTAAGTACTATGGAATTTGAAAAATTGACACTCGAAAAACAAATAAACGTTTATTTTGATACTTTTGGAAATGGAGAAATTCATTTAGGAAGATCCTTGTATGCAGGTATTATTGTACACAAATACGGTATTGACGTATTACCTTTTTTAAAAGATCGTGTAAGGAATGCTGATTTCGTTAATTATATCACAAAACCGAAAGATATTACCTTAGATTTAATAGCCTATATATTGGAATCACTTAATAGTTACTCACATTCGGAATACTATGAAGATAACGAAATGTATATAATTGACGACAGTACAATACAGTGGTTTGTCGATCAATATAAAAATCGTATAGATAAATATATTATGATGGCAAAAAGAATCGACAGAATTGTTTTAATAAGTGAAATCCTTATTGATGCAATCACGGGACATAATGTGGAAAAATACGGGCATCCATTTTTTAATAAAGCGTTTGAGGAAAGAAAATATGATTTAAGAATCTATTACGAGGGTCGCTTGGGAATACGTATAACTGAATAAGTTGAAAAAAGGAAACGCAGAGGTTCCTGACACCATGAACGATGGCGAAGTGTCAACTTATTCAAAACCATGAAAGGTTGACCTTAAATTTGCGGGCAATGTATTCTGGGCATATATAAAAAACAGCGTAGAAAGCAGGAACAACTTGGAACGTATGCTGAAAGAGGGAAAATGTGCTGGATTGGCGCCGGAGATTATTTTACTTGCAAAAAATAATGTTACCTGACACAATACAACCATGCTGATAAAAACATGTAAAACAGCCGTACTCCCGTTTACATGTGGAACGACGACTTCAAGTGTCGCCGAAGTCCGGGTTTACGCCAAATTCCCCAAGGTGAACCTGCACCTATGGCCTTCTTCCGTTTTCTGTGTTATTTTTACGCTGTGAAACGTTTTTTGTCCGCCGCGGCCGCGGCATTGCTTTTGTTTGCCTGTAACGGAACCCCCGATACGGAAACTTCGCTTTCCCGGGAAGGGCCCCCCAACGAATCGCCGCCCGCGTTTCGGACAAACCGTATTCTTGAGTATCAGGGAATGGCCGCGGGCCAGGCCCTTCCGCGCTGGGTAGAAGCGTATCTGGCCGGGGGAAACGCCGCCGTGGAAACGCTGCCGGAATACGAATATGTGTACGCGTTTGTCGGCGACAACAGCGGCCCTTCGCCCGGCCCCCTTGAAATCTGGCGGCGAAATTTCGACGCGGAAAGAACCTTTCCCCGGCTTGCCGGGGCGCGGGTACGCTTCCGGTTTATCCGGGGGCTAGACACAAGCGCGGACGAGGTATACGGCGGATACTACGAGGCGGCGATAAAAGCCGCCTACCGGGCGGACTACGCCGCCTTTTGGAAAGAGGGAGATTTCTGGGTTCTGGAAGAGCCGGACGAAAACCCCGAACGGGCCGGAGCAAACGGCAGATACCGGTATCTCGTCCTTGTCCTCGTTCCCAGAGACGTTTTTGAAAGAGAGCTGCCGGAAATTCTCAAACAAAAAGAAGACCTGGGAACGCGGGATCAACATTCCGCGTTTGAAAAACTGCTGGAAAATTTCTTCGAGGGCTTTTAACATGAACGGAAGTTTCGGGGAAGCGGTTCTGTCGCGGGGAACGGTTTCGGCCGGGGCGCCGTATCAGTGGGGCCTGGATATAATCAGGGCCGTTCAGGAATTCGCCTGTCCGCCCCTTACGTTTTTTATGAAGCTCGTGACCAACGGCGTTTCCGAATATGTTTTTTTCGCGGTGATAATGATCCTTTTCTGGTTCGTGAACGAGCGGAAAGCGTTTCGGCTGGGGCTTCTTGTCCTTCTTTCCGGCTGGCTCAACGCCGTGCTGAAAGTCCTGTTCAAGGAGCCTCGGCCCTTTCATCTTGAAAACGCTCTGGGGATGATCCCCGAAAGCGGATACGGCCTGCCCTCGGGCCACGCCCAGCTTATACTGGTCTTTCTTGTCCCCCTTGTTGTTTGGCGCGCGAAAACGCCGGGCGCGCTCCGGCGGCGAAAGGTTCGCGACGCCGCGGCCGCCGCGCTGCTTGTCCTTCTGGTAAGCTTTTCCCGGCTCTATCTGGGTCTGCATTTTCCCCAGGACATTCTGGCCGGCTGGGTTCTCGGCGGCCTTTCCCTGGGCCTGTTTTTTTTCCTGGAAAAAAAGGAATTCCCCCAATCTCCCAGAGCCAGGCTTGCCGCGGCGGCCCTTCTTTCCCTGTTGATGAACGCGCTCCATCCTCGGGATATTTCCTGGGGCGCGATGCTTTTCGGCTTTGCCGCCGGCTACGCCCTGATGAAGTCCCGCTTCCCGTTCAGCGCCGAAAGCGCCGGCCGCTCTCCGCGCCCGGTAATCATCCGCCTGGCCGTGGGATTTTCCGGGGCGCTGATCCTCTATCTCGGCCTGCGGCTGATTTTTCCGGGGCGCGATTCTTCGTGGTATAATCTTTTCCGTTTTGTCCGCTATGCGGTCCTCGGTTTCTGGGTAACGTTTATCGCGCCCCTGCTTTTCGGAAAATTTCTCCCCGTGGCCCGCGAAAAGGCGGGGGGATGAGGCGTTACGGAGACGCCGGCCCGATTGCCGCCAGGGCCGCGTCGGGCGTTCTGGCGATTGTGCGGACAAGCGGCAGTCTCGAGGCGCTGGCGCGGGTTTTTTCCCGGCCGCGGGCGCTGCTTGAGGCGCCGGGGAACAGCGTCGTGTACGGCTGGATCGTCGAACCCTCCGAAGACGGGTCGCCCGCCGGCGCGCCGCCCGCCGCCGCGCCGCCGCGCCGGGTGGACGAGGTTCTTGTTTCCGTGTACCGCGCCCCGAAAAGTTATACCGGCGAAGACGCGGCGGATATTTCCTGCCACGGCGGGGAAGCCGTAATACGGGCCGTTCTTGAAACCCTGCGGAAAGCCGGCTTTGCCGACGCCCTGCCGGGCGAATTCAGTTTCCGCGCGTTTATGAACGGCAGGCTGGATCTTACCAGGGCGGAATCGGTCATGGAGCTTGTGTCGGCAAAAACCGGGGCGGCGGCGGAAAAAGCCCTGCGCCGCCTTTCCGGAGCCCTGGAACGGGAATTCCACATAATACGGGAAAAGCTCCTTGAATCCCTTTCCGCCGCGGAACTGTTCCTCGATTACCCGGAAGACGAAATCGACGGCGAAACGGCGGAGGCGCTTCCCCATCGCGCGGCGGCGGAAGAAGCCCTGAAACGCCTTGAGGCCCTGGCCGCCTCGTACCGCAGGGAACGGCTCTACCGCGAAGGCGCGGCCGTCGTAATAGCGGGAAGGCCGAACGCGGGAAAGTCCAGCCTGTTCAACGTCCTCCTCAGGGAGGACCGTTCCATCGTGGCCGAAAATCCCGGCACGACCAGAGACTGGATAGAGGCCTCCCTTTCCTTTGACGGCGTTCCGGTACGGCTTATCGACACCGCCGGGCTCAGGGAAGCTTCGCCGGATCCCGTGGAAGAAATCGGCGTCGGACGAAGCCGGGAAATGCTTGAACGCGCCGATCTTGTCGTCTACGTGGTTGACGGAACGGCCGGTCTTAACGGCGAAGACAGGGCCTTTCTGTCCGGGCCGCGCCGGAAAAAAATCATCCCCGTGTGGAACAAGGCGGATATCGTCCCGCCCGTTTCCCTTCCCCCCGAACTTTTTTCGCCGGACAAATCCGCCGTCCTGAGCGCGAGGACGGGCGAAGGAACGGAAACACTCTGCCGGCTTATCGGCGAAAACCTGCTCGAGTCGCATAGCTCCGCGTTCCCGGATCTGCCCGAAGCCGCTTTCGATTTTGCGGGGCTTGGAAGCGAACGGCAGAAGGCGCTTGTGGACAGGGCGATCTCATCGCTGAACGAGGCGCTGCTGCTCGCGGACAGGAAAGAGGCCCTGGAACTGATCGCCCCCTTCCTCCGCGAGGCCCTTGACGCCGCGGGAGAAATTACCGGAGAAGTGTCCGCGGCCGGCGTCCTTGAGGAGATGTTCAGCCGTTTTTGCGTGGGCAAGTAGGCGCTTCTGAACAACAACCGCTAAGAGCCATTATTTCCCGGTACTGGGCTATGGTCTCGGCGTGTACGATTTTTTCCCGGAGCCGGGCTCCTCCGGCGATTCCGGGAAACCCCATGGCGCCCCTGGTATAGGCGCAGAATTGCTTGCGCATTTCAAGGCAGGCCGCTTTTTCGCCGATGTCCCCGGCCAGCGCCTCAAGATGGGCAAGACCCGCCTCAAGCCGTTCTTCGGGATCGGGGGGAGTCCAGCTTCCCCGCGTTATAAGGGATTTCGTGGCGCTGAAGATAAACGGGTTTCCCAGCGCGCCGCGGGCGAACATCACCGCGGCGCAGCCTGTTTCCTCAAACATACGTTTCGCGTCTTCCGGGCTGTACAGATCCCCCGATCCGGTAACCGGGACCGGAAGTTGCCGTACCAGGCCGGCGATAAGAGACCAGTCACTTTTGCCCCCGTACATCTGGCTTCGTGTTCTGGGGTGAAGGCTTACCATCGCCGCCCCCGCCTCGACCGCGATACGGGCACATTCGCCGCAGTTTTTGGAAGCGGCGTCCCAGCCTGAACGCATCTTGACCGTAACCGGGACGCCGCCGAGCGTTTCGGCGCTGGCCCTGACCATCGCCTCCAGGGCCTTGCCCAGCCGGGACGGATCCCGCATCAGCGCGGAGCCCGCGCCGTTCTTTACCACTTTGGGGACAGGGCAGCCGGCGTTAAGATCCACCGCGTCGGGCGAAAGCGGCGCGAGAAGACGGCAGGCCCTGCCGAGGGTGTCGGGATCGGCGCCGAAAAGCTGGATCGCGTAACGCTTTTCCCGTTTTCCTCGGGCCAGCAGGGGATGGACGGATTCCGCGCCGGCGCTTTCCCCGGAAAGTCCGTAACGGGCGGGATTACGGACGAGGGCTTCCGCGGAAACAAGTTCGGTAAAACACAAGCCGGCGCCCTGTTCGGCGCAGATTGACCGGAACGCCCTGTCGGTATAGCCCGCTACGGGAGCGAGGAAAAGGTTGCCCGGAAAGCCCAGAACGGGCCGGTAGAGGCCGGGAGACAAAGCGGCGTTTGAAACGATTTCCATGGCGCTTCAGTTTTCCCCATTCGCGGGAATCAGGCGTTCAGCCCGCGGGCGTTATCCGCCTGTAGGCCTTGATCTCGTCCCGCAGACGCTGCGCCAGGCCCGTCCTGGGAACGCGCGCCTGTTCCATCGAATCCCTGAACCGCAGCGTTACCGTTCCGTCGTCTTTGGTCTGATAGTCAACCGTAACGCAGAACGGCGTACCCGCCTCGTCCTGGCGGCGGTAGCGGCGGCCTATGGCTCCGGCCTGATCGTAGTCGACGGCAAAATCTTCCTTTAGTTCGGCGCGGATATCCGACGCGAGTTCCGCGAGGCCGTCTTTTTTCATCAGCGGGAGAACCGCCGCGGTTACCGGGGCAAGGCTCGGATGGAAACGCAGCACCGTGCGCCAGTCGTCGTCGGTTCCCTTGTCGGCGACCTTTTCCTCGTCGTAGGCGTCACAGAGTACCATTAAAAGGTTTCTGGTAAGCCCCGCCGAGGTTTCGATAATGTAGGGGATGTAGCGTTCGTTGTTGTTGTCCTGATCGATGTACTGTAAATCCTTTCCCGAAAAACCGGTGTGCCGGGAAAGGTCGTAGTCGGTTCTGTTGTGGACGCCCTCAAGTTCCCGCCAGCCCATCGGGAAAAGGTATTCAATGTCGTAGGCGTCTTTCGCGTAATGGGCAAGCTCGTCCGGGCCGTGGCGGTGCCAGCGAAGGCGGCTCATGTTGACGCCGAGTTTTTCGTAATAGGCCCAGCGCCGTTCCTTCCAGGCGTTGAACCATTCCTCGTCGGTTCCGGGTTTTACGAAAAACTGCATTTCCATCTGTTCAAATTCACAGGTGCGGAAAATAAAGTTTTTCGTTACAATCTCGTTCCTGAAAGCCTTGCCTATCTGGGCGATACCGAACGGGATTTTCATCCTGTTGCTTTGAATGATGTTTTTGTAGTTCACGTAAATTCCCTGGGCCGTTTCGGGACGCAGGTAGATAACGCTGGCGCTGTCTTCCGCCGGACCGATATGGGTTTTGAACATAAGGTTGAACTTCCGGGTATCGGTAAGCTCGCCCCCGCATTCGGGGCATTTTTTTTGGGCAAGGTTTTCTTCCGGTATCTGGTCCGCCCGGAAACGGGATTTGCATTTTTTGCAGTCCACCAGCGGATCGGTAAAATTTTCCACGTGGCCGGACGCTTCCCAGGTACGGGGATGCATCAGAATCGCGGCGTCAAGCCCCACGATGTTGTCGTGAAGCCGGGTCATCTCTTTCCACCATGCCTGGGCGATACGGTTTTTCAGCTCAACCCCCAGGGGGCCGTAGTCCCACGCGCCGTTCTGGCCGCCGTAAATTTCGGAGGACTGGAACACGAACCCCCGCCGTTTCGCGAGCGACGTGATTTTTTCCATGGTGGCCGATCCCGAATATTCCGATCCGTTTTGATCTTTGAATTCGGGCAAATTTTTGGATTCGGACGGAGAAACCGGTTTGTCAGACATAGAACAACTCCTGTATTGAAGGCGGCCGCCGCACAAACCAAAGTTTTGGGAGACCGGCTGTGAAGAGTATACGGAAAAGCGTCTTTAATTACCAGCCCCAAAAAAGTGAGACACCCGGCCCGCCGCCGTGCTATACTGTTTTTATGACCGTACACGAACGGCTTGCCGCCCTGGGAACGGCGATCCCCTGTCCGTTGCTGCCCCGGCGGGGAACGGATCTTTCAAAATGGGCGGTTATCGCCTGCGATCAGTTTACCCAGGATCGCCGTTACTGGGAGCGCGCCGCCGCCGCTGTCGGGGACGCCCCTTCCGCCCTGCACTGTGTTTTTCCCGAAGCGTTTCTCGGCGATCCCGGCAGGGAAGGGCGTATGGAACATATCCGCCGGACGATGAAAAAGTACCTGCGGGAAGAACTGTTCACGCCCCGCCGGGGCTGCGTTTATGTGGAGCGGGATACGCCGTACCACCGGGGAAGGCGCGGCCTTCTTGTCTGTCTCGACCTTGAGCGTTACGATTGGTCCGCAGCCGCCGCGCCGCTTGTCCGCCCCACGGAAGGAACCGTCCCCGAACGGCTGCCGTTGCGAATGGAACTCAGGCGCGGCGCGGCCCTGGAACTGCCCCACATTCTTGTTCTTGTCGACGATGAGGAAGACAGCTTGCTGGGGACGCTGGGAGAGCGGGCCAGGCCGGGGGAAATGCTTTACGATACCGCGCTTGAGCCTGGTTCCGGCCGGGTGCGGGGCTGGCTTTTGGACAGGGAGGCGGACTGGGAATACCTTGCCGGCGGCCTTGAAAAGCTCGCCGCCGCTTCGTTTTCCCGTTACGCGCTGCCGCCCGGCGGAACTTCGTCCGCGAAAGAAGCCTTGTCCGGCGAGGATCCGGCCGCCGGAGATTCCGGGTTTTCCGGCGCTTTTCTGTACGCTGTAGGAGACGGCAACCATTCCCTGGCCGCCGCGAAAGGGGTTTGGGAAGAATGTAAAGGAACCCAGTCCCCCTCCGTTTTGCCGGCCGATTCGTCCGGCCCCCGCTGGGCGATGGTCGAACTCGAAAACCTTTACGATCCCGCGCTGGCGTTTGAACCGATACACCGTTTTGTCTATGGCGCGGAAGAAACGGAAAAGCTGTTCGCCGCCCTGCCCGGTTTTTCGCTCGCAAAACTCGACGGAACCGGGGCCTGGCCGAAACTGCTTTCCCTGGTAAAAGAAAAGACCTCTCGGAGCCGTTTCGGGATTATCGCCCCGAAAGACGGCGATACCGCGTTCTTCCTTGTCGAGACCGATCCTGTCCCGCTGGTGGTTGACTATATCCAGCCCCTGCTTGACGATTTTCTCAAAAACAGACCGGAGCTTTCCATGGACTACATTCACGGCGAGGAAGAGCTTTTCCGCCTTGCCCAAAATTCCGCCGGGACGGGCATACTCCTTCCGCCGTTCAACAAGCGGGGGCTTTTCCGTACCGTGGCGGAGCGCGGCCCCCTGCCGCGTAAAAGTTTTTCCATGGGAGAGGCAAGTGAAAAGCGTTTCTATCTTGAATGTAGGAAGCTGTTCGGGTAGGATAGGGGATAACACCGCTTGACGCGGTGCATTAGCCGGCGCAGCGCGCCGGGCGGCCTAAAGCCCGCCCGCTTTTAGCGGCTGTACGGCGCAGATATTGGGCGCTGACGCATGGCGCAGTTTCGGAAATAACACCGCTTGACGCGGTGCATTAGCCGGCGTGGTGGAATGGTAGACACGGCAGACTCAAAATCTGCTGTCCGCGAGGATGTAAGAGTTCAAGTCTCTTCGCCGGTATAAACATGATAGATATACGGAGCGATACGGTAACATTTCCGACTCAGGCGATGAGAAAGGCGATGGCCGAAGCGGAAGTCGGGGACGATGTTTACGGCGATGATCCTACGGTAAAAAAACTGGAAGCCCTCGGCGCGGAGGTTTCGGGAAAAGAAGCGGCGGTGTTCGTTCCTTCGGGAACTTTCGGGAACCAGCTTGCCCTGTTTACCTGGTGCCCCAGGGGGAGCGAGGTGCTTCTCGGCGAGGAGTGTCACATTGTCCAGCACGAGGCCGGCGCGGCGGCGATTATAGCGGGGGTACAGACCCGGCCCGTACCCGCGCCGGACGGGATCATCACCGTCAAGGAACTGGCCCCGCGCTACCGCTCGACGCCGAACCTTGCCCCGCCGCCGCGCTTTGCGGTAACGGCGGGCCGGGCCTATGACGGCCGGGATCCCCACGTCCCGGCCAGCTCCCTTGTCTGCGTTGAAAACGCCCACTCTTCGGGCCGCGCCGTGCCGCTTGCCGCGATGGATCCCGTCCGGGACTTTGCCCGGAAAAAAGCCCTCCCCCTGCATCTGGACGGCGCCCGGCTTTATAACGCCGCCGCCGCGCTGGGCTGCCGGGCCGGGGACATAGCCGCCAGGGCAGACTCGGTTATGTTCTGCCTTTCAAAAGGGCTTTGCGCCCCCGTAGGTTCCCTTCTTGCCGGGCCGAAAGACTTTATCGAAGAGGCCCGCTCAAAACGAAAGATCATGGGCGGCGGCATGCGCCAGGCGGGCGTACTCGCGGCGGCGGGCATCGTTGCCCTTACCGAACATCCCCCGCTGCTTGAGGCGGATCACCGCCGGGCGCGGGAACTTGAGCGGGGTCTCGGCGGGATCCCCGGAATCAGCGTCGAAGCGGGCGACATCAACATGGTTTTCTTTAGCTGGGACGGGCGGCCAGGCGCGGGCGGAAAAACCGCCGGCGGCGAAAAAACCGCCGCGAACGGAACATCCCGCGCGGAAGCAAACCCCGCGGAGGGCCTGGCGTTGCGGGACTTTTTCAGGGAACGGGGCGTGCTGATAAACCCGCCGGAAGCGGCCGCGGAAACCGAAAGGGGCCGGCTCTGGAAGTTCCGTTTTGTAACGCATTACTGGATTGGGGACAAAGAGCTGGAAACCATACTTGCCGTTTCCCGTGAAGCTTTTACGGAACATGCGTAGACAAAACATATACAGGCCCCGCAGGGAGCGGATTTACGACTGGATGGCCGGCGAAAGCATAGCCATGGTCATGCTGGAGGACACCGAAGGCAGGCGCGACTCGAACATCCGCTGGCTTACCGGCCAGCCGGGGGACGCGCTGCTGTTTCTTTCCGTAGAACGGAAATCCCTCCTTGTTCCCTGGGACACCAACCTCGCGAAGATATACGCCGACACGGATCATATCCGCGCCTACGCGGATTTTGACCGCATGCCCTTAAAAGCCTGCAAAAAGGCCGTGGATTTTTTCGGGCTTCCGCCGGGTTCCAAAATCGAAGTTCCGCCGGTAACCCCCTATCCCGGGTTCCTCAGGTTTCTTGAAGCCCTCGACGGTTTTGACGTTTTGTGCAGGGATGGGGGAATTGCGCCGGAACTGGAAAAGCTGCGTTCCGTCAAGGACGGCGCGGAACTTGAAAATTTCCGTTGCGCCGCCGCGGTAACCGACGAGATCATCGACGCGCTTGAAAAACTCCTCCGCCAGGGAAAGCTTAAAACCGAAATCGACGCGGCGGCCTTTATCGACGCGGAAAGCCGGAGACGGGGCTGTGAGGGAACAGGTTTTGAAACGCTTGCCGCGGGGCCCTCCCGGAGTTTCGCCATCCACGCTTTTCCCGCGTATTCGGGGGAAAGCTTTGGCGGCGCGGGTCTTTCGATCCTGGACTTCGGCCTTGTCTGCTCCGGGTATACCACCGATGTAACCCTTACCGTGGCCCGCGGCCTGTCGAAGCCCCAGGAACAGCTTCTCGCGCTGGTGGAAAACGCCTATACCCTTGCCGTCTCCACGATAAAGCCCGGAACGCCAACGGCGGATACGGCGGCGGCGGTTGACGCGGCTTTCGCGAAGGCCGGCAAAACAATGCCGCACGCCCTGGGCCACGGCATAGGCCTCGATCCCCACGAAGGCCCGGCGATACGGAAGCGGGACGACAACCGCTGGATTTTCGGGCCGGGCATGGTCGTCGCCGTTGAACCCGGACTATACGATCCCCTGCTTGGCGGCTGCAGGCTGGAAAATGACTTTTTGATTACCGGTGATGGAACGGAGGCGTTAACCCATTCGCGGATTATACGGCTTTAGCGTTCTGTCCAAATTAAAATGCCAAAATAGTAAAATTCACGTCGCTGATTATCGAGGCAGGCATAGGGCTTACGCACAGCGCCCGCGTCTTGATGGGTGGACATTTTTATAACATACAAAGGTGTCCACAGTCGATGATTACGGGCGCTGCGCCTCCAGGGCGGAAAACACATCATGGGCCTTTGCCTCGGTTTCCACGATTAGGGCGGTGTCTCCGCCGTCAATGTCCGTATAATGAAGTTCAAGCAGCGGCGGCGAGGGCGCAAGGAGTTTTTTCCACCAGCGTTTTTCAACGCGCAGTGTAACGGAACTGATCTTTTCTTTGGGAACAAAAATCGTCTTTTCTTTGGGCGGTTCTCCCCCCGTAGTGATCCGGGTCAGGGCAATCAGCCAGCCTTCGTGGGGAAAATGATGGAAACGGAACCCGCCTGTCGTGGCAATAAGAAGCCCCCAAAGCGGCTCCTGGTATTCATTCCAGCCGGAGATATAACGGCCCAGAGACTTGGCAAGAACCTTTTCCTGGATTTTTTCCTCGTACTCTTTCCAGAAATGATCCGGATTGGGATCGTTTTTTTTGCCGAACAACATGAACGCTATTGTAGATCAACATACAAAAAAGCGCAATGGCCCGGCGCC
>JAIRSC010000085.1 GCA_031255645.1 Treponema sp. | reverse complement strand
CGGCCATGTTCCAAAGCGCGCTCCGCAAACTCGACGGCTTGGGAAAGTATTTCGCGTTTCTCGGTGAATTGCTTGTGAGTTTCCCGAGGCGTCCGTTTCGTTTTTCGCGCTATGTCCTTGAAATGGAACATCTCGGCGTCAATTCGGTGCTGATCATTCTCCTTTCCGGGGGCGCTATCGGGATGATTTTCGCGCTCCAGATGGTGGTTTTGCTGCAGCCCTTCCAGGCCGAAATCGGGACGGGGGCGGCTGTCGCGGTCGCCCTTTCCAGGGAAATGGCCCCGGTTATTACGACGCTTATGCTGATAGCCAAAAACGGATCGGCCATGGCCGCGGAACTTGGAACCATGAAAGTCACCGAACAGATCGACGCCCTGGAATCCATGTCGATCAACGTTGTTCAGTATCTGGTTTTGCCCAAGGTAATCGCGTCGATACTGGTTTTTCCGGCGCTTACCCTGCTTGCCAATGTGATCGGGGCTTTCGGCTCGTACTTTATCTCTGTGCGTCTGTATATGATTGATTCGGCAAGTTATATGGATTATATGTTCACTTTTCTCAGTCCCAGGGACGTATTTGTCGGCCTTGTCAAAGCGGCGGTGATGGGCTTTCTGACTACGACAATCTGCTGTTTTCACGGCCTTAATACGGAACAGGGCGCGAAGGGCGTGGGAAACAGCGCGACCAACGCGGTTGTCGCCGCATCCGTATCCATACTGATAGCGGATTACATACTTGCCACGATGCTGCTTAGGGTTATTTACGCATGAGTAACGTTATTTGTATCAAAAACCTTTCCAAGTCCTTCGGGGAAAACGCCGTACTCAGGGACGTGTCGCTGAACATTCCCGAAAAGTCGCTTTTCGCGGTTATCGGTCAGAGCGGAACCGGCAAGAGCGTACTCATTAAAACGATTATCGGGATGATGAAGCCGGACTCCGGACAGATCTGGTTCAGGGATACGGATATTACCGGCTCCGGTAAATCCGCGGCCGCCGCCGTAAGAAAACATTTCGGCTATTCGTTTCAGAATGCCGCCCTGTTCGATTCCATGAATGTCGGGGAAAACCTTGCCTTTCCGCTGATTGAAGTTCTGGGAATACGGAACCGGAAAGAAATAAAAAAGAGGGTTGCCGAACTTCTTGATTGGATCGAGCTTCCCGGTATAGAATCAAAGCGTCCGGATGAGCTTTCCGGGGGGATGCGCAAGCGGGTAGGCGTCGCGCGGGCTCTTATCATGAACCCGGAAGTGCTTTTTTTCGACGAGCCCACTACGGGCCTCGATCCTGTTCTGTCGGAAACAATTAACAACCTGGTCGTCCGGGTCAATAACGAACTGGGAATAACCTGTGTGATAATCACCCATGATATTCCGGGCGCGTTTCGTATAGCCGGCCGCATCGCTTTTCTTGACCGGGGTTTTATTATTGCCGAAGGAACGCCGGCGGAACTGAGCCGGGCAGGTCACCCGATGGTGAAAGATTTTATCAGGATTTCCTTTAACGAGCTGCAAACATGAATATATCCAAGTATTTTAAAGTAGGACTTTTCTTCATTATTCTGGGCGCGGCCGGAGGATCGTATATTGTTCTTTCCGCCGACGGGCTTTCCGGTTTTAATACCCGGTCTTACATGACGACGCTTGAAGACGCGACGGGCCTCTCTTCCCGTTCCAAGATTTACCTGGCGGGGGTCGCCGTGGGGAAAATCCAGGAAATACAGCTTGAGGGCAATGTGGCCCACGTCCGCCTCGCCCTTCTCAAAGACGTGGAACCGCGGCTGGACGCCATGGTTTCCAGAAAGGCTTCTTCGATACTGGGCACCTCGATACTCAGCCTGGAGCCGGGAACGGCCTCCGCCCCGCCGCTGCCTCCGGGCGGTTTTATCAACGCCGCTCCGGCGGGCATGGACATGGGCGCCGTAATGGGGACCGTTTCTCAGCTGGGAAGCCAGATTTCCGGTATATTGAGTGAATTCCAGGCCAACCAGATGGCCCTGCTTTCCGTTTCCCTGGAAACCTTTAATTCCATAGCGGGAAAAATCGACGCCAGGACGGACGACGAACTGGATAAAATAGCCCGTATTCTGGAGTCCGCCGCCCTTATCACCGAGCGTACCAACCTTCTGCTTGAGTCCAGGGAAGGGGATATTGACCTGTCGATACTGGAAATGAGGGCCGCCATGGAAAATATCAGGCTGATATCCGAGGAAATAGCGCGGGGCCGGGGCAATGTCGGTCAGGCGATTTACGACGATAGGCTCTATGAAGGCGTGCTTTCCACCGTCGCGGAAACCGAAAAAACGGTGGTTAAACTTCAGGGGGTAATAGACGGGGCGAATGAGTTTATGAACAGGGCCAACGGCCTGGGTCTTTTGGTTGATTCCCACGTCAACTACGGTTTTGTCCGCGATACGGTCAGGGCCGGCGCTTCGATACGGCTTGAACCCGCATCGGGAGACCGCTGGTACCGCCTGGGGGTAAACGGCGCGCCGAACGGGGTCAGCAGCAGAACCGTCAGGTCCACGACAACTATTCCTCCGGGCACTACTACCGTTACCGACGAAACGGAAACAAAGTACAGCATTTCCATTGACGCGGAGCTTGCCAGGCGTTTCGGCATAATAACCCTTCGGGGAGGGCTTTTGGAAAGCAGCGCCGGAATCGGCGTCGACCTGCAGCCGCTGGACAGGCTCGCTTTGTCGGGCGAGATCTTCCGCTTTCGGACGGGGGACTATCCCAACCTCAGGGGAACGGTAACACTGTTCCCGTTTTTTAACCCCGACTCGAACAACCCCTTAAACTGGATATACATTCAGGGGGGAGTTGACGATATTCTGGTTTCTTCCCACCGGGACTTTTTCGCGGGCGGCGGGGTCCGCTTTAACGACCGGGAAATAAAGGGCCTGGTGGGTCTTGCGGCGGGCGTCGCCGGAGCGCGCTAGTCTAGTGTTCCGCCGTAATCCGTTTCGGGCAGAACGCCGGGATTGAACGGCGCGGAAACGGCAGGTAAAATGGATTTGTACGCGCCCTGTAACCTTTGTCCCCGGCGCTGCGGCGTTAACCGTAACGCCGGAGAGCGCGGCTTTTGCGGCGAAAGCGCCGGACTGCGCGTTGCCTGCGCCGCGATACATTGCGGTGAGGAACCTCCCGTTACCGGCAGGGGCGGCTCCGGCGCAATCTTTGTAAGCGGCTGTAACCTGGGCTGCGTATTCTGCCAGAACTTCCAGATATCGCGGGCCGCCCGCCGGCCCGCGGCTCCGGGCGTTTTTTCCGAATCTCCCGAAACAACGCCCTGCCTGGGGCGCGCCGTCACCGCGGAGGATTTTGCCGAAATTTGCGCCGCCCTCCAGGAACGGGGCGCGGAAAACATCAACATCGTTACGGGAAGCCACGCCGTCCCGGCCATTGCCGAAGGGCTTCGGGCGGCGAAGACCGGCCGGGTCCGTCCGGGAAAACCAGAACGGGCCCGGCTCGCGATTCCGGTATTGTGGAATTCATCGGCGTATGAACTGCCCGAAACCCTTGAACTTCTTGCCGGGCTTGCCGGCGCGTTTCTCCCGGACATGAAAACCCTGGACGGCGCTGTCGCGGCCCGTTATTTCCGCGCCCCGGATTACCCGGAAACGGCCCGGGCGGCCATCCTTAAAATGATCGACATGGCCGGCGACAAGCGGACGGAAACCGGCCTTTATTCGGTTATTGTCCGGCACCTGGTTCTGCCCGGACATCTTGACTCAACCAAAGACGTTCTGCGCTGGTTTGCCGAAGAGTGTTCGGGCCGAAAAGGGGTCGGGCTTTCCCTGATGTTCCAGTACACCGTGATGGATCGGGCGGGAAGCCGGAATTCCGGCGCGATCCGAAAGCCCGGCCCGGAACGTTCCGCCGTGCCCGGCCGTCCCGTCAGCGGCGACGAGTACCGCGCGGTTATGGGCTGGCTGGACGAATACGGCATCGAGGACGGCTATTGCCAGGAACCTGTCTCAGCCGGCGGCGACTGGCTCCCGGATTTTGAAAACGACAATCCCTTTCCCTCCGCCCTTTCCGTACCGGTCTGGCACTGGCGGGCCGGGTTTCTCAGTAAGCCATAATCCTGCGCGCCAAAACAACGTCGTCCGAAGTAAAATCGAACTTTTCGCTTATGGACTCAAGCGTTTCGCCGCGGGCAAGCCAGACGGCAAGCTGCGCCGCGGTAACGATGTCTTCATCGGGATGATCCGCCATAAACCTGCTGACCTTTGCCGTTATCGCCTGTAAAGCGGAAGGCATTGAGCCCCGGCTGAACGAATCGTTCGGCGAAGGGTTGTCCAGTTCGAAATCGGCGCAGAACGCGATCAGCATGATCTCTGTCCGGCTTCTTGGCGCCAGCTCTATAAAGGCCATGTCGTTTTCGATATAATAGCCGCCGTCCGCGAGATATACCTGGGTTGCCACCATGTTCTGCGCCGAACCGCTGTTTTTCAGGTAGATACCGCCGGAAATAACTATGCTAATGCGGATGATCACCGTCCTGTTGTTTTGCAGATAGCCTTCTACCGAAGCCCCGGAACTGCTTCCATTGCCGGAAGCCGTTAAGCTTACGTCCCCGTTTCTGAGCGCGGCGTCCATATCCAGAACCTGCGATTGGGCGGCAAGCATTCCCGCCGTGGTAATCAGCGCCATAAACAACAATTTACGCATATCTTTCTCCTTCCGGTTTTGGGTCACCGCTTAAGATTATACCGCGCGGAGGCGCCGGAACACTATACATCGCCGGGTTCGCCCGTGCGGACGCCGCCCATAACAAACCACGCGGCGGACATGGCAAGAGCGCCGAACACAAAAAGGCCGGGGTATCCGCCTATGTCGATAACCGCCCCCGTCAGCGGCGGGGCGAGTATGGCGGCGGACTGGCTGAAGGTGTAGTAAAGGCCGGTATAGATTCCCATGGTACTGTAGTCCGCCATCTGCCAAAGCATGGGAAAGGAATTGACCACCACGCCGATCCAGAAAATGCCGTACAGGAACATCAGGGCCAGAAAAATCGACAGACGGGGCCCCAGGGCGAGTTTGCCGCCCGCCAGGGAACTTAGCGGGATGGCGGCGAGAATTAACGACAGGACGGCAAGGCATATCCGGATAAAGCGTTTCCGGCCGATTTTGTGGGCAAGATAGCCGGAGGGTATGGCGAGAATAACCCCGGAAATACCCGCCGCTCCCTGGGCAAGGGCCGCGCTGCCTTCGTCCGCGCCGACGAATTCGACCATATACAGCCCCAAAAAGGGTTTTGCGCCCTCGTAGGCCAAAAACCAGCAGAACAGCGAAACAAGTATGCGGCCCGCGCCGTTTTTCGCGTCGCCCGAAAACACGGCCTTTATGGACGCGGCCAGGGGGAGCCGGCCTTCAGTGGGTTTTTCAGCGCCGGGCTTTTCCCGGACAAAGCAAAGGAGTACGAGCGCCGCGGCCGCGACACAGACGCCGGCAATACCGAAGGGAAGGCTCCCCGGAGCGTCGAAACCCGTTCCGTCCGCGGCCTGTACGTTGATAAGCCGCGCCAGAAGCAGCGTACTGACAATAAGGCCGATTCCGCCCATCATGTTGATAATACCGTTCGCTTCGGAGCGGAAATCCGCCGGAATGGTATCGGGCATCAGGGCCACCACCGGGCCTCTGACCGAAGTCTTGAAAATGTTAAAGAAAAAGATAATGGCGATAAGGGCGGCGAGCGAAACGGCGGCCAGCGGGGGAATCAGGCCGAAAAGAACCGCGGAAACAGGCAGCATGACGATGATAAACGGCATACGCCGCCCGATCCGGGTACGGGTTCTGTC
Organism: Treponema sp.; assembly: GCA_031255645.1. Lineage (GTDB taxonomy): Bacteria > Spirochaetota > Spirochaetia > Treponematales > Breznakiellaceae > JAIROH01. The sequence continues at coordinate 18,264 of JAIRSC010000085.1, read as the reverse complement.
CGACCAGACGGCCACAATTGGAATCAGGACAAGCTGAAGTATGTTGTCCGCCGTCATCAAAGCGCCTACGGCGGCGTTGGAAGCGATATAACGCCGCAAAAAAAAGGGCACATAGGTATCGTACAGCGGATCCATCAGCCCCATCGTAAAAAAGCCGAACCCTATCAAAACGGTCGGAAGAAAGTATTCGCTAAAGCCTTTTTTCAAAAAATCTCCTTGCGCGGACAAAATACAGGCTGTTCCACAAACTCAAGTTTTGGAACAGCCTCAGTATACTATAAAATTTACGCTTATAGATACTATAAATGGGGAAAATGGGGGTTTTGGGAGTTCCCGGAATATTTTGTACGCAAAAGCGGCTTATAAATGTAAAATTCCCGGATTAAACGGGCGCTCCTCTTGACACTTCCTTGAATAATTGTTAGTTTCATAGCACTATAGGTAACATATACGAATTTGCCCTTGTAGCTCAGTTGGCAGAGCATATCCATGGTAAGGATAAGGTCATCAGTTCGATTCTGATCGAGGGCTAACCAAAAATCGCGCGGCGGTTTTTGGTTTTGGAGTTTGCTTCGCGAACTCCGTCACGACGAGGTGGTGTTGGAGGAATTATGGCCAGTAAAAAGACCGCGGTTGAACTTATCGCGCTTCAATGTTCCGAATGCAAGCGGAAAAACTATACTACCAAAAAGAACCGGAGAAATACCCAGGGCAAGCTGGAACTGAAAAAGTACTGCCCTTTTGACAGAAAACATACCTTGCATATAGAAACCAAGGTAAAATAAGCGAAACCGGGGCTTTGGAAAAATGATGAAAACGCGCCGGGTGTTTTCGGTATGTCTCCGGGGTTTCGATAGTATATATTTCTTGCTATGCAAGAGTATTTAGGCGTATAGCTCAGTTGGTAGAGCGGCGGTCTCCAAAACCGCAGGTCGTGGGTTCGAAGCCTACTGCGCCTGTAGCGAAGCGGAAGGCACAGTAGGCTTCGAAGCCTTTCAGCCGCTGACCAGGGGGGAAGAAAACCCCGCCGCGAATGAAAAGAGAGGAGTAAATGGGGAAAATAGTTCAGTTTTTTAAAGAATCCTACGCCGAACTTCGTAAAGTGGTATGGCCCGGCAAGGAAGACGTAATTAGTTCGGTAGCGGTTGTCATAGTTTCTACGGTAATTGTTGCGGCTATTTTGGGTCTCGTTGACATGCTGCTGCTTTTGGGCGTGCAGGCGATTTTTTAGCAAGGCGATTATGGCGGCAGGCTGGTATGTCCTTCATACCTATTCGGGGTATGAAAACAAAATAGAAAAAATTTTGCGTCTCATGATTGGGTCGGGAGACCTGGACAAGGAAATTGTCAAGGACATCAAAATTCCCCAGGAAGAAGTTGTTGAGGTGCGGGACGGGAAAAAACGTACCCAGACCCGGAAATTTTTCCCCGGTTATGTGCTTGTCGAGATGGATCTTCCCGAACTGGAATGGAAAGAAACCTGTTCGAAAATAAAAAAGATTCAGGGGGTTACGGGATTTGTCGGAACCCCTTCGGACAAACGACCCCAGCCCCTTTCGGGAGACGAAGCCAGGGGTATTTTGCAGCGTTCCGGGGAAATCAAGGGAGAAAAGCCCGTGCGTTCGCGGCAGAGCTTCAACACCGGCGAGCAGGTCAAAATTATAGACGGCCCGTTCGAATCCTTTACCGGGACTATAGAAGAAGTGAATCAGGAAAAAAACAAGCTCAAGGTTATGGTTGGTATCTTTGGCCGGAATACTCCGGTAGAAGTCGATTTGTTACAGGTAGAGAAAGTGTAAAGAATGTGGGAGAGGCCTACGGTCTCGTTATACCGTTGCCGCGGTAACACCACAAAGGAGAATGTATGGCAAAGAAGAAAGTAGCGGCCGTTATCAAGCTCCAGTGCCCGGCGGGAAAAGCCACTCCGGCCCCGCCCGTCGGACCCGCGCTTGGACCTCACGGCGTCAGCGCTCCCCAGTTCGTCCAGCAGTTTAACGACAGGACGAAGACGATGGAAGCGGGACTTATCATTCCGGTTGTTATCACCGTATACGCCGACAAGTCCTTCAGCTTCATCCTTAAAACCCCGCCGGCCGCCGTGCTTATCAAAAAAGCAATCGGCCTTGAAAAGGGGTCGCCGGAATCCCACAAGACAAAAGTGGGAACCATCCCCAGGGCAAAGCTTGAAGAGATAGCGAAGCTTAAAATGCCCGATCTTTCCGCCAACGACATACCGGCGGCGATGAAGATTATCGCCGGGACGGCCCGGTCCATGGGCGTGGAGGTGGAAAAATGAGGCGCGGAAAGAAGTACAGGGAAGCCCTGAAAAAATACGATCCGGGCAATTCCTACGACCTTAAAGAAGCGGTCGATATAGTCAAGTCGATGGCCTTCGCCAAATTTGACGAAACTCTGGAGCTTTCCGTCAAGCTCACCCTTAAAAAAAGCCAGTCGGTGCGGGATACGGTGGTTCTTCCCAACCAGTTCCGGGGCGAAAAACGAATACTCGTGTTTTGCAAGCCCGAAAAGGAAAAGGAAGCCCAGGACGCCGGGGCCGCTTTTATCGGCGCGGACGACCTTATCGAAAAGATCAAGGGCGGATGGCTGGATTTTGACGTAGCCGTGGCAACCCCGGACATGATGAAAGATGTCGGCAAGCTCGGCATGGTGCTTGGACGGAAGGGCCTTATGCCCAATCCCAAAACGGGAACGGTTACTTTCGACCTGAAAGGCGCCCTTTCGGAACTGAAAAAGGGCCGGGTTGAATTTCGGGCCGACAAGACCGGCGTCGTACATCTGGCCGTAGGCAAGGTTTCCATGGAAAGCGACAAGGTCGCGGAAAACGTCAGGGCGGTTATAACCGAGATACGGCGCAAAAAACCCGCCGACGCGAAAGGCGAGTTTGTTCAGACCGTTTCGGTCGCGTCGACGATGGGTCCGGGAGTCTGGGTTGTTTCCCAGATAGAATAGGGCTCAATCGAGCAAGTCATTCATAAGGAAGGATTGATATGGCAATAGTGGCCAAAAAACAACAGGAATACAAAGTTGCGGCGATAGACGAGTTAAAGAAGGCGTTCGGGCCGGAAGCCGGCGCGCCGGATTTTATCTTTGCCGATTACCGGGGGCTTACCGTCGAACAGATTACCAGCCTTCGCAGGCAGCTTCGGGGCAAAGACGCGGCGTTCAAGGTGGTAAAAAACAACTTTGCCCGCCTCGCTTTCGAGGGACTCAACGCGCCGGACGTATCGGCTTACTTTGTGGGGCCGACCGCGGTGGCAATCGCCCCGAAAGACGCCAACGAAGTGGCGAAAATACTCGTCGATTTCACAAGGGAAGCGCCCGCCCTCAAGGTAAAAGGCGGCCTTCTTGGCGCTTCGGTTTACGACGCCGCCCAGGTAGAGGCGTTTTCCAGGCTTCCGGGAAGGCTCCAGCTTATTTCGATGCTTATGTCGGTGATGAACGGCCCCGCGAGAAATTTCGCGGCCGCCCTCAACGACATACCGTCGCGGCTGGTTCGCACGGTAAAGGCCATAGCCGACAAAAAGACGGAAGGCTAGCAGCCTGTTGCACCAGTGGGTTTTTTGCGCGAAGCGCGACAAACTCCCGGGAGCACGGCGCGAAAACACAATCGGGTGTTTTTGACGCGGTTTCGAAAAAATGAGATACGGTCCGTCAGGCTTCGCGCTGTCGTCCTGTCGGGCTTAACCGGGATCTTCCCGGATTCGGGTTTACCCGGCAGGCTTCGTATGAAGCGGCAATAAACTGTTAGGAGAAGATAATATGGCAGCCACAAAAGAAGAGATTCTGGAAGCGATTGCTTCGATGACGGTTCTGGAGGTTTCGGAACTGGTCAAGGCAATGGAAGAAAAGTTCGGCGTTTCCGCGGCGGCTCCCGTGGCCGTGGCGGCAGTTGGAGCGGCCCCCGGCGGAGCGCCTGCCGCGGCGGCGGAAGAGCAGACCGAATTCAACGTGGTCCTCAAGTCTTATGACGACACCAAGAAGATTGCGGTTATCAAAGAAGTCCGGGCCGTGACGGGCCTGGGCCTTAAGGAAGCGAAAGACCTTGTCGAAGGCGCTCCCAAGCCCCTTAAGGAAAATGTCTCCAAGGAAGAAGCCGCCAAGATCAAGGATCAGGTTACCGCCGCCGGCGGCGTTGTGGAAGTACAGTAAGTAAAAGGAATCACGGACGATACGGACAGACGCGGACTTTTTTCGATAATCCCGGTTTCGGCCGCTTTTCCTTCTTCCCCGGGGAAGTCAGGGGATGGCGGGAAAGAAACCGGATACGGAGATTGGATCGCGTTGTTTGTCCGTATGGCCGGTTGATTCCGTTCGCGGGTCCATACCCAGGAGCCCGATCGCCGGGTGAGCGGGGGCTTCAGGGCGTTTGGACCTGGTATTATTTTGTTGTTTGTGGGGATGGGAATGGTAAAAACGAACAAGAAGCGATCCTATGTAGGAAAAGATATCCATGACGTGATGGAACTGCCTGACCTGATAGACATTCAGCTTTGTTCTTACGAGCGTTTTCTTCAGCGGGACAAGCTGAAATCCGGCGAAAAGCCCGCCGTTCAGGGCCTGGAAGAGGTTTTCAGGGCGACTTTTCCGATAGAGAGTCCCGGCGGGGACATGGTTCTTGAATACGAATACTATTCCCTTGACGAGGCGAACGTTAAATTTTCCGAGCTGGACTGCAAACAGAAAGGGCTTACCTACGCCCTGCCCCTCAAGGCCCGGATCAATCTTATCTTTCAGCAGACCGGGGAAATCCGTCAAAAGGACATCTACATGGGGGACATCCCCATTATGACCGAGCGGGGGACGTTTATCATCAACGGGGCCGAGCGCGTCGTCGTGTCCCAGATTCACCGTTCGCCCGGCGTTATCTTCAGCCATGAAAAGGGAATTTTTTCTTCCCGCATCATCCCCTACAGGGGTTCCTGGCTTGAGTTCGAGATTGACCAGAAACGGGAGCTTATTTACGCCAAAATAGACCGTAAAAAACGGATTCTGGGAACGATATTTCTCCGGGCGCTGGGCTACGAAAGCCGCGAAGACATAATCCGGGCGTTTTATTCGGTCGAAACCTTCAAAATAAAGAACGACAAAGACACCCGCGAGAAAATAACCGGCAAAGTGCTTGCCGCTCCGGTCTGGGTCGCGGCGGAAACTTCCGAAGCTTCGGACGGAGGCCCGGCGGACGGCCGGAAGAAACTGTACCGTACCGGGGAAAAGCTCCATCCCCACAATGTGGACGAGCTGCTTGCCCACGGGGTCAAGACGGTAGAGGTAATCAACTTCGAGGCGCCGGACTCCCTCAATTCCCCGATGCTGTTAAACTGTTTTGAGCGGGAAGAAATTAAATTCGTAAAAGAAGATTCCGCCCGCGACGAACCTTCCAGGGACGAAGCCCTGTCCGCCGTGTATTCGGTGCTTATGCCCGGAGAATCGATTACGATAGAAGCGGCGGAAAAAGACCTTAACAGCATGTTTTTTACGCCCCGGCGTTACGATCTTGGCAGGGTAGGCCGTTACAAACTCAACAAGAAATTCGACCTTCCCGCCGGCGAAGAAGACCTTAGCCCCACCAAAAAAGATTTTACAATTTCCAGGCGGGATATCATCGCCACGATGAAATTCCTTATCAAGGTGTATGTCGGGGACGAAAATATCGACGACATCGACCACCTGGGGAACCGCAGAATCCGTTCCGTGGGCGAGCTTATGGCCAACGCGATGAAAGTGGCGTTCAGCCGAATGGAACGGATAGCCAAAGAGCGGATGAGCCTCAAGGAAACCGACACGATTAAACCACAGGATCTTATCTCGATAAAACCCGTTGTGGCGGCGATAAAGGAATTTTTCGGTTCAAGTCAGCTTTCCCAGTTTATGGATCAGGTGAACCCGCTGGCGGAGCTTACCCACAAACGGCGGCTTAACGCCCTGGGGCCGGGCGGGCTTTCCCGCGACAGGGCGGGTTTTGAGGTTCGGGACGTTCACTATACCCATTACGGCCGGATGTGTCCCATCGAAACCCCGGAAGGTCCGAATATCGGCCTTATCGTATCCCTGGCGAACTATACGCGGGTAAACGAATACGGTTTTCTGGAAACCCCCTACCGCAGGGTCGTCAAGGGCAAGGCTACTCCGAATATCGAATACCTTTCGGCGATGGACGAAGACCGTTACTATATCGCCCAGGCTTCGGCGAGGCTTAACGACAACGGCAGTTTTGCCGACGACCAGGTTTCCTGCCATCACCAGGGGGATTATACCACCAGGGCGCCCGAAGACGTTCAGTATATGGATGTCAGTCCCAAGCAGATTATCTCGGTGTCCGCTTCGCTTATTCCGTTTCTTGAGCACGACGACGCCAACAGGGCGCTTATGGGAAGCAACATGCAGCGCCAGGCCGTTCCGCTTATCTTTCCCGAAGCGCCCAGGGTGGGTACCGGCATGGAAGACAAGTGCGCCTACGATTCGGGGGTGCTTGTAAAAGCCCGGCGGAACGGTACGGTTATCCGGGTTACGTCGGGGGAAATTACCGTAAAGCCCGAAGGCAAGGGCGTTCCCGGCCCGCAGACGACCGCCGAGGGTCTTGACGTATACCGGCTTGTCAAACACCAAAGAACCAATCAGGACACCTGTTACAACCAGAGGCCCATAGTCAGGACAGGCGACAAGGTTACTTCCGGGCAGGTAATCGCCGACGGGCCCGCTACCAGAGACGGCGAGCTTGCCCTGGGCAGGAACATACTCGTGGGCTTTATGCCCTGGAACGGATACAACTACGAAGACTCGATCCTTATTTCCGAAAAAGTCGTCAAAGACGATATGTTTACCTCGATCCACATAAAGGAATTTATTACCGAGGTCAGGGAAACCAAACTCGGCCCGGAAAAGATCACCAGGGACATTCCCAACACAAGCGAAAAAAGCCTCGACAACCTCGACGCCGAAGGCATTATCCGGGTGGGGGCCAAGGTCTGGTCGGGGGACATTCTTGTCGGAAAAGTTACCCCCAAAAGCGAAACCGAAACCACGCCGGAATTCAAGCTGCTTAACTCGATATTCGGCGAAAAGGCCAAGGAAGTCCGCGATTCGTCGCTGCGGGTTCCCCACGGCAACGAGGGGACGATCATCGACATACAGCGGCTTAAACGAACTGAAGGCGACGATCTTAACCCCGGAGTGGACGAAGTGGTCAAGGTACTTATCGCGACCAAACGCAAACTGCGGGAAGGGGACAAGATGGCAGGCCGCCACGGAAACAAGGGCGTTGTGGCAAAAATACTTCCGGAAGAAGACATGCCTTATATGGAAGACGGCGTTCCGCTGGATATTTGCCTGACTCCGCTGGGTGTTCCTTCCCGAATGAACATCGGCCAGCTTCTTGAAACGGAACTCGGCTGGGCGGCAAGTACGCTGGACGAATGGTATTCGACGCCGGTGTTTCAGTCGCCGTCGACGGACGATATCGAGGAAAAACTTCGTGAGGCGGGGCTTCCCGTTACCAGCAAGACCATGCTCAGGGACGGCAAAACCGGCGAACCCTTTGTGAATCCCATTTTCTGCGGGGTCATATACTTCCTTAAACTCCATCACCTTGTGGACGACAAGATGCACGCCCGTTCCACCGGCCCCTATTCGCTGGTTACCCAGCAGCCCCTGGGAGGCAAAGCGCAGTTCGGCGGCCAGCGGCTCGGCGAAATGGAAGTGTGGGCGCTGGAAGCCTACGGCGCGGCCAATACCCTGCAGGAACTTTTGACGATCAAGTCCGACGACATGACGGGCCGCTCGAAGATATACGAAGCCATCGTCAAGGGCGAACCGTCCACGACCGCCGGAATTCCCGAATCGTTCAACGTACTGGTTCAGGAACTCCGGGGCCTGGCTTTGGACATGACCATTTACGACGCCAAAGGAAAGCAGATTCCGCTGACCGAGCGTGACGAGGAATTGATAACCAAATCGGGGAGCAATTTTTAGGTAAAGAGCGTGAGGAGCAAGAGAACATGAGGGACATACAGGATTTTGACTCTATTATGATAAAACTGGCCTCGCCGGAGATGATCCGCGCCTGGTCTTACGGGGAAGTAAAAAAGCCGGAAACGATCAACTACAGGACGCTGCGGCCCGAAAAAGACGGCCTTTTTTGCGAGCGTATATTCGGTACGACCAAAGAATGGGAATGTTACTGCGGCAAGTTTAAGTCGATCCGTTACAAGGGCGTTATATGCGACCGCTGCGGCGTCGAGGTTACCCACTTCAAGGTACGGCGCGAACGGATGGGCCATATCGAGCTTGCCGCCCCCGTTTCCCATATCTGGTACTACCGTTCCGTTCCAAGCCGCATGGGACTTTTGCTTGATATGTCGATGGCGGCCCTCCGCTCGGTTTTGTATTACGAAAAATATATCGTGATAGATTCAGGCGATACCGACCTGAAACGAAACCAGCTTTTAACGGAAGAAGAGTACTACGAAGCCCAGGAACGTTACGGCGGCGGTTTCAGCGCCGGCATGGGCGCCGAGGCGGTGCGGACGCTGCTCGAAAACATCAACCTTGATGAGATAGCGGCCGAGCTCAGGCAAAAGATGATAGACAAGGGCGCGAAAAGCGACAAACGGCTTCTTAAGCGCATTGAAATCGTCGAGAATTTCCGCAATTCCAGCAACAAGCCGGAATGGATGATCCTCGACGTAATCCCCGTTATTCCCCCGGAACTGCGGCCCATGGTACAGCTTGACGGGGGGCGTTTTGCCACAAGCGATCTTAACGACCTGTACCGCAGGGTAATTAACCGCAACAACAGGCTTAAACGGCTCCAGACACTCAACGCCCCGGACATCATTATCCGCAACGAAAAGCGGATGCTCCAGGAAGCGGTGGACGCCCTGTTCGACAATTCCAAGAAAAAGCGCGTGGTAAAGGGGGCGTCCAACAGGCCCCTTAAATCGATCAGCGACATGCTCAAGGGCAAGCAGGGCCGTTTCCGCCAGAACCTGCTTGGAAAGCGCGTCGACTATTCCGGGCGCAGCGTCATTACCGTCGGGCCCGAACTCAAGATGTGGCAGTGCGGGCTTCCCACCAAAATGGCCCTTGAGCTTTTCAAACCCTTTATCATGAAAAAACTTACCGACCTGCATGTCGTGTACAACATAAAGAAGGCGAAACTTTTGGTGGAACAGGAAACCCCGGAAGTGTATACGATTCTCGACGAGGTCGTTAAGGAACATCCCGTGCTGCTTAACCGGGCGCCCACCCTGCACCGGCTGGGTATCCAGGCTTTTGAGCCGGTTCTTGTTGAGGGAAAGGCGATCAAACTTCATCCGCTGGTCTGCCACGCGTTTAACGCCGACTTTGACGGCGATCAGATGGCCGTTCACGTACCCCTTACCCAGGCGGCCCAGATGGAATGTTGGACCCTTATGCTCAGCGCGAAGAACCTGCTTAATCCGGCGAACGGAAAAACCATCGTGTTTCCGTCGCAGGACATGGTACTGGGGATCAACTTTCTTACCCGTATCAAGCCGAACGCGAAGCGCCCCGGCCTGGACAAGGGCGGGGACAAGCTGCCGGTGTTTTCTTCCTCGGAGGAAGTGCTCATGGCGGTGGAGTCCGGCTCGCTGGACTGGGAAGCGGTGATACGGGTCAGGGCGCCCAAACTTCCGGTGTGGGAAAAGGCCGGAAAACAGACGAGCCTGGCGAAAGACCGGCTTGTCGAAACCACCGCCGGACGCCTGATATTTAACGAAGATATGCCCCAGGATATTCCGTTCATCAACTACGAGCTGAAGGACAAGGAACTTCGGGCGCTTATCGAGCGTATTTTCAACGAAAAAGGTTCCTGGACGACGGTGCGCATGCTTGATGTCATCAAATCGACCGGCTACAAATACGCGACGGTTTTCGGCGCGACAATCGGTATCGACGACATTGTGGTTCCCAAAGAAAAGCCGGCGATGGTCGACGAGGCGAACAGAAAGGTCGAGGAAATACAGAAACAGCACAAAGACGGCCTTATAACCCAGGAAGAACGCTTCAACCGGATTGTCGAAGTCTGGACCAAAACCAACGAAGAGTTGACCAACATTATGATGAAAACCCTGGAAGCGGACCGCGACGGGTTTAACTCAATCTATATGATGGCGAATTCCGGCGCGCGCGGAAGCCGCAACCAGATACGCCAGCTTGCCGCGATGCGGGGCCTTATGGCGAAGCCTTCCGGCGACATTATCGAGCTTCCGGTACGGGCGAATTTCAAGGAAGGGCTTTCGGTTATCGAGTTTTTTATCTCCACCAACAGCGCCCGGAAAGGACTCGCCGATACGGCGCTTAAAACCGCCGAGGCGGGCTACCTTACCCGGCGGCTTGTGGACATTGCCCAGGACGTAGTCGTAAATGAAGACGACTGCGGCACGATAAACGGTATCGCTTACTCGGCCCTTAAAAGCGGCGAAGAAGTCCAGGAATCCCTCAGTGACCGCATTGTCGGGCGCTATACCCTTGAACGGGTCAAGCATCCGATTACCGGCGAGCTTATCGTTGACGTAAACGAGGAGATCAGCAAGGAAACCGCCGATCTGATTGAGCAGGCCGGTATCGAATCGGTACGTATCCGCACGGTACTTACCTGCGAGGCGAAGCACGGCGTCTGCCGCCGCTGTTACGGAAGAAACCTCGCGACCAACCGTTCAGTGGACATCGGCGAGGCGGTCGGAACCATCGCGGCCCAGTCAATCGGCCAGCCGGGTACCCAGCTTACGATGCGTACCTTCCATACCGGCGGCGTCGCGACCAAGGTCAGCGAAGACAACCGGACTTTCCTCAAGTATCCGGCGTATATCCGGGAAATTTCCGGATCCCACGTGGAGCTTGCCAACGGCCACTGGCTTTTTACCCGCAAGGGTTACGCGGTTGTCAACAGGGTCATGAAAGAATACAGGCTCGACGCCAAAGACGAGCTTCTTGTCGAAAGCGGAACGCGGATTATCCGGGGCGAGCCGGTTATCAAACGCGGCAGCAAAGAGATACTCTCCACCGAGATCGCCTACGCGATGGTTCTGGACGCTTCGGGACGGGCAAAAACAAAAACCCTGTACCTTATCGGCCAGGATCAAAAAATTGAAATCCGCAACGGTTCGGAAGTCGTCGTAAAGGCCGGGGACGTGGCCGACGCGGAAAAAACCCTTGCTTCGTTCGATCCGTTTTCCGACCCGATTATCGCCGAAACCGGCGGCCTGGTTAAATACGCGGACATTATTCCCGGAACGACGCTCAGGGAAGAAATCGACGAACAGACCGGCAAAATCGAAAAGCGCATTACCGAGTTCCAGCTGGAAAACAAACAGCCCCGCATCTGCCTGACCGACGCCGACGGGAACGAGCTTGCGTCGTATTTCCTCCCCGGCGGCGCCTATATACAGGTGGACGAAGGCGAGAATATCCACGCGGGAAGAACCATCGCCAAAACCCTCAAGGAAAGCGCGAAGGTGTCGGATATTACCTCCGGCCTTCCCCGCGTCTCCGAGCTTTTTGAAGCCAGAAAACCGAAGAACCCCGCGGTGCTCGCCCAGGTTTCCGGGATTGTGCGCTTTAAGTCCATCGTCAAGGGCAAACGGGTGGTGGTTATCGAGGACGCGTTCGGCAAGGAATACAAACATCTTATCCCGATGAACAAGCGTCTTTTGATCCGCGACGGCGATTCGGTTGAATCGGGAGAGGCCCTCTGTGTGGGGCCGGTCAATCCCCACGACATACTCCACATCAAGGGCGAAGCGACGCTTCAGCGTTATCTGATGGACGAAATCCAGCAGGTGTACCGGCTCCAGGGCGTTTCGATAAACGACAAACAAATCGGCGTCATTATCCGCCAGATGATGCGGAAGGTAGAGATTGTTTTGGTCGGCGACACAAGGTTTATCTTCGGCCAAATGGTGGACAAATACCGGTTCCACGAGGAAAACAAACGGGTCATAGCTGAAGGCGGGCAGCCCGCCGTCGCCCGGCCCATGTTCCAGGGAATCACCAAAGCTTCGCTTAACATCGACTCGTTCCTTTCCGCGGCAAGCTTCCAGGAAACTACCAGGGTGCTTACCAACGCGGCCATTGCCGGTTCCACCGACGCCCTGCGGGGCCTCAAGGAGAACATTATCATCGGGCATCCCATTCCCGCGGGTACGGGCATGAAACGGTACCGGGAGGTCAAGCTCTTCGACGAGGATAGCCGGGATCTGGATCAGCAGATGAACGAAATCCTTGAACAGCGGAGGCTGGAAGCCGCCATGGCCGAAGCCGCCGGGGAAGAAGAACCCCAGGAAGAAGCGGAAACGGAAGAAACGACATAGGACCTGTCCGGGCTCCTCTTTGAGTCCGTGGCTTTTTTATGGGGTTGGGTAGTATGGAAAAACTTCGGGTGCTTATTCCCAAAGGGCGCATGTTCGGGAATATAGAAGCCCTGTTTGCCGACGCGGGTTTTCCCATCAGCCTTGCCGACAGAACCTACCGGCCGGCTGTCGCCGCGGACTGGCTTGACGCCAAGATCATGAAACCGCAGAACGTGGGGGAACTTCTCGAACTGGGGAGCCACGACGCGGGTTTTACGGGGATCGACTGGATTAAGGAAAGCGCCGCCGATGTGGAAGAGATACTGGACCTGGGTTTTGACAGGGTGCGTATCGTCGCCGCCGTTCCCGCCGAAACGGACGACGCGGAACTTCGCCAAAAGCGGCTCGTCGCCGCCACGGAGTACGTGAACCTTGCCGGCGCGTGGCTGAAATCCCGGGGCTACAATTACCGTATACTGCGGACTTACGGGGCGACCGAAGTCTTTCCCCCCGACGACGCCGACATGATCATCGACAATACCTCTTCGGGACAGACGCTCAGGGACAACGGCCTTCGGATCGTCGACTCTCTGCTTGAGTCCTCGACCCGTTTTGTCGCTTCCCGCTCCGCGATGGCGGACGGCGAAAAACGCCGCCGTATCGAGGAGCTTGCCATGCTGTTTAAAGCCGTGCTTGAGGGCCGGAACCGGGTTATGCTGGAAATGAATTTTCCCAAGGAAAAATTTGAACAGCTCGCCTCCGGCCGGGAACCGCTTCCCGCGATGCGGAGCCCTACGGTCTCTCCCCTGCACGGGGAAAACGGTTACGCGGTAAAAATAGCCGTTGTTAAAAGCGAGGTCCCGGAGCTTATTCCCCGCTTGAAGAAGCTCGGCGCCTCGGATATTGTAGAATACGATCTGCGGAAAGTGGCGCCGTGACAGATAACGGCCGTGAATACGCGAACGGCGCGGAACGGGCCATTGGTTCGCGGGTAACATAAGGAGGCGGATATGAAACGAGCGGCGATAATCGGGAGCAGCGGCGGCAACCTCTTTAACCTTGGGGGAAAAGAGCCGGGCGCGCTGCTGGGGGAACTGAAGAAACAGCTTGAGGCGGCGGGTATCCGGATAAGCCACGTGCAGTTTATCGCCGCGGGCCAGTCCATGGACGGGATTAAGGAAGACGCTCCCGCGTCCCTGTGGACCGTCGAGGGGGGCGTTCCGGTTGAATCGGAACGGAAAACCCTTAAGGAGATCAACGAAAAGGCTTCCGCCGTTGACAGGACAATCGCAGAAGCTGTAGACAGGAAGGAGATTGACGCCCTGGTTCTGGTAAGCGCCGATCCCGAAGGGGTTAACAGGCTTGTTGTAGCGGCGGCGGCGCGGGAAAAAATACCCGCCGCCGGAACGGGCGGCTCCTCGGTTTCGCGGGCGCGGGCGGCGGGGCTTAGGCTTATCGCCGCGTCGGGCACCACCGGCACGACCAACCGGACGCGGGCGATTGCCGCCGCCGTCGCCCTGGCGAAACATTTCGGCGGCAGCTACCGTCCCGTACTGGGCGGCGTTGAGGGGGCCGGCGCTTCGGGGAGTCCCTTTGCGCGGATCAACGTGCGGGGCATATTGTTTTCGTCCCTGCCGGGTTTTATCGCCGCCGCCCTGTCCCTGGCGATATGGCAGATACTCTCCAAGACCGTTCCCAACGCGGCCGTCACGGAACTCTTTCAAACCATACAGCAGACGCTTCTCAATACGCTTCCCATTATCATCGCGGCGGTAGCGGCCCGGCAGATTTCCGGCCTTAACGAAGTGGGCATAGTTTCCGGGGTTATCGCCGGCGCCCTTTCCACCGGCGGCGGCATACTGGGCGGCCTCGTGGGCGGCATACTCGCGGGAATCGCCGTTCATTATCTTGTACTCTTTGCCCTGGGAAAGGGCTGGCCGGGGACCACCGCGAACATCGTGGGCGGCGGTCTTTCGGGTCTCGCGGCGGGGCTTTTGGTGTTTTTCTTTATCGCCCCGATTGCCCTGTGGCTCGGCAACGGCGTACGCGCGGTGATTGACTGGGCGCTGGCCTTTAACGCGCCGCTCTGCGGCCTTGTCGCCGGGCTTTTGATCTGGCCCGCGATTATGGCGGGGGTTTATCACGCGGCGATACTGCCCATCGCCCTTCTCGAAATGGAAGAGTACGGCTTTAGTTTCCTCGGCGCGGTGGACATGTGTTCCCTGGTAATGGTTTCGGCGGGGATTACGCTGGCGAACATTATCAGGCCCCGGCAGGCCGGCGAGCGGCCCGCGGCGTCGATGGGCTTTTTTATCAACATGGCTTTCGGCACCTATGTAGAGGCGGCCTATCCGTTTATGCTTTCGTCAAAGGCGCTTTTCGCGGCGGCCCTGGCGGCGGCGGGACTCGGCGGGTTTACCGTCGGCATTTTCAACGTAAAATCCACCGCTTATGTGGCGTCTTTTGTCGCGCCCGGACTTTCGAACAATATCCTCGGCATGGTAATCGCGATGGCCGTAAGCCTCGGCTCGGCCTGCGTTTTTCATGTGCTGTTGAATACCCTGCTTCGCAGGAAAGACGACGCGATTGGCGGATAGGCGGCAGGAGGGATTATGATACGAAGCGCCGAAATCGGACGCTCTACCAAAGAGACCGATATTTCGATAAAACTTAACCTTGATGGAACCGGCGAGGCGAAACTTGAGTACCCCATCGGCTTTATGGCCCACATGCTTAACACCTTTGCCCGGCACAGTCTTATAGACCTTGAAATCCGCGCGTCGGGCGATCTTGAGGTGGATCAGCATCACCTTGTGGAAGATACCGGCATTGTCCTGGGCCAGTGTTTCGCCAAAGCCCTCGGCGACAAGCGCGGCATACGCCGCAGCGGGAGCTGCCTTTTCCCGATGGACGAAACTCTGGCGCGGGCCGCGGTGGATATTTCCGGCCGGCCTTTCCTCGTGTTCAACGCCGGGCTTTCCGGCATTCCCCTGGTTTCCGCCGCGCAGGGCAAGGACGCCTGTTCGTTCCAGATCGACACCCTTGAGGATTTCTGGCAGGGCTTTACCAACAGCGCGGCCGTGGCGCTTCATATCGACATACTCCGGGGCCGAAGCGATCATCACAAGGCGGAGGCCCTGTTTAAGGCCGCGGCCCGGGCAATCCGGGAGGCGGTGGAGACGGACCCCCGTTACCCGGACTTTGTGCCGTCTACAAAAGGCACGCTTGCGTGAACAGCTAATGACGGGCGTAATCGACTACGGCGCGGGCAATCTGGGTTCGGTGATGAATGCCCTTGCCCGGCTGGGGATCCGGGCCCGTTTTGCCGCCGGCCCGGAGGAGCTTTCCTGCGCGGCGGACGGCGCTTCCCGTGTTTTCGACCGCGTCGTTTTTCCCGGCGACGGCCACTTTGCCACGGCGATGGAAAGCCTTGAAAAATCCGGTTACGCCGCCGCGCTGAGGGAATGGATCGCCGCGGACAGACCGTTTCTGGGAATATGCATCGGCCTCCAGCTTTTGTTCGACTATTCCGAGGAAGCCGGCTATGTTCCCGGCGCGGCGGATAACGGCGGGGCCGCCGGGGGGCTGGGCCTTATAGCCGGAACGGTCAGGCGTTTTCCCGGCCGCAAGGTTCCGCAGATCGGCTGGAACCAGACCGCCGCCCGGTCTTCGTCTCGGCTTTTCCGGGGCATCCCCCAAAATTCGTTTTTCTACTACATACATTCGTACTACGCCGCTCCCGAAGACGATTCCGTTACCGCCGCGGAGGCGGAGTACTACCTTGGCTACTGTTCCGCGGTGGAACGCGGCGAGCTCGCGGCGGTTCAGTTTCACCCGGAAAAATCCGGCGCCGCGGGCCTTAAGCTTCTGGAAAACTGGGCCGGAGGCTGAATGCAGGCAAAACGCATCATCCCCTGCCTGGATGTCGACGACGGACGGGTGGTAAAGGGAATCAAGTTTAGGGGCATACAGGACGCCGGCGATCCGGTGGAACTTGCCCGGCGCTATAATGACGAAGGGGCCGATGAGTTGACGTTTCTCGACATAGGCGCTTCGTACAAAAGCCGGGCGACCTTGCTCGACGTGGTGCGGAAGGTCGCTGCCGAGGTGTTTATTCCGCTGTGTGTCGGCGGCGGCGTCCGAGGCGTCAACGACATGCGGGAAGTGATGAACGCCGGGGCGGACAAGGTTTCGGTCTGCACCTCGGCGCTTGCCCGGCCGGAACTTCTCGCGGAAATGGCGAGGGCCTACGGGCGCCAGTGCGTGGTGCTTTCGATTGACGCCAAGCGGGTGGGGGAGGGGCAAAACGCGGAAGCTCCGCGCTGGCACGCCTATTCCCACGGCGGCAGAACCGATACCGGACGCGACGCCGTGGAATGGGCCGTCAGGGCGGTGGAGCTTGGCGCGGGAGAAATCCTCCTCAATTCCATCGACGCCGACGGAACCGGGGCGGGCTACGACCTTGAACTTACAAGGGCGGTGCTCGACGCGGTACCCGTGCCGGTAATCGCGTCGGGCGGCGCGGGAAACCTCGAGCAGATTGCCGGCGTACTCCTGCCGCCGGAAAAAGCGGAAAACGGCCTTTGGGGAAACGCCGACGCCGCCCTGGTCGCCTCCATGCTCCACTACGGCAAGACAACGGTTGGGGACATAAAAAAATACGCCGAGTCAAAAGGGATATGCGTCAGATGGTAGTTCCGTCCAAATACCCGGCGGCATGACGGCGTTATTCGTATCGCCGTTCTGCCGCGATCCGTTTTGGACAGCGTTACTTTTCGCTTAAATTGTTGACCCCGTCCCAGCCGTCCGGGGGCGGCGCGGCCGAATACGAACGGCATTTTTCCGCGTAAAGCCGCGCCGCGCCGTCCTTTTCGTTTTTGGCCGCGATGGAACCAAACGCCTCTTCCGCTTCCCGAAACCGCCGTTTTTCGTACAGGGCGAAGGCCGCTTCCCAGATTTTTACGGCTTCTTCATCGGTCTCGCCCCGCAGCCCCAAAAGTTCGTAGAGCCGCAGCGGTTCGTTGATCCCCACGACCCGGACCCGGTCGAGACTCCGGCAGACAAATTCGTTTCCCAGCTCAGTTTTGGTGTATTCGCTTATCAGAATGCCCCCCGTGCGGTACTGCTTGTTGACACCTTCGAGCCGGGCGGCAAGGTTCACCGCGTTTCCCATGATCGTGTAGTTCATTTTATTGGAGGTTCCCATATTGCCCACGACCATTTCTCCCGTGTTTATGCCTATCCGGGTGTAGAGGGGCATGGGGCTCAGGCCCTCCGCCATGACGACGCGGTTTAATTCCTCTTCGGCCTTTTTTATCCGGACGGCGCTGCGGCAGGCCAGGACGGCGTGATCCTCCCGGTATACCGGCGCGCCGAAAAACGCGATAATCGCGTCTCCTTCATATTTGTCGATGGTTCCCGTGTTTTCCATGATGATATCGCTCATCTCCGTAAGGTAACGGTTCAAAAGCCGCACCAAATCTTCCGGGTCAAGCTGTTCCGAAATCGTCGAAAATCCCTGAATGTCCGTAAAGATCGCGCTCATATGCCGCTTGCTTCCCCCCAGCTGCAGCAGCGAAGGATTCGCCACGAGTTCGGCCACCACTTCTTTGGAGACGTAGGTTGAAAGCGCCTTGTTGATAAACTGCTTTTCCTTTTCCGAAACCAGGTAGGAAACCAGTTCCCGGAGTATGACCGCGATCACGGCGGAAAGAACGGGTCCCAGGGGGCCGATAAAAACGCCCGTGTAGCGGAAGACGGCAAAACAGAACGTCCCGAAAAGGGCCGCGCCGCCGATGCCGAGCCCGGCGCGGGGAGCGGGTTTAAGGCCGCCGAGGATCAATACAAGGAGAAGCGGAAGGATCAAACACAGCGCCGCGCTCCACAGGGGATGAAGCGGGCTGATGAACGATTCCCGCAGGATTGTGTCCAGCAC
>JAIRSC010000222.1 GCA_031255645.1 Treponema sp. | reverse complement strand
CGGATTGACGAACTGTACGCGGGCGCCTCGGCGGATCCCCATACGCCGGGAAACAGGGACGCGATAAAGAAGATTTTCGAGACTTAGAAACTTATAGGACGGGCTTTATAAACCGTATTCCTTATAGATACAGGCACACCCCACGAAAAGCACGGGGACGGCGGTGTAAACCGGGCCGGACTTGTTCCGGCCGGGTTTGCCGGACATCCGCGCGCTATGTTGACAAAATTAATAATAATAATTATTCTTGTTTTGGGAGAAGGAAACCCCGTTTGTTCTCCGGGCGCCCAATCCTGAATTTCAACACCCCCGGAGAAAGGTTGTCAGTCCGGGCCGGCTTCGGTATCATAGGGGCATTGAGGAAGAAAATATGCGTTCTTTGGGTATTAATATCGGTTCCACGAGCCTGAAAATGGCTCTGGCGGAAAAAGATCCTTCCGGCGGCGTCCACTGCGTCTGGAGCGCCGCCGTCCCCCACGAGGGGGATTTCGCGGCGGCGGTTAAAAAGCTTCTTGCCGAAGGGAACGTTGTTCCCGGCCTTCCGGCCCTGGTCACCGGAAACGAAGGCCGTTTTATGTTTGACGCGGCGGGGACTCTGGAGCCGCTTTGCGTGGAGGCGGCCCTCAGGGCGCTTTCGATAAAGGCGGACGCCGTCGTAAGCATGGGCGGGGAAGACCTGGTCGTATACCGGCTCGACGAGAGCGGGAAAATCGTCAATAACTTTTCCGGCAACAAGTGCGCGAGCGGTACCGGCGAATTTCTCAAACAGCAGCTTGCCCGCATGGACATGACGCTGGCCGACATCGACAGGGTTCCCGATACGGCCAAAGTGTATTCCCTTTCCACCCGCTGTTCGGTGTTCATGAAAAGCGACTGTACCCACAGGCTTAACAAGCGGGAAGCTTCCAAGGAAGACATCGTCCTTTCGCTTTCCGACGTGATGGCCGTCAAGGTTATAGACTTTCTCAAACGGGCAAAAGTCCATTCCGGCAGGGTCGTTCTGACGGGGGGCATTACGCTGAACCGCCACATCATCAGGTTTATCAGGGAGAAAGCGCCCCGGATTGAGTTTATCATCCCCGAATCGGCCCCGGTTTTCGAGGCCCTGGGAGCGGCGGTTCTCGCCCCGGAATCGGGAAGCCCCCTCCCTTCGGAGGACAAACTCCTCAAGCCCAACGAAATCCGCTTCGGCACGCTGCCCGCCCTGGGAGACTGGAAGGACAAGGTCCGGTTTTTTGAAAAAGGCGGCGGCAGGGTCAGGGCGGACAGGCAGTACATACTTGGGGTTGACGGCGGATCGACCACTACCAAAGCCTGCCTTGTGGACATGGAGACCGACGAGGTCGTGGCAAGCCACTACGGCCGTACCCACGGGGACCCCGTCAAGGCGCTCAAGGAATGTCTTGCAATCATACAGGAAAAGATCGCCGCCGATACCGGCGGCAAGGCCGTGGACATCCGGCTTGTTTCCACGACCGGTTCGAGCAGGGAGATACTCGGCGTCTTTCTTGAAACGCCGGGGGTTTACAACGAAATCATAGCCCATTCCGTCGGAACCACGTACTTCGATCCCGGCGTGGAAACGATTTTCGAGATAGGCGGACAGGACGCCAAGTACGTGCTTCTGAAAAACGGCGTCCCGATAGATTACGCGATGAACGAAGCCTGCTCGGCGGGAACGGGCTCTTTTCTTGAGGAAAGCGCGTCGGGCGATTTGTCGATCCACAGCGCGCCGGAGATCGGCCCCCTCGCGCTTAACGCCGACGCGCCGCTTAAATTCGGCGAACACTGCTCGGCCTTTATCAACAGCGATATCCGCAAGGCGGTTCAGCAGGGGGCCAGCAAGGAAAACATTACCGCGGGCATTGTCTGCTCGATTGTGGCGAACTACCTGAACCGGGTTGTCGGGAACCGTACCATAGGCGGCAAGATATTTCTTCAGGGCGGGGTGGCGAAAAATTCCGCCGTTCCCCTGGCCTTCGCGATGATGCTTGACAAGGAAATCCTTGTGCCGCCGTCGCCGGAACTTATGGGCTGTTTCGGCGTCGCCCTTTTGGCCAAACGAAAACACGCCGGCGGCCTGCTGGAGGAAAAAACCGTCGACATAGACGAGCTTATCGCCCGTGAAATTGTCTACGAGCGGGTCTTCAAGTGCCAAAGCTGCGACAACTATTGTCCGATACAGGTACTGTCACTCGGCGGCGGTCACAGGTATATGTTCGGCGGGCGCTGCAACAAATACACCAATATGCGCAAGCACATAAAGGACGTACCGGTCTTCGACTATGTGGAAAAACGGCAGAAGCTGATGTTTGAGGAATTCGCGGCGCCCGCGGATTCTTCCGTTCCCCCCTCCCCGCACAGGCGGAACTGCGTCGTCGGTATTCCACGGGCCTTTTCCGTTCACACGCTGTATCCGCTGTATTCGTGGTTCTTCCACGAGCTGGGAATACGGACCTTTCTTTCCGGCGAGGTAGCCCACGCCGGCGTGGCGCGGGCCGAGTCCACGTATTGTTTCCCCGCGGAAATCGCCCACGGGGCCGTACAGGACTGCCTGGACAAGGGCGCGGACTACGTGCTGCTTCCCCACTTTCGGGATATGCCCAGTTACGAAGAATCCGTTCACGCGAATTTTTGCCCGATTACCCAGAGCCTTCCGTACTATGTCGAAAAGGCGTTTCCCGACGTGGACAAAAAGCGCTGGCTGCCCCTGGTGGTAAGTTTTAAATTCGGCGAAGGCAAGGCGCTGGAACTCTTTATCAAAATGACCTCGCTTCTGGGAATAGGGGAGGCGGAAACAAAGGCCGCCTTCAGGACCGCGATGGCAAAACAACAGGCGTATTTCCAGGCGTCGCAAAGACTCGGCCGCGAGGCCCTGGAAGAAGCCCGCAAGGCGGGGCGGCCCGTTATCGCCCTTTTGGGGCGGCCCTACAACGCCTTTACCCCGGAAGCCAACATGGGCATACCGAGGAAATTCGTTACCCGGGGTTATTCGGTTATTCCCTTCGACATACTTCCGTTTGACGACGAAAAAATATTCCCCAACATGTACTGGTACTACGGGCAGCAGGACGTAAAGTCCGCGGCCCTCCTTAAAAAAGAAGACAACGTTTACGTTACCTACATTACCAATTTTTCCTGCGCGCCGGATTCGTTTATCCTTCATTACCTTAAATGGATCATGGGGCAAAAACCCTTCCTCGTGCTGGAGCTCGATTCCCATTCGGCCGACGCCGGCGTGGATACCCGCGTCGAGGCCTTCCTCGACATTATCGACGGATACCGGGCAAAGCGGGACGAAATTGAAGGCGAACGCTACAGCAACGGCTGGAAATTTACCGCCGAAAAAATTCCCGGTTCTTCCGCGTTTGATCTGCGGATCGACAACGAGCAAACGGGCGAGAAAGTTCCGATTGCCGGAAACAACCGGGTCAAGGTGCTGCTTTCCAACATGGGGGCGATTTCTACCGAATACATAGCCGCCGCCGTGCGCTCGGCCGGGATACACGCCGAGCCGCTGCCCGTGGCGACCAACAAAACCATACAGATAGCCAGGGCCCACGCATCGGGAAAGGAATGTGTTCCCAGCCACCTTGTGCTGGGCAGCGCCCTGCAATTTTTCTTCGGCGACAGGTACCGCAAGGACGAGCTGTATCTGCTGTTTGTGCCGATTACCACGGGGCCCTGCCGTACCGGCCAGTACTATGTGTATTACGAAAACCTCTTCCGGGACCTTCGGCTTGAAAACGTCGTTATCTTTATCCTTTCGGCCGACAATTCCTACGGGGAACTCGGGCCGGGTTTCGCGAAAGAGATGTGGCGGGGCTTTGTTCTTGCCGACTACCTCAAAGACATACAGACCGCCCTCAAGGCCGTGGCGGCGGATCCCGAAAAGGCCCTTGAGGATTACGAACGTTCCTGGCGTACCCTGATGCATACCGTGGAATATGAGCCGAAAAAAATATGGCGGGGCCTTCAAAAAGTCGCCGAGGACGTAAAAAAAATCCCCCTGGTAAAAACCGTGGCGGAATGCCCCCGGGTTCTTGTTGTCGGCGAGATATATGTCCGCCGGGACGATTTTGCCGTAGGGGAGCTTATCGATCTGATGAGCGAACGGGGCATTGTCGTAAAAGTGTCGGGCATCGCCGAATGGATTCACTACCTGGACTTTGTCCGGGAATACGCCCTCAAAAAACTTGTCATGCTGCGGAAAAAAGGCAGGCGGATTTTTTCAAAACCGTGGATAGACCTGAAAAAACTCGGCATAGAGGAATGGTGGAAACATTCGGTGGAAAAGAAAGTTCTTTCCATACTGGAACCCACGGGCCTTATTCCCGAAACGCCCCACGATATGCGCGAGATTATGAAGAACACACAGGAACATTTTGTAAACCTGGAACTTAATTCGGAGATTGCCGTTTCTAGCGGCGCCGCCGCTACCGCGATGGAAAAAGGCTATTCGGGCATTGTAAACATCAGCCCCTTCGCCTGTCTTATCGGCAGGGTGATTGAGGGCCTCTTTACCCCCTGGGCCAGGGAACGGAACTACCCGGTGCTGTCGGTCGAAGTGGACGGAAACCTTCTTCCCCCGAACATCGTCAACAAACTCAACATCTTCATGGTGAACGTACTCCGCTTCCGGGGCAGGGGAGACCTTTCCGGGCTTATCGACAAAGCCGGAAAACGAAGCCGCCGCTTTGTCCCGGTTCCCGCCGCGCCGGGGGCAGGCCCCCGGGACAGCGCCTCTTCCCGCTCCCCGGATTCCTGCGCCGCCTGCGCCGTGGAGGATTGTCCCGGAAAGTCCGGGGCGGACGAGCCCCTGGCGGCAGGCAAGTAGCACAGCGCCCCACGCGGACGGCGGGGCCGGAACGCCGGTACGGATGCCCCGGATCAGGTCCGGGGAGTTCCCCGAAGGCCGCGGGGAGTTCCCCCAGAGTCGCGGGGAGTTCCCCCAGAGTCGCGGGGAGTTCCCCCAGGGTCGCGGGGAGTTCCCCCAGGGTCGCGGGGAGTTCCCCCAGGGTCGCGGGGAGTTCCCCCAGAGTCGCGGGGAATCCCCCCAGAGTCGCGG
>JAIRSC010000053.1 GCA_031255645.1 Treponema sp. | reverse complement strand
CGGGGCCGGTTTTGTATAACTACAGTATGGAGGGGATTCGCGGCGTCGGATTTGACCTTGACGGGACCCTGTACGCCAACTATAAACTTAATATCAGGCTTGTTCCCTTTGTGTTCCGTCATTGGGCTTTGGCCGGCGCGTTTGCCGGGGCAAGAAGCCTGCTCCACAAAGCGGCGGCGAAAGAACGCGCCGGAGCCGCCCGGATTCTCCCGGAAGACGGAGATCCGCCGCCGGAATCTTTTTACGATGCCCAGGCCGCCCTTGTGGCGAAACGCCTTGCGATAAACGCCGAAACAGCCAAAGAACTCGTTGACCGCCTTGTTTACCGGGACTGGGCGGAATACTTTGCCCGGATAACACCCTTTCCCCATGCAGCCGAAACCCTCATATTCCTCAAAGCTTCGGGATTCCGCCTGGGACTGCTTTCGGATTTCCCCCCCCGCAGAAAACTCGAACTCCTGGGACTGGACGATTTATTCGACGCGGTCTTTTCCACCGAGGAATTCGGCGCGCTTAAACCCAACCCGGCGCCGTTTGAAAAGTTGGCCGGGGCCATGGGCCTTTCGCCGGGAGAAATCCTCTATGTGGGAAACAGCCCCCGCTACGACATCGCCGGCGCGAAACGGGCCGGAATGAAAGCCGCCCTGCTGCGGCGGGGAATACTCAGCACCGGTTTCGCCGGAGGCCCCGGCGCCGCTCTTGCCGATTTTACGTTTTGGAACTATCGCCAACTTCGAAAATATGTGATAAACTAGGGCGATGGTCTTTTTCACGGTAGGGAACCTTATAACTCTGGGGATTTGCGCTCTCGCGATAATTTTGACGCGCTACATGGATCGGCACAACCGTTCCGTGGATTTGGCGCGGAATTACGGCAAGCAGCTTAAAGAAGAAATTTCGGCGTTTACCGAGGAAAAAGCCGCGGCTGTCCGCGACTACGGCGTGGAACTGGACGTAAAAAAAAGCGCCGCCAAAGAAGTGCTCAACAGGCTTACCGTTACCGAAGAGGAGCTTGCCGAAAAAGCCGACGCGGTAACCCGGATTGGCGAGCGGATCGGCGCCTACGACAGGGCGCTTGAGGAATTGATCCGTATGACAGGCCGGGTCGAAGAGAACCTCAACCGCCTTCGGGACGAATCGGTTTTCGCGGAACAGGTCGATAAAAAAATAAGCGAGGCAAAAGCCCAGTTTGACGGCATCGAAAAAGACATCGGATCCATCGAACTCCGCTTTGAACGGGAAAATTCCGCGTTTCTTGAAAACACCGCCGAATCCCTCACCGCCGCGGTTCGTTCCACCGTTTCGGACCTCCAGACGGCGGCGGAAACCGTGGAACGCCAGGTGGAAGATCACCGGGCGGCGATAGACCGTATCGAGGACGAGCGCAAGGCCCGGCTCGCCAAAGATGTGGAAATCATCAACAAAACGCTTCAGGAGGCCCTTGAGCAGGCGGGGCTGCGGGCGAATAAACTCGAAGAAGAGGCCCTGGTCAAGCTTAAAGAAGACGCCCTGGAACGGGTAAAGCGTTTCCACGAAACGGTAGAGGAAAAGCTGAAAGAGTTCAGGGAAAACACCAGGGCAAAAACGGCGGATATCCAGGAACTGTTGAAGGCGAACAAAGAGGAACAGCGGGTGTTCCAGGCCGAATGGAAGCGCGACATGGAAGCCCTCGACGCGCTGGCCCTTTCCCAGCGGACGCAGTGGAACGCCGCCGCGGAGGAAACCGAAAACCGGCTCACACATCTGGGAGACGACCTGACCCGGCGGGCTTCCGAGGCGGAACAGCGTATTCTACAGGAAGCCGAAAGCAAGATGGCGGAATACCGGGAGCTTCAGGCCCGGCAGTGGGAACGCTTTGAATCCATGGCCGAAGAGGCGGAAAAGCTCGACGGTCAGCTCCGGCTCGTTATGGAAGAATCCGAAGCGCGGGTGCGCCAGGATTTCGCCCGCTTTGAGGAAGAACAGCGGCAGGCCAGGGAAAACCAGACCCGCATGTTCGCCGAATCGACGGACGTTATCAGGGCGGATATGGCGGAACTTGAGCGCGACCTTGACGGGCTTAAAACAAAAGCCTACGAAAACGTTTCGGAAAAGCTTCAGGTTTTTGAGGATGATTTTTTCGCCGACCTTGCCCGGCGGGGCCAGGAACTCAACAGGAAGGTCGACACCTGGCAGTCGGAATTTGAGGCGCGGATGCAAAGCCTGGAAGACAAGGCCCAGGCGGAGCGCGGCGAGCTGGAGCTTTCGTTTACCGGCGAACTCAGGGCCGGCCTGGAACGGCTTACAGACGAGACCGGAGCGTTTGAGGAAGGAATCCGGGCCGGCATGGCCGAGACCGACCGCAGCCTCGCGGAACTTCAGGAACAGCTCAAGGCCGATTTGGAAGACGCCCGGCTCCAGGCGGAAAATACCGTTCAGGCCGAGCTTGGCCGCTATTCCCTGGAAATGGAAGAGCGGATCAAGCAAAACCAGCGGGATATGGAAGACTGGCAGAACAGATTCGCCGCTTCCCTTCGGAACGCGGAAAACACAAGTTCCACCGCTCTTAAGGAAATGGAAAACACAACCGCCGGCGCTCTTGAGGAAATGGAAACCGCAATCAACGCCAGGCTGGACGCCAGTTCTCTTGAAATGGCCGGGCGCATGGACAAAGCCCGAACGGAGTTCGAGGACTGGCAGAATAAATTCAGCCTTGGCTTTCAGGACACGGAAAAGGCGATGGAAGACGCCAGGGGCAGGATCAGGGACATGGCGGCCGAAACCTCCGGCAGCGTAGACCGGCTGAAAGACGAGATCGGGGAAATACGGGAAGGAATCAGGGATTTTTCTTCGCAGACAAAGCTCTTTGAAAAAGCGGACGATCTTAGGGTGGATCTGGAACGCCGCATAGAGGATCTCAAGGGAGAGTTGAAAGGCCTTGATCAGCGGCGTACCGAGGCCGCCCAGATAGAAGCCCAGTGCGTTACCGTGCGCAGGCTCGGCGACGAGGTAAACGCCAAAATGAACCGCTTCCTTTCGGGGAAACATCATCTTGACGTAATGGAAAACGACTTTAACCGGCTTATCGCCACCTCCCAGGCGGTAGAAGAAAAACTCAGGCTGGTAACAACATCGGACGACATACTGCAGGGTATGCAGGTTCAGTTAAGAAAACTCGACGACGCGATGAAGGAATCGGAAGAACGGTTCCAGCGGCTGGAACGGAAAAACCGTGTTCTTGACGAAGCCAGCGCGGGAATAGACCGGAATTTCAGCCTGCTTGAAGAAACCGACGCCGCAATCAAACGTTTTTCCGAACAAATCAACCTGTCTTCCGACGAGCTTGAAACCCTGAGGCCGTCGATTGCGGCGCTTGCCGAGGCAAGCGGCAGGGCGAAGGAAGCGGAAGAAAAACTCGAAAGGCTGGATGAAAGCCTTGAGAAAATTGAAAAACGCATCGAAGATATGCAGGTTGCCCGCGACTGGCTTGCCCGCGCGGAAACCCGATTCGAGGAAATAAACAAACAGGTACAGGAACAGGTTAAACTGTTCGGGGCGCTGCTTAAAAACGAAGGCAAGGTTCCCGCTTCGCAGAAGGGAGCGCCCAGTCTGGCGGCCAGGGACAACGCGATAAAGCTTGCCCGTCAGGGCTGGAAGGTGGATGAAATAGCGACGGCCCTCAAGAGGTCCAGAAGCGAAATTGAATTGATACTTGAGATGGGATCAAAGGAGCAATAATTGAAATTAAGCCGGAAAACGCTTTTATGGATTACCGCGGGGCTGGGAATAGCGCTGATTGTGTACAGCCTTATAAGGCATTTTGCCTCGTTTAGCTTCGGGGAAAAAATCGAGAAATACATTATGGACGGCGTTATCTTCGCCGCCCTGGCCCTGTTTATGTACAACCGGAAACTTGCCTCAGACGAGCGCAAGGCAAAAGCGGCGGCGGAAGAAGAACAACGCAGGGCGGAACAGCAGATTGAAGAGCCCGGCGAAGACGAAGAAGACCTTCCCCATTGGGAACATTCCAAAACGACGGAATAGTGGGCCTGTCCCAAAACTAATTGACTGTGCGCTGCGCGTACGGTTTTTGGACAGGCTCTTGCGGTTTTTCTTCATTTACATGCGCCACAGCTTGCATACGGGCAGGGCGAAAAGCCTGTCGTCGGCCTGGAACGACTGCGTTCCGGTATAGAAAACAAAGCCGCCTTTAAACGAAGAGCCGGCGAATTTACGCAGGGCGACAAGGCCGTCAAAGACATCGCCGGCGGCGCGGCCGGAACTTTTTATCTCGAACCCGTATACCGAACCGTCCATTTTTTCTATAACAAAGTCAACTTCGTCGCCGCCGTGGGTACGCCAGTGGCCGGTTAAAAACGAATCGTCGAGCCAGGAAAGTTCTTTAAGGATTTCCGTTACCGTAAAGGTTTCGATCAAATGCCCGAATTCGGTAAGCGCCGCGGGTTCTTTGGCGCCGAGTTTTTCGGAAGAAAGGCCCAGCAAACGCGCGGCGATTCCCGAATCAAGAATATGTATTTTGGGTTTCGCGGTAATCCGCGATCCGAGGGTTCTGCCCCAGGAAGGCAGCCTGTATATCATAAACACGTCTTCCAAAAGCTGGATATAATCCCGCGCCGTAGCGACGTCAACAGCGGCGTCAACAGCGGCGCGTTCGACGGACAGAATCTGCGCGGTTTGGGAAGCGAGCCGCCGCAGAAGCTGCAGCAGCCCCCGCTTGTTCCGTATCCGCATAATCCCCGGAATGTCCCGCTCAACGGTCTGGCGTATATAATCGTCGAACCACCTGTTCCGCAAATGTTCCGCGCGTGTAACGGCAAGGGGAAAACCGCCGCGCAGTATTCGTTTTATGTACGATCCTCTGGTTTCAAAGGCGGCCTGTTTTACGGACTTTGTTCTTTCCTCATGTACCGCGCCGCCGGGGTCTTCAAGCAGCCTGGCCGGAAGATTGGGGACGGTTCCTTCAATTTCCGATTGGGCAAACGGAAAAAGCTGCATTTTGTGCAGCCGCCCCGTAAGGGCCTGAACGCTTCCGGCCATGGCGTCATGCCGGGTCGAGCCTGTCAAAATAAACTGCCCCGGCCTGCTGGACAGGTTCATCCGGGCTTTTATCGCGTCCATAATTACCGGTACCCGCTGATACTCATCAATTAAAACGATGGATTTGTCCGACGTATAAAAAGCGGGATCGCGGGCCGCGTCTTCCCGCGTAATCTGGTTGTCGAAATCGATTACCCGGACCTTGAATAGATCCGCCAGGGCGCGGATCGCCGTCGATTTACCGGAGGTCCGCGGCCCTTCCAGCAGGATTACCGGTTCTTCTCCGGCGCGGACATGGGCAAGCTTTACAAGCTGCCGCTTCATCACGTTATCGGGCATAATTCGAGTATAGCTTATTCCCTGTTTTTACACAAGCTTATTCCCTGTTTTTTAATAAAACTATCCCTGATTTTTATATAGCTTTATTCCTATTTTTTGTATACCTTTATTCCCTGTTTTTATAAATACTTATTCCCTGTTTTGCACGTGAACAAATGGGGCGTATAAGGTCAAAATCCGCGTCGCAGAGGCGGCGGAATACCTTAAACGGAGAAACCTTGCGTGAAATCTTTCCTGTGAGCCTGTCCCAAAACTAATCGACTGTGCGCTGCGCGCACGGTTTTTGGACAGGCTCTTGCGGTTTTTCAGGCCTTCAGCCTCGCAAAACCGCGAATTTCAAGGAGGCTTTCCCAAAAACTGAAGTTTTGGGAAAGCCTCCTGTCATAATTCTTTTGCATAAGCGGTGTTTGTACGTTATACTTGAACAAATTGTTTGAAGCGGGGTTTCCGGTATGACGAAAATTACAATTTTTCTGTCCAAATTTGAATGTCTTCCGGGTTTGCCGGAAATATCCGTGCGGGAAAACCCCGCGCCTTTTGGCGCTTCCGCTGTCCGCGCCGCGGAACGAAGGGCTGTCATGGAATTTCACATCCGCCGGGAAGTACGGGAACGCTGCGGTCTTGAGCACAGCCTGTTTTCCCTTACCGGAAACGTCGTGCTGGCGGATGTGCGGCAGGCGCGGGCTTTAACGGCAAAGCTCAACGCCGGGGTGGATCCGGCAAAAAACCCGGAACGGATCGTAAAGGCCGGCCAGCTTAACGCGATGGGGCTTATTGACGAAATCCTCCATTATATCGTGGCCCTTTACCGGGAACAGGTAGTTCCCGCGCTGTTTGAGCAGGCCGCGGAGAGGCTGGAAGACCGGCTGGGCGAAGGCCGCATTGACGTCATGCTCCGGCAGTTCGGGAACCTTTTTCCGCCCCAGGCCGTGTACGCCGGCGAGACCTCGGTGGAAGCCTACCTTTCTTCCAGTGCCGGTAACGGCGGCGACGGCGGCGAAAACCGCAAGAGCCTTACCCTGGAAGAATTGCTGCTCCTTGGAATAGCGAACCTGAATCCGGCCTTTAGCCCGTTTCTGTTTATGTTTGATGATAAGGATCTGGCGCGGCGGACGGTGTATCCCGCCGCCATTGAAGAGCTTAAAACCTTTTTCGCCGCCCTTCCCGTTTTCGGTCCCGACGGGCAGAACCTCTGGGATCTCCTTAGAGCGCCGGCGCTGGCGTCTCCCGATTCACTGGCCGGTCAGCTTGATTTTATGCGCAAACGCTGGGGCCTTATACTGAACAAATTCATGGGCAGGCTTTTGACGAGCCTTGATATCATCAAAGAAGAAGAAAAGCCCTCGTTCTTTGGCCCCGGCCCCATGGAAGCCTATACCTACGCTTATCTTGAAAATGAGTATGAACACTTTAGCCCCGACCAGGACTGGATGCCCCGGACGGTACTTATGGCAAAGAGTACCCTGGTATGGCTTTTTCAGTTGTCCAAAAAATACGGCCGCGACATCAGCCGTCTTGACCAGATCCCCGATGAAGAGCTGGACGAACTAGCCCGCCGGGGTTTCACCGGCCTGTGGCTTATCGGGCTTTGGGAGCGAAGCAGCGCCAGCCGGACCATCAAACAGTGGACCGGCAACCCCGAAGCCGCGGCCAGCGCCTACAGCCTGTACGACTACGACATAGCCGGGGAACTTGGCGGCTGGGGAGCGTTGGCGAATCTGCGGGAACGGGCCATGCGGCGGGGCATACGGCTGGGATCGGATATGGTTCCCAACCACACCGGCATAGACAGCCGCTGGATGATCGAACACCCGGACCGGTTTCTTCAACTGCCCTATTCGCCGTTTCCCGGCTATACCTTTAACTGCGGGAATCTTTCCGGCAGGGACGACATCACCGTTCAAATCGAGGAACATTACTTTACCCGGACAGACGCCGCCGTCGTGTTCCGGCGTATCGACAACCACAGCGGGGAAACCCGCTACATTTATCACGGCAACGACGGTACCTCAATGCCGTGGAACGATACCGCCCAGATCGACTTTCTTAACCCCGAAGCCCGCGAGGCGGTTATCCGGACAATCGTCGGAGTGTGCAAGCAGTTTCCCATTGTGCGTTTCGACGCGGCGATGACGCTGGCAAAACGCCACATTCAGCGGCTCTGGTACCCGGAGCCGGGCAGGGGCGGAGATATCGCAAGCCGGGCGGAACACGCGATTGGCGCGGAAGAATTCAACCGCCGTATCCCCAACGAATTCTGGCGCGAGGTTGTCGACCGCTGCGCCGCAGAAGCGCCGGGAACGCTGCTGCTTGCCGAAGCGTTCTGGATGATGGAAGGTTACTTTGTCCGCACTCTGGGCATGCACCGGGTCTACAATTCCGCGTTTATGAACATGCTCAAAATGGAAGACAACGCCAAATACCGCGCGACGATTAAAAATACGCTGGAGTTTGATCCGGAAATCCTTAAGCGTTTTGTTAATTTTATGAACAACCCCGACGAGGAAACCGCCGTCGCCCAGTTCGGAAGAGGCGACAAGTATTTCGGCGTTTGTACCCTTCTGGTAACGATGCCGGGGCTTCCCATGTTCGGCCACGGCCAAATCGACGGCTTTGAGGAAAAATACGGCATGGAATACCGCCGTTCCTACCGGGACGAACAGAGCGACGAGCGGCTTGTCGAGCGGCACGAACGGGAAATTTTCCCGCTTATGAAAAAACGCTACCTTTTTTCCGGCAGCGCCGATTTCCGGCTGTACGACTTTTTTTCAGGCGGAACGGTCAACGAAAACGTCTTTGCCTATTCCAACCGCGCCGGCGCCGAATGTGCCCTGGTGCTGTACAACAACAGCTACAGCCGCGCTTCGGGCTGGATTAAGAATGCCGCCGGCGGGGGCGCGGTTCGGGACAGCCTTTGTTTCGCCCTGGGGCTTCACGGCGAAAACGACCGCTTCGTGCTTATGCGGGAACTCCGCTCTTCCCTCTGGTACATACGCTCCTCGAAAGATATTGCCGAACACGGCCTTTTCGCGAGTCTTGACGGATACCAGGCCCAGGTGTTTCTCGATATCCACGAGATTCAGGACAACGGCCGGGGCGAATGGGCCCGGCTTAACCACGAGCTTTCCGGCCGGGGCGCGCCGGATCTTGAGGCCGCCAAAATGGATATTGTGCTGGGCGAGCTTTACTACCGCTTCGGCGAAATCTTCAAGCCCGGAATCGAGCCGGACGCGCTTAAGCCGCTGTTTACCGGCTTTATTGAAACAGCCCGTAAATTTATCGACGGGAACGGCCTGTACGATCCCTGGATAAAAACGCCCGAACCGGAACAGGAGGCCGCGTCCTCAATGCCGCGCGCGGCGCGGACAACGCAATCGGCGCGTACGGCGCGGCCGGCGGGAGACAGGCCGAAAGCCATGAACCGGAAAAGCCCGGAAAAGATATGGGATGATTTTACCGTATACCTGGAACGGATGATCCCCGTTCACGCGGCGTTTGAAGACGGCGGTTCCCCGCTGGCGGAAAGCAAATGCGCCGGGTTTGCCTACGCCTACATATCGCTGGCCCTGCTGCGGCCCGTTATCGGTGACGCCGCGTCCGGCAACGACGCGGTGTCTCTTGCCCTTCACTGGCAGCTTGACCGGAAACTGCGGGAAATTCTGTGCCGGCTGGGAGCGGACGAGGAATCCGCCCGGTATTTTGTCGAGACAGCGAAGGCGGTACTTTCCCGCGGGGGAGACCCGGAAAAAAGCGGGGGCAAGACGGCGCGGGTTCCATCGTCAAAACCGGCCAAAACCGCCGCGAAACCGGACGCGAAAGACCTGGCCCGGCAGCTTATCCTGGACAACTACGCCGACGATGATTTCCGCCGTATTTTGGGGATCAATGTTTTTGACGACGTTACCTGGTATAACAAAGAAGCTTTTGAACGGGCGCTCCACTACGGATCTATCTGCGCCGCCATGGAGTGCGGCGACCCCGCTCTGGTAAAAAAGACGGCCGGCGAATTGAAAAAAGCGGAAAAACGTTCCGGCTACAGGCTTGACGCGCTTATTGAGGCATTGTGCCCCGGCGCGGACAGGGGAAACGCGGCAGGGCCGCTCAGCCAAAACGCAGGTCCATCAGGGTAAGATCGTCGGTCAGGGACGCGTTCCCCAGCCATTGAAGGATTTCCCGGTTCAGGCTTTTGTGTATCTCCGCCTGGGGCCGGCTCTGCATGGTCTTAAGGAATTCTTTGGACCGCTCTTCCCCAAAGCGCTCGCCGGAACTATTGGACATATCCGTAAGACCGTCCGAATAGGTACATATCCTGAGACCGCCGGAAATAGCGATACGCTGGCCGTTCGTCAGGTCCAGGGAATCTTCAATTCCCAGGGGAGGCAGGGTCGGATTAAGAACCGTATAGGCGACCCCGGCGTTCTCTCTGGACTTAAAGATAAAAACCGGTGAAAAACCACAGTTATGGATTAACAAGGTTCCGGAAGAAAAATCGATATAAAGCAGGACGGCCGTTACAAAATACCCCAGCGGAGTAATATCCTTGAGCAGGGAATTAATAAGCGCCGTAGTTTTTTCCGGCGGCGCCCGGTATTTAAAAATCTCCAGGGTCGAGAAACAGGCCCCCAGAACCATGGTCGTCATGGAACCGGCGATATTTTTTCCGGACACGTCAAAGCAGGCGATCAGATACCGGTCGTCCCCGTATTTAAAGGCGTGATAATAATCTCCCCCGATTTCGTAGGCCATCCGGTTGTAAAAAAGAAGCTGGAATCGTTTGTCGTTACCGCGCAGGGACTTTTCCAGCATCTTTTTTTGAATTTCCCCGGCGCTCTTCATATCCTGGGACCTGAGGGTATTGATGTACTCCAACATATACTGGAGGCTCGCGATACCGAGGTATTGATGATTATGGCGGATCATAAACCATGCGGGAAATTTCCCCTGATCGATTTTTATATTTTCATCCACCACCCGGGAAATGAACGCCGAACTTTCCAGGATGCCCTTAAAGGGGATAAGGAAATTCTTCAACTCCTTCTGATACCCCCGGTAGGTGGCGGAAATGAAAAAGTTTTCGGTGATTTTCCGGGAAATCACCCCCAGAGCTTCGCCGTTTTCCTCAAGAGCTACGGCCTCCAGATTCGGCTGCCGCTCAAAAAGCTCCAGCGCGGTTTTGGCATACGCGTCCACCGAAATCGGTTTAACGGTACTGGCGATATATCCAACCTGTAGGGGAGAAAAATCCATAAAGAAAGTATACACCTGATTCCGGAAAAAGCTAACAATTTTTATAAAAAATGAACCTCAGGAGCAAGATACAAAGGTATCCGGCGGTCAGGTGGTTACGGCCGCCGTGCTGTTCGGCGAGCCTTCCCCGCCCTTCGATTCAGACAGAACCTTAGAACAACGCCCCTATCCTGACCGCGGCGAAAGCCGCGAGCCAGCCGGTAACGAAAAGGAAGATACATTCAAACCCAAGCCAGCGCCAGCCAAGCTCGGATTTGATGGTGGCCAGGGCGGCGAAACAGGGTGGTATGAGCAGGATAAACAGCATAAACGCGAAGGCGGCGGGGGGCGTAATCGAAGGATCGTCCCTGAGGGCTTTTTGCAGGCCGCTGATGTCCTGTGAATCCTCGCCCCCTTCCGCCCGGTAGAGAACGCTCAGGGTAGAGACGACAACCTCTTTTCCGGTAAACCCGGTCAGGGTCGCTACGCTTATTTTCCAGTTGAAACCGAGAGGGCGGAATACCGGCTCGATAAAACGGCCGGCCCGGCCGGCAAAGCTCTGCCCAAGCTGGCGCTCCGCCGCCGCGGCGCCGCTTTCCCCGGCTTCGGCCTTTTGCAGCGGGAACGTCGTAAGAACCCAGACAAGTATCGACGCGGACAGGATAACGCAGCCCGCCCGTTTGATGTACGACCAGGTTTTTTCCCAGACATGGTAGCCTATGCCGCGCAGAGTCGGCAGGCGGTACGGGGGAAGTTCCAGTACAAACGGCGTCGGTTCGCCCCTAAGGATTGTATGCTTGAGCAGGAACGCGGAAAGAACCGAAAACAGCACGCCGGCGGCATAGACAAGCATTACGACGTTGCCCGCGTCCCTGCCGAAAAACGCCCCGGCCAAAAGCACGTGGATGGGCAGCTTCGCGCCGCAACTCATCATCGGGGTTACCAGCACGGTGATGATCCTGTCGCGTTTGCTCTTCAGGGTACGGGAAGCCATAATCGCCGGAACCGAACAGCCGAAGCCAAGCATCATCGGGAAGATCGACTGGCCGTGAAGCCCGAAGCTGTGGAGCAGCTTGTCGGCGGCAAACGCGGCCCGCGACATATAGCCCAGATCTTCCAGAATCGACATAAAGAAAAAAAGTATTACGATGAGGGGAACAAAGCTCAAAACTCCGCCGACGCCGGCGAGTATCCCGTCCACGACCAGGGATCGGACAAGGCCCTGATTGGCAAGCAGCCTGTTGAAAAGGACGGACAAAAAACCGAAGAAGTTCTCAAGCCAGGCCTGGGGATACGCGCCTATGGAAAAGGTCAGTTTGAAGATGGCCCAGAGGACAAAGACGAAAAGGGGCATTGCCAAAAAACGGTTCATGATCACCTTGTCTATGGCCTCGGTAAGGGAAAAATCGGGGCGGGAAACGACCGTTATCGCTTCCCGTCCGGCGCCCCGGATATAGCCGTAGCGCTGTTCCGCCATAACAATCTCGGACGATTTCGCGAAATGCTTTTCCAGCCATTCAATGGAACTTTTCGCTTCGGCCTCAATTCGCTCAAGATCCTCACGGCCTTCAAGCAGTTCCCGAACATGATTGTCTTTTTCAAGCAGTTTGACGGCAAGCCAGCGGGGCGGAACGGCGGTCTTTTCCCGGACGATATGTTTTTCAAGCCGTTCCAGGCGGGATTCCAGCTCCTCGCCGTACTGTATCCGGGTTTCCCGCAGCGCGGAACCGGACGCCGCGTCCCCGGCGGCTTCCGGGGGCTCTTCCATCAGCGCGAAAATTTTTTCCAGGCCCCGGCGGGTTTTCGCGTTGATCTTCACAAACGGAATACGAAGCGAGGCGGTCAATGTGTTTTCGTGAATTTCTATGCCCCGGGACTCGGCTTCTTCCACCATATTAAGGGCGCCGATAACACGGGCGCCCAGTTCCTGAAGCTGGACGGCAAGGTTCAGATGCCGGACAAGGTTGGTCGAATCGAGGATATCGATCACGTAATCGGGTTTCTCGTTGATAAGAAAATCCCGGCTTACAACCTCGTCCTCGCTGTAGGCCGTAAGGCTGTAAATGCCCGGAAGATCGGTAAAGGTATAACGAACCCCGTTATGGGTAATGGTTCCTTCGCGCTTTTCTACCGTTACCCCCGGATAGTTTCCGACCTGGAGATGCGCGCCGGTAAAGGCGTTAAACAGCGTTGTTTTGCCGGAATTGGGGTTTCCCGCCAGGGCGACGCGGATTGTTTTCAAGCCCGGTCCGCGGCGCTTTCCACGGCGGATTCAAGAACCGTTTCCGGCCCGGCTTTCACCTCGATACCCGCAGCCTCGGAACGGCGGAGCAGGATTTCATAGCCCATAATGCGGATCACCAGCGGGCCGCCCCAAAACTTTTTCCGGATAATGCTGCCGCGGACGCCTTCGATAAAACCCATATCGGCAAGCCGTCTGCCGACTTCCCTGCCCAGATTTACCCGCACGACCGAAAAGCCCGCGCCTTCTGGCAATTTTTCCAAAACCATATTGTTCCGTCCCCTACTTTATTTGAAACGCGGGGATACGTCAATACCCCGCCCGTGCGGGTTCGGGACAGGTCTTGAAGCGGCGTTTTGGTTTTACTATACTGACACCATGTTCACTACAACGGTCAGCCCGCGTTTCGGAGACATGGATATCCTGGGGCATATCAACAACACCGTCCCGGTCGTCTGGTTCGAGCTTGCCCGAAACCCTATCTTCAAGCTCTTTGACCCGGAACTGAAACTTTCACGCGCGACCTTTCCCCTTATCATGGCCCACACGGATTACGACTATGTGGATCAGCTGTACTTCCATTCCGACGTAGAGATACGTACCTGGATAAGCCGTATCGGGAACAAGTCTTTTACGTCTTACCATGAAGCCTGGCAGACCGGGCGGCTCTGCGTTAAAGGCAGCGCCGTTATGGTTCATTATGATTTTAACACGGAGCAAACCACGCCCATTCCCGAAGAAATGAAAAAGACGCTTTCGCGGCACCTGAAGACCGCCGTACAGTAAAGAAATTGTACGGCGCGGACAGACACGAATCCGCGGCCCCGGAGTTTCAGGCAAAAAACACTTGCCCGGACGGGTTCTTTTTTGTATTTTATTTATAAGCGGGTATTATCGATCCGGTATTTTGGGAAAGCCCCGCCCATAAAACACATTGCCAGGAGTCTCGTTATGGCGCAGCGTCAGTTCCAGACAGAAGTAAGTCAACTGCTTCACCTTATCATCCATTCCCTTTATTCAAACAGGGAAATCTTCCTTAGGGAGCTTATCTCCAACTCTTCCGACGCGCTGGACAAGCTCAAGTACCTTAGCGTTGCCGACGACGCCTACAAATCGATCAGCTTCGATCCGCGGATCGACATCGCGTTTAACAAAGACGCCAAAACCCTGACCATAAAAGACAACGGTATTGGGATGAACGAGGCCGATCTCGCCGAGTCCCTGGGAACCATAGCCCGGTCGGGAACAAAGGCGTTTCTTGAAAAGCTCGGCGCGGACGCGAAGAAAGATTCCAACCTGATAGGGCAGTTCGGTGTAGGCTTCTACTCGGCGTTTATGGCGGCGGAGCGGATCGAAGTAACAAGCCGCAAGGCGGGTGAAGAGGCAACCTGGAAATGGTCAAGCGAGGGAAAAGACAGCTACGACATCGAAAAGCTTGAGGGGGAAGGCGCCCGCGGCGAACAGGGAACCGAGGTGCTGCTCCATCTTACCGAGGAAGGAACGGAGTACGCGAACCGCTGGTCCATCGAGGATATTGTCAAACGTTATTCGAACCACGTGGCTTTTCCCATCTATCTTACCTACGACGAAAAAGAGTACGACGACAAGGGCAAGGAAAAAAGCAGCAAAACCAAAACGGACCGGATCAATTCCGGCCGGGCAATCTGGCGGCGGTCCAAATCGGAGCTTAAAGAAGAAGACTACACCGAATTTTACAAACAGCTCGGCCACGACACCGAAGCTCCGCTGCACTATGTTCATACCAGGGCCGAAGGAACTCTGGAATATTCGACGCTGTTTTACGTTCCCGCGAAAGCGCCCTTTGATATGTACAACGTGGACTACAAAAGCGGCGTCAAGCTTTATGTCAAGCGGGTTTTCATCACCGACGACGACAAAGAGCTTATGCCCAGCTACCTCCGCTTTGTCCGGGGCGTCATTGACTCCGAAGACCTTCCCCTTAACGTAAGCCGGGAGATATTGCAGCAGAACAAGATACTTTTGAACATAAAGAACGCTTCGGTAAAAAAACTCCTGGGAGAATTCAAGACCCTGGCGGACAACGCTTCCGGTTCCGGCGAAAACAGGGAAAAGTGGGAAACCTTTGTCAGGGAATTTAACCGGCCCCTCAAGGAAGGCCTGTACCAGGATTACGGCAACCGTGATGCCCTGCAGGAACTGGTTCGCTTCAAGAGTACCGCCGTGGAAGGCTGGACGAGTTTTGCCGATTACATTACCCGGATGAAGGCGGATCAGAAAAACATCTACTATATTACCGGGGGCGACGAAAAAACCCTGCGGGCATCTCCGCTGCTTGAAGCCTACAAAGCCGGGGACATAGAAGTCCTTATCATGGATGACGAAATCGACGACATCGTGATCCCGTCCCTCCACAGTTACCGCAAAGAACTGCCGGGAACGGACGGCAAAATGGAAACCAAATCCTGGGACCTCAAGGCGGTAAACCGTTCCGGGGCGGACGAGGAGCTGGGCGAAAAGCGGGACAAGCAGGCGGAAAAGGAAGCGAAGCCCGTTATCGAAAAAATCAAAAAAGCCCTGGGGGAACGGGTCAAGGACGTCAAACTTTCCCGCCGCCTCCACGATTCGCCGTCCTGCATCGTGGCCGACGAAAACGATCCCAGCATCCAGATGGCCCAAATGCTCAAAGCCATGGGACAGACCGACATGCCGGACACCAAGCCGATACTTGAGATAAACGGCGAACACCCGATTGTCGCCGCGCTTAAAGACACCGTGGACGAAAATCGCATCGCCGACGTAGCCGGAGTGCTGCTTGACCAGGCCCTGCTTGTCGAAGGGATCAAACTGAAGGACCCGGCGGATTTTGTGCAGCGGCTAAATCGTTTGCTTTCGAGCTAATCTCACAAAATCCGCGATTTTGCGCGGCGGCTAAATCGCCTGCTTTCCTAACGCTCTGTTTCGAGAAACGTCAGCGCTTCGTCAAAACGCTTTCTGTCCTGTTCGGCAATCGTGTTCGCTTCCATTGAGGAACGTACTGTACCGATCATTGTTTGCTTTACGTCGTCTCCGCTTACAAAGCCGTCCTGAATACGCATCGTATAACGCCGGGACAGATAGGAAACAGACTGGGCTTCGTCCTCATTTTCCCAGCGGTGCATTTCAAGGACGCCGTTTTTGTATTCCAGGGTTCCGCAGTCGTAGGTGTTTATGTAAATTTTCGCCACGTTCCCGCCGCCGTCGAAAATCACTTTAAGGTAGTTCTTTACAAAATCGCGCCGAAGTTCCTGGCAGTACTTGAATACAAGGCTGTCGTCAACATGAATCGACGTTACTTCCGAAAGATGTCCGCAGGAATATCTGTCGTAGAACAGGACGGCCCTGCGGGGGTATTTTTCCTCAAAGTGCCGCGCTATTTGCTCTATTGTTTTGAAAACCGTTTCCGGCGAAATCTTTTTTTCGTATGAAAAACGCGCGCCTGAATCAAGCAGCCTGTCCCGCCGGATATTGTTGTTATCGAAAATTTCGCGCAAAAACCACATGTCCTCGTCGTCTCTTTCCGGAAAATAAATTTCCACGCCGGGAGGATCGGTTTTATCATCAAGCCTGATAAAACAGTTTTTTACCCTGCCGGAACGGGATCCTTCGTTCAGGGAATGCAGGACGCCGTCCGCTCCAATGTCCGGAAAAGCCATGTGGTTTATCCTTTTTACAAAACAGTCGTTCCCTACAGTCAACCCAATTCGCGCCGGTCTGTCAAGTTTACAACTCCGTGAAAAATAACTATGATGAATATTATGAAAGACATCAGTGATAAACTTGTTCTTGTTACAGGCGGAGCGTCCGGCATAGGGCGGCTTATGGCGCTTGATTTTGCCCAAAGAGGAGGCCGGGTCGCGGTATGGGACATGAACGCCCCGGCGCTCAAGGACATCGAGGAGGAGGCCGCCGCCAAAGGGCTTTTTGTTACCGGTATGGTCTGCGACGTTTCGGACAGGGCCGCCGTCGCCCGGCAGGCGAAGGCGCTTGTCGAAAAGCTCGGCCCGGTGGACATATTGATAAACAACGCGGGAATTGTGTCGGGAAAAAAGCTTCTTGAAATTCAGGAAGAAAAAATCATCCAGACGATCAACGTCAACGTTCTTTCCCTTTTCTGGACAACGCGGGCCTTTCTTCCGTCCATGATGGAAAGAAACAGCGGCCATATTGTTACGATAGCTTCCGCGGCGGGACTTATCGGCGTAAAGGGTCTTTCGGACTATTGCGCCGGAAAATTTGCCGCCATCGGTTTTGACGAATCGCTGCGCATGGAACTGCGGCGCGCGAAAAGCAAAGTTACCACCACGGTGGTCTGTCCCTATTTTATCAATACCGGAATGTTCAATGGGGTAAAGACCCGTTTCCCGCTGCTGCTGCCGATCCTGTCAAGCGGCGGCGCGGCGGCGCGTATTGTCAGGGCCGTCCTAAAAAACAGGAAGCGGCTTATTATGCCCCGCTTTGTGTACGCCACCCTGCTTGTGCGGTTGTTCCCGCCGGGGCTCATTGATATTTTGGCGGACTTTTTCGGAATCAGCAGCGCGATGGATGAGTTTACCGGAAGGGAAATTCCGGCCGCCGCGTCCGCCCGGAAAGGCAGCGGCGGAAAAGCCGGAGGCGAAGAATGACCGCCCGCGATATAGGCGGCGTTATCGAAAACGCCAGGGCGGCCCAGAAAATCTGGGAAGAAAAACCCTACCGGGAAAGAGCGGCCTGTCTTAAAAAAGCGGCCGGGGCGCTTGCTTCGGACATGGATTGCATAGTCGAAACCATCCATGGGGACAACGGAAAACTTCCCCTGGACGCCCTGGCCGCCGAACTTCTCCCGGCGCTTTTGGCGATGAAATATTACCTGCGGCGGGGAAAACGCTTTCTCGCTCCCCGCCGGATCCGGGGCGGAAGCCTCCTTATGTTTAACAAGCGCAGCGTCCTTGTCCACAAACCCTGGGGGGTGGTAGGCATTATATCGCCCTGGAACTATCCGTTTTCGATTCCGTTTTCGGAAGTGGTGATGGCGCTGCTCGCGGGAAACGCCGTCCTGCTCAAAACCGCTTCCCTTACTCCCCGCGTGGGCGCGGCGCTGGAAAAGATTTTTACCGCGGCGGAGCTTCCGCCGGGGCTTTTCAACTATGTGGAAATGGAAGGCAGAAACGCCGGCCCGGCGTTTATCGGAACCGTCAGGAATCCCGGCGTGGACAAACTGTTCTTTACCGGTTCCAGCGCCGTCGGCAGGGAGCTTATGGCCCTCGCTTCCCCGAGGCTGCTTCCCCTGGTGCTGGAACTGGGCGGCGCGGACGCCGCCCTTGTCCGCGCCGACGCCGATCTTGACCGGGCGGCGGCGGGCGTCGTATGGGCGGGCTTTTCCAACGCCGGCCAGTCCTGCGGCGGCGTGCAGCGGGTTATCGTACACGCGTCCGTATACGGCGCGTTCCTTGAAAAACTCCGCTCTCTGACGGAAAAACTCCGCGCCGGAACGGACCTGGGGCCGATGGCGAGTGTCCGCCAGAAACAGGCGGTATACAGGCAGTTGAAAGAATGTATCGCCGGAGGGGCGGTGGTCTCCGCGATTAGTCCCGGCCCGGGCTTCGAGGATCAAAAAAGCCCGGATGTTCCCGCCGTCGTGCTGACCGGCGTAAAGCCGGACATGCCGGTAATGCGGGACGAGGTTTTTGGCCCCGTAGTCGCGGTAATTCCCGCCGGTGATGATGAAGAAGCGCTCGCAATCGCCAACGCCTCGCCCTACGGACTAACCGGCTCCGTCTGGTCGAGAAACCGCCGCCGCGCCCGCGCGCTCGCTTCCCGTATCAACGCCGGGGCGGTCATGGTCAACGATCACCTGATGTCCCACGGCCTTGCCGAAACCCCCTGGGGCGGCTTCGGTGCTTCCGGTCTTGGCCGCACCCACGGCGAAAGCGGTTTTATGGAAATGCTTAAAACCCGGGTTGTGGTGGACGATATCCTCCCCGGGGTCAAGCGGAACCTTTTCTGGCAGCCCTATTCCGAAAAAGTTTTTTTGGGGATAAAGGCCATCGCGGAATTCGCTTCCGGCGGTATCGGAAAAAAAATCCGCGCGATTCCCCCGTTATTCGAAATTTTTTTCCGGTATTGGAAGCGGGAGTAACGCCGCGTTCCCGCGCGAAGCGGCGGGATATTTTCCCTTACCTTCGGGTTCATGAACCCGAAACGAACAAAACGCCTTGCGTTGCATTGACAATATAAAAAATACTTATTATACTGGCAGCCTAACTATTTTTTGGAGGCGTATATGGCTATTGCTGCTTTGGTTTGTGGTATTATCGGTATTGTTTTGGGCTGGTTTCCGGTTATTAATTATGCCGCCCTGGTTCTTGCTATTTTGGGTATTGTGTTTGGCGCTATTGCTATCAAAAACGCTCCCGCCGATAAAAAGGGAATCGCGACAGCCGGCCTTGTGCTTGGTATCATTGGAACGGTTTGCGCCGGTATTGGCGTAATTGCCTGCACCCTGTGCGCTGCCGCTGCCGCGGCCGCATCTATACCGGCAGGTTTTTTGTATTAGGTCAGCGTAATTATCCGTTATAAATTAAAAAAGGCCTCTTGTTAAAGAGGTCTTTTTTGATCAAGGATGATCCCGGCCCTGAGTCATGTTTCCCTATTTTGCCGTTTTCGGCAGGCGGTTTTATCTATATGCGTTGTTTGCCCTGTGCGGGATTTTCGCGGCGGGGTTTGTCGCCTGTAGAAAAACGAAAAAAGCCGGTTTCGACGATACCGCTATAATCAGCCTGCTTCTTGCGGCGGGGTTTGGGGTTTTTTTGGGCGGGCATATTCTTTACGGACTCGTCCATTTCAGGTTTTTTCCGTCTCTTTTCAACGCGCCGGATATCGCGGTCTTTTTGTCCCGGGCGGGGGCGCTGTTCGGCGGCCAGATATTTTACGGCGGATTGTTCGGCGGCGTGACCGCCGGTTTTATATACGGCCGCCGGAAATTCCGCGACGCCATGCCCGCGATCTGCGACATGCTGACTCCGGTTATTCCGCTTTTTCATTTCTTCGGACGGATAGGCTGTTTCTGCGCGGGCTGTTGTTACGGCATTGAATCCAGTCCGGGCATCACCTTTTCCAGGGCGATAATCCCGGAGGCAAATTTCGTCAGCCGGCTTCCGGTTCAGCTCATTGAAGCCGGTTACAATCTT
>JAIRSC010000010.1 GCA_031255645.1 Treponema sp. | reverse complement strand
GTACATCACAATCTTTCTGAACACCCCTTATATACAATAATAACCGGAAAAAAGACATAGCTGCTTTTAACTCAGAAGCAGCTGCTTTTGACCCGGAAGTAGTTACAGGCAAAACCGTTTTACACGCCCGGGTTTCGGGATTTCGACAGTTTGTTCAACAGTCACGGTATCTCCCATAATGGTAAGCATAGCATGAAGGAGGAGAAATTGAAAGTTGGACTTGTTCCGCGAACGGGACAGGCGGACACGGACTTGTTGTCCACCGTCTTTTTTCTGTCCGTATTGGTCAGTGTGGTTCGTGGTTAAAGAATTTACCGCGAACGGCGCGGGCTGTACAAACAGGAAAAAAAGCGGCTAAAAGGAGCCCGGCGTTGGAACGAACACGACGCGCGGGAGCTTAATTGTTACGCTAATGCTTGAAATGCCGCGTCCCCGTAAAGACCATCGCGAGGCCGTGTTTGTCGCAGACCTCGATTGATTCCCCGTCCCGTATCGATCCGCCGGGCTGGACGATTGCCCGGATACCCGAGGCGGCGGCGGC
Organism: Treponema sp.; assembly: GCA_031255645.1. GTDB lineage: Bacteria > Spirochaetota > Spirochaetia > Treponematales > Breznakiellaceae > JAIROH01. The sequence continues at coordinate 7,300 of JAIRSC010000010.1, read as the reverse complement.
TTCCGCCACGTCGCCGAAGGGGAAAAACGCGTCCGAAGCCAGAACACGGGCCGGGCCGCCGGCAAGGGCCCCGGCGCGGGACAGGGCCTGTTCCGCGGCCCAGATACGGTTGGTTTGCCCGCCGCCAATGCCCACGGCGGCCCTGTCCCTGACCACCACAATGGCGTTGCTTTTGACGAAAGTGACCGCCTTCATGCCAAAAAGCATATCCTGAATATCCGCCGGATCGGGGGCGGCCTTTGTTACGACTTCCCATTTTTCGACAAACTTTTTGTCGGTATCCTGGACAAGCAGCCCGCCGTCAACGGCGATACATTCGGTTTTGTCGGAGGGTTCCCGGCGCGCTTTTATCACCCTGAGGTTCTTTTTCGCTTTCAGGATGCCGAGCGCCTCTTCGTCGTAATCGGGCGCCGCCACGATTTCCAGAAACAGTTCCGCGAGTTTTGCCGCCGTGGCGGAATCCACCCTTACCGTAGAGGCCACTATGCCCCCGTAAATCGAAACCGGATCGCAGGCGTAGGCTTTTTCATAGGCCTCGGCCAGGGTCGCTCCCAGGGCTATGCCGCAGGGGGTGTTGTGTTTTACCGCGACGCAGCAGGCGGGACAGCCCCGGGCCGGATCGGGCAGCCCCAGCCGGGAAAGGTCGTCGTCCGGGCGGAACGCGCAGGCGGCCTTCCAGGCCAGGTCGAGGTCGCGGATATTGTTGTAGCCAAGCTCTTTGCCGTTAAGCTGTTCCATTTCCCCCAGGGCGCCGGGCCTGCCCGCGGAAAGGTACAGGGCCGCGCTCTGATGGCCGTTTTCCCCGTAACGGAGATCCCGCGCTTTTGTGAGCGGAAGCGGCCAGAATTCGGGATACTTTGCCGCGCCCGCGCCGGGTTCCGCGAGACGGTTCGCCGCGCCGCCGGTCGTATCCTCCGCCTCGTCCCGCGAATCGTCAAGTTCAAGCAAATACCGGGCGACGGCGGCGTCATAGGCCGAAGTCAGGGCGAAGACCTTGCCGGCAAGACGCTTCCTGAAGCCGGCCCCGATGACGCCGTTTGCCAGCCCCCCGGCGGCTTCCCCGTAGTCCGCCGGATCGGTTAGGACGATTACGTCCCGGTAGTTTTTCGCCGCGGAACGGAGCATCGCGGGGCCGCCTATGTCGATAAATTCTATCGTTTCTTCAAGGGAAAGCCCCGCCCGCGCTTTTTCGAAAAACGGGTAAAGGTTTACGCAGACAAGATCAATGGTTCCGATGCCCAGGGCGTCCAGGGTTTCCCTGTGGGAACGAATATCCCGCCGGGCGAGCAGTCCGGCGTGGATCGCCGGATGCAGAGTCTTGACCCGGCCGTCAAGACATTCGGGAAAACCCGTTACCGACGAAACGTCCACGACGGGAATGTCGTTGTCCCGCAAATAACGTGAGGTTCCTCCGGTAGAGAGTATCTCCCAGCCCGCCCCTGAAAGACGGAGGGCGAGTTCCCGAATTCCCGATTTGTCGTAAACGCTCACAAGGGCGCGTTTTTTTGTTTGCTGTTCCATCGTGATCCTTTTCTTTATGTTCGTTATGATTTTCGCGATTTTTCCGTCAGCGTTACGACCGCGTCCACAATAGCGGCGTGTTCTTCCCGGTGGATCCTTTCCGCGAGACTTTCCGCCGTGTCCCCGTCCAGCACCGGAACCGTCCGCCGGATCAGGATCGGGCCGGTGTCGGTTCCCTCGTCCACAAAATGAACCGTACAACCCGATTCGCTTTCGCCGGCGGCAAGTACGGCCCGGTGAACCTTTTCGCCGTACATGCCTTCTCCGCCGTATTTGGGAAGCAGCGCGGGATGCAGGTTGATAATCCGTCCCGAATACCTGTTGATGATGTTTCCCCGCAGTATCGAAAGAAAACCCGCGAGGACGATAAGGCCCGCGTCCCGCGCTTCCGCGATCCGCAGAATCCGGTCCGAAAGTTCGAGCCGCCGCGCTTCTTTGGAAAGGCTTTTGTCCGGCTCTTCGGTAAAGGCGGGAATACCGGCGTTCTTCGCCCGTTCCAGGGCGAAAACGCCGGCCCTGTCCGAAACGACGGCGGCGACGCGGCCCCTGTAACGCCCGGCCTTTTCCGCGTCGATAAGGGCCTGGAGGTTGCTGCCGTTTCCCGAAACCAAAACTACTATGTTCATTCGCGGCGGGGGTTACTTCATCACAAGAACCGAAGCGTCGTAATCTTCGGGGGGAACAAAACCCAGCAGTTCCACGCAGGTCGCCGCGACGGAACTTATTCCCAGGCCTTCCCGCAGCTTCCCGGTTTCGTATTCGCCCCTGTAGTCCGGGTCGTAGACAATGCAGGGCACGGGGTTAAGGCTGTGGCTGGTTTTGGCCTTTGGAGTTCCGTCGGCCTTGCGGGAGACTTCTCCCGTTTTTTTGTCGTGTTCGTACATGTCGTCGGAATTGCCGTGATCCGCGGTTATGAGCATGACCGCGCCGGCTTCGTCGGCGGCCTTTCGTATCCTCCCTATCTGTATGTCCATCGCTTCCATCGAGCAGACCACCGCCTGGTAGACCCCGGTATGGCCGACCATGTCCCCGTTGGGAAAGTTCAACCTGATAAAATCGCAGCCGCCGGAAGCTATGGCCAGGATAACCCTGTCGGCAATGTCGGCGCATTTCATCCAGGGACGCTGCTCGAAGGGAACGACGTCGCTCTTGATTTCCTCGTAGTCTTCGAGCTTTGCGTCGAACTTGCCGGTCCTGTTGCCGTTAAAGAAATAGGTAACGTGTCCGTACTTCTGGGTTTCCGAGATTGCCAGGGTTCGAACGCCGGAAGCGGCAAGGTATTCGCCCAGCGTCCGGTCGATGGCCGGGGGGCTTACCAGATAACGTTTGGGAACGTGGGTGTCTCCGTCGTATTCCATCATGCCCGCGTAGCAGACGGCGGGCCGCTTTCCCCGGTCGAATTTGTCGAACGAATCTTCCTCGAAGGCGGCGGTTATTTCAAGCGCCCTGTCCCCGCGAAAGTTAAAATATACCACCGAGTCCCCGTCCTCGATTGTTCCCGCGGGCCTGCCGTCTTCTCCGGCGATGACGAATTCCTTGAGGTCCTGGTCGATGATTCCGGGAATTTCCTCGCGGTAGGTTTCTACGGCTTCGCGCGCGCTTTTGAACAGCCGGCCTTTGCCCTGAACGTGGGTTTCCCAGCCCCGGCGGACCATCTCCCAGTCTGCCCCGTAACGATCCATCGTAATCCACATGCGGCCGCCGCCGGACGCGATCTTCGCGTCAAAACCGCTGTCGTTAAGGCCGGCCAGGAATTCCTCAAACGGATCGATATACTCAAGGGCGCTGGTTTCTCCGACGTCCCGGCCGTCGAACAGCGTATGAATCCGTACTTTTTTGATTCCGTCCTGTTTTGCCCGGCGTATCATCGCTTTGAGATGATCCATGTGGCTGTGGACGTTGCCGTCGCTGAAAAGGCCGATAAAGTGCAGAACGGGTCCGCGTTCCGCGCTTCCCGGGGAAACGCCGCGCGTCAGGTTTCCGCTTATCTCCTTCCATGCCGCGCCCTCGAACATCGCCCCGCTCTCGATGGCCCTGGACACGAGGGCCGCTCCCTGGTCAAACACCCTGCCGCAGCCCATCGCGTTGTGGCCCACCTCGCTGTTGCCCATGTCGCCGTCCGAGGGAAGGCCGACGGCTTTTCCGTGGGCCTTAAGCTTTGTGGCGGAACCGGCCGCTTTTATCGCGGCAAGCGCGTCCATTTTGGAATCCGCGACGGCGTCCCCGTCCCGGTATTTGCCGCAGCCGACCCCGTCCATAATGACAAGCACGACCGGACCCCGGCGGCCTTTCCATTTGGGATTTTTCCGTAATGAATCCATAATTACTCCTGCCCGCGGCGGCGGAATCGCCGCCGGTTAATTAAAGCGTATGTCCACAAGGGTTACGTCGTCCGCCAGGGACGCCGAGCCGATCCATTCGGCCACTTCCTTTTTTATGATTTTGGGAATGTCCGTCTGGGGAAGCGAGTGTAATTTCTTTATCAGCGCCGTCGTCCGTTCTTCCCCGTAGCGTTCGCCGTAAATGTCCGCCATGTCGGTCAGACCGTCGGAATAGGCGCAGAGCCTGAGATTTTTGGTAATCGGTATAATCTGGTTGTCGGAAAAATCGAAGTTGTCGATTACCCCCAGCGGGGGAAGATTGGGTTTTGACACCTTATAACTGATTTTATTGTCACTGCGCACAAAAATCAAAACGGGGGAGAATCCGCAGTTGTGAATCCTGATGTTTTTCGATCCGAAATCGACGTAAAACAGTACGGCGGTTACAAAAACGCCGGGCGGGTTAACGGCCCGTATAAGGTCGTTTATCCGCGTAGTTACTTTGTCCGCGCCGCTTGAGTAGTGAAAAAGCTCAAACGACGAAAAACAGGCCCCCAGGGCCATTGTCGTCATGGCGCCGGAGATGTTTTTTCCGGCGACGTCAAAGCAGCACACCATGTACCTGTCCTGGCTGGCCTGGTATATCCTGAAAAAGTCCCCGCCGACTTCGTGCGCCATCGTATTGAAAAAAACGGCGTTGAAACGCTTGTCCCGCACGACGGTTTTTTGAAGAAGGTGGTTTTGAATTTCCCCCGCCCGGCCGAGGTCCTGGGAGTGTATCGTGTTTATGTACTCCATCATCTGTCTGAGGCTGACAATCCCCAGATAACTCCGGCGGTATTGTACAATGTACCATACGGATGAATCGCCCCGGTATTTTTCGACGGCTTCTTCGGTCAATTTTGAGATGTGGGTCGTGGCGTCTATCATTTCCTTCGCGGGAACAAGATAGGCGTCGAGGTCTTTTTGCCAGAAACGGCTCCAGGCGGATTTCGCCAGTTTTTCAAGGTCCAGCCTGGAAACAACCCCCAGAACCGCGCCGTTGCGCTCTATGGGAATTACGTCGGAATTGGGCCAGTCGGAAATAAGCTCCAGCGCCCATTCGACGTTGGACGAGGCGTTCAGGGGCTCAATATAGGTAGTAATATAACCTACCTGAAGCGGCGAGAAAATACGTTCCAGTTCCTGCGATTTCCGGCTCATGGCCTCTCCTTGGACATTTGATTATATCCAATATACAAAAAAATGGACAGGGGCGTATTTATGGAGTATTCTTGTTTTGATGAATTTTTTTATAACGATAAAGAATACCTTCCTGCGGAGCATGAACTCGGTTTCCGGCAGGCTGCACTCTTTCTTTCACCGGCCCAGAAAGTCCGCCGCCCCGCTGGCGGACAGGCTTTTGGCCGACGCGCTGCTTCTGGGGGAAATTCCCTCGCCTACGGAGCGGGAGGAAGAACGGGCGGTGTTTGTCGCGGAACGGCTCGCGTCGCTTTCCATACCGCATACAATCGACGCCGACGGCAATATTCTCGTCCGCCTTCACGGCAGGGGAGGGCGTTCCGCCGAGCCGCTTCTCCTTTTTACCGGTCTTGGTTCCGAACGCTGGAACAGTTCCGACAGCCTGGGCCGTCTCGACACCCGTTACGCCAAAGGCGCCGGCCTTGCCGACGCCCTGGGGCCGGCGGCCCTGCTTTCCGTCGCCGAATCCCATAATTCCGGGCTTTCTTTCTGGGAAAGGGACATAGTCCTTCTTTTTTCGGTTTTCGGTTTCGACGATCCGTCCAAAGACGCTTTTTCCCCCTTCGCGGAAGCGCGCTATAAGCCCTTCGCCGCGCTGGGTATCCGGGGTTTTCCCCTCGGGGCGATTTTTTCGCCCGCCTGGGGGAGCTACCGGGTGGAAATAAAGCTTTGCCGGGAGACGGAAGAAGAACAAAAAAACCCAAAAGTCCAGGAAAAAAACGCCGGGGGGAATCTTACCAGAACCCTGGTTAACATGGCTTCCGGCTATCTGGAAGGAAACAGCGAGGCCGGGGAAGACCTTAGCATCAGCATACGGCGGATTGAGGCCCGGACGCTGTACGACCGCGTTCCCCTGGAAGGGGTGCTGGAGCTGGACATTGAGTCCTCGAACAGGGAAAAACTCGACGGGACGCTTGAATGGATCAAGGCCGACGTGGAAAAATACGCTTCGGAAGTGCCGGCCTCTTCCCTTCGGGTAATTTCAAACATTCCTCCCGCGGACCCGGCCCGCTGTAAACGGCTCGCGGAAATACTTGAAAAGGCGGCGAAAAGCCTGAAAATAAAACATGAGGAACATTCCGGGGCGGATTCCTCGTCTTTTTTGGTGAATATGGGGATTCCCGCCCTTTCCATCGGCCTTGCCGTGGGCCGCGCCGGCATCGACTGCGATATCGTTGAAATAGCCTCCGTGGAAAAAGGACGCCTGCTGCTCGAGCGCTGCATCGAGCTTATAACCGGGGAGGAACAGTGGTGAGCGGAGAAGAGCGAATACTCAACAAAACCTGGCATCATTCCAAATTTTCCGGCATAAAGCATCTTGTTGAGCACAAGGAAAAAAAAGGCCTAAAAATATCCCTGGCTTTTCCGACCCTCAACGAAGAAGCCACGATAGGAAAAGAGATCCTTGTAATCCGTACCGAACTTCAGGATCGCTATCCCCTTCTTGACGAAATCGCCGTTATCGATTCTTCGTCGAAGGACAATACCAGAAAAGTGGCGGAAGAATTCGGCGCGAAGGTGTTTGTTTCAAAGACCATACTGCCCGCCTACGGGAGTTTCCGGGGAAAGGGCGAAAACCTGTGGAAAAGCCTCTACGTGCTCGAAGGGGATATAATCGTATGGGTCGACGCCGACATTTCCAACATTTCCCCCAAATTCGTCTACGGCCTTATCGGGCCGCTTCTGGAAGACGACGGGGTTTCCTATGTAAAGGCGTTTTACGAGCGGCCGATGCGTTCCGCGGGAAAAATCGCCCCCTCCGGGGGCGGGCGGGTAACGGAGATTCTCGTGCGGCCCCTGTTTTCGCTTTTTTACCCGGAGCTGGCTTCCCTGATTCAGCCCCTTTCCGGGGAATACGCCGGCCGGCGGCGGCTTCTGGAAAAGCTGTCGTTTTCGGTGGGCTACGGCGTGGAGCTGGGCCATCTTGTCGACATACTGGAAAAGGAAGGCATAGAATCCCTTGCCCAGGTGGATCTCGACATGAGAATTCACCGCAACCAGAGTACCTCCGATCTGGGCAAGATGGCTTTCGGCATACTCAACACCTTCCATTCGCGGTTAAAGAAATACGGCAAGGCGGATATTACGGCAAAAACCGGACTCAGCCATATCGGTCTTGAGCGTTATGAAACCGAACACAGAATCGTGCATACCGAGGTTCCCCCGGAAGAACGCCCCCCGATGATTGAGATTCCCGAATACAGAAACAAATTTTA
>JAIRSC010000006.1 GCA_031255645.1 Treponema sp. | reverse complement strand
AGCAAAAGCCAGGCCAAAGCCTGCGTAAGTAACAGCGACGACCGTCTAGCCCGAGCAGGGGTTGTCGCCGCCCATAGTACTTACAAAGATGTCCACCAGCCCCGGACACGGGCGCTGTGTGTTAACCCGCCGCCCATAGTGCTTACAAAGATGTCCACCCGTCCTGGACACGGACGCGTGCGCTAACCTTGCTCAGACAAACAACCTGCGGTATAGTAGAAACCTGGGATGGAAATTCTGTGCGCCGGACCTGTCTGGAAAATTGTACCGCGTGTTTTCCTCAAAAAACGGCTTGGAAGAGCCCTTTTCCGCTTGTGTTTTACGGTAACGCGGTGTTTCTTCCTGCCGCAGTACCGGGCCGTGCTTTTTCCGAAACGTGTCCCCGTATCCCGGGTCGATCATCCCCTGGACAGGCGTATCCCCTTTAATCCCCGTTGGGTAAAGATATATCTCGACTTTGTCGCCTTCTGGCTCAGGATCGCCGGGTTCCTTCTCGCGCGCTGCAAAGAAAACGGAACCGAAACCGTTCTTGGGTTTATACAATCCATCGAAAGGCTGTATATTTTCGCGGCGCAGTTGTACCGGAAAAACCTTTCCACCACGCGCCGGCCCCGTTACCGTAAAGGAATCCGTTTTTTCCTTATCCACATGACCGATCCCCACCTGATGTGCATACCCAGCCTCCATGTGATGATTGTGATACGGGGCTATACCGCGTTACGGCAGATTCTTTCCTCGATGAACGATCTGGAAAACCGCGCCGCCGAACTCGAATTGGTAAAAAGACAGGCCCTGAATATTACCCAGGCGATTCTTTATGTAAAGCAGCACAGCGTCAACTGTGTTTCGGCGGCGATGTACGCCATGAGCTGTTTCGATCCGTCCCTGTTCCCCCGGAAAGAGGCTGAACTGTTCGTGGAAGGCCTTTTTTCGCCGGGGGACGGGCTCCCGGAAGGGGACGCCGTCGCGGCGCGGGACATTCCGGAGATTCGCGGCCATATCGCGGCCCTCTACCGCCGCTTTGTCGAAGAAGGAAAGAAAGCCGGACACTGGACGGAACCGCTGCTCGCTTTTCTTTCCTCGCTTCCCCGTACCGGGGAGCGCGGACATTGAATTAGCGGGTAAACTTGGTTATGCTAATAACGAAGGAGAAGTTATGCCGGATATAAACGGGTCTGTCTCAAGGGTAACCGAAATCGGGGGGCGGGCGGCCACCGTCCTTGAACACGACAGCCTGCGGGTCATGATTGACGACATGGGCGGGATGATTCCGGAATTTTCCGGGAACCAAAACGGTACATGGATCAACGCGCACTGGACGCCGTGGTTCAGGGCGAATTCGGGGAAATCCTATAACGACGCGACGCACGGTTCGTTCTGGAAGTCGAACCTCTTGTACCATCTGGCGGGAACGTTTCCCTGTATTCCCAACTTCGGGCCGGGCCACATTATAGACGGCATCCACATGCCGCCGCACGGCTGGACGGCAAACCGGGAATGGCGCTACGTAACCAACGACAACGACGAGGCCAGCGGCGCTTTGTGGACTCTTTCCGTTATGGAAAGCCCCGACAAAGCGATGCCGCTTTCGTTCAGCAAAATAGACGCGATACTCCCCGGACAAAGCGTACTTTACACCAGTATCCGGGTACGGAACCGGGGCGCCGGCGACATTGAAATTTGCGCCGGATGGCATAACACCGCGGGCGGTCTTTTTCTGTATCCCGGCTGCCGTATTTCGGGCGCGGCAAAGTCCTGGATGACTCCGCCGCCGGGGAGCGAATTTGACATAACGACCCGGCTCGCCCTCGGCGCGGAATTCGGCGCCCTCTCCAAAGCGCCGCTTTTACGGGGCGGCAGGACGGATCTGTCGGTCGTGCCGGCCCCCAACGGGTATACCGATTTCGCCGCCGGCGCCATTCCCAAAACGGAATTTACCGGCTGGCTTTCCCTGGTAAATCCCTGTCTTAACATGCTGTACCTTTCGTTCTTTACCGGTCCCGCCGCCGCCGGGGCCGACGACATTATCCTTTATTACAACAACCTCTGGATGCAGTACGGCGGCAGGCCCTTTACCCCCTGGGCGCCCTACGAAGGCGGCCCGGATCTTAGCTACTGCCTTGGACTTGAAAATTCACTTTCCGCGTTCGCGAACGGCCTCGAATACGCCCGCAGCCAGAAAACCCTTATGGGGAATCCCGCTACGACGCTTATCCCGGCGATGGGCCAAAAAACCCTGCGTTACGGAACCCTGTTTGCCCCCTTCGAGGGTCTTGGCGAGGGCGTAGACGGCGTCACGGCGGAAGAAAAACGGCTTGTGGTAAAGGGAAAAGAAGACGCGTTCTTTAACGCGGATCCCGCTTTCGCCGTTATAAAATCGCTTGAAAGCCGGCATGTATAGTGTTCTGTCTTAATTAAAGGATATATACGGCAACGCCCACATCGCTGCCCTGGGCGCTGCGCTTTAGGGCCGGGCGGGGGTTAGCGTATAGCCTCCGTCTCCGGTTTCCCGTACCGTTCCAATCGCGGGATATACAAGGTGCATGCCCGCGATTGGGATATTGTTTTCGGCGGCGTAACGGAGCACCTTTTTCCGGGTTTCGGCGGCCATAACGGGATCGGTGTCGTAGGTCACGGAGACACCGGGCAGCGGAAACTGGATGTCCTGGACATGCATCAGATCACCCCAGATCAAAAGCCGCGCCGTTCCCGACGTAAGCAGAAAACAGGTGTGTCCCGGAGTATGCCCGTAGGCGGCAAAAGCCGCGATTCCCGGCACAAGCTCGGCAAGCCGGCCGCCGAGCTCTCCGGGGCGGAAGGTTCTGACGCGGTTTCCGTAGGGGGCCAGGGCGGCGGCAGCCCCCTGGTTTAGATGCGTCGCGGTCCAGTATTCTTTTTCTTTTTCGGCGACATAGACAAGGGCTTTGGAAAAAAGGGCCTTCCCGTCCCTGGTAAGCCCGCCGATATGATCGCCGTGCATGTGGGTAAGCAGCACCGCGTCCACATCGCCGGGGTCAACGCCGAGGGTCTTCATGCTTTCAAAAACCTTTCCCCCGAATCCGGTGTCAACGAGTATCGTCTTGCCGCCGCTTTTTACAAGAAACGTATTGACCGCCGACTGAAAACCCGGCTTTAGATAACGGGCCTTCGCGGTGTCGTCCGCTCCAAGTAAAACCTGCGGCCTGCCCGGACTGGTACTTTCCACCAGCATATACACGTCGATGTTTCCCACTTTAAAGGAGAAAACGCTCTCGTCCCCAAACGCGCTTATGGCGCTCATTCCAACAAAAAGCCATACAATTTTTTTCATTCAGACCTCCTTGTGTTTGCCATATTATAACTCATGTTACACAAAAACAGGAATTAACCACGGACAATACGGACAAACGCCAGACAGTTCGCAGCCTGGTGTTAGCCCCGCAATTCCTTAACCTGTTTTAAGCTCAGGCCCGTATCTTCGGCTATTTGCTCCGCCGCTATACCCCGGCCTTTCATCTTCCGGGCTATTTCCAGCTTCTCTTCCTGCCGGCCTTCCTGTAAGCCTTTCTGTAGGCCCTCCTGTAAGCCTTTCTGTAGGCCCTCCTGCCGACCTTCCCGTTTTGCCTGTACTACCTTGCTTTGGGTGTCTACCACATACTTGTATTCGCTCATCAGCCGCGCGCGCTCCGCGTC
>JAIRSC010000046.1 GCA_031255645.1 Treponema sp. | reverse complement strand
TACAGCGCCCCCACGGCAAGACGCGGCGTAACCGTCGCGTAGCTCTGGCTCCCGCCGCTGCCGTAATCCGAGAAGGCGGCGTAGCGGGTCACCAGGGCGGGGGAAAAAACGTCGTAGCCAGTCAGAGCCAGGCTGAGCTTGCCGGCAAAGCTGTACTTTAGTCCCAGGTCAAGGCCAAGCCCGAAATGGGTCTCGAAGGGTCTGGAACGTATATCGTCGAACATTTCGGTCACATTTAAGATCGACGATTCAAGGTTAAGCGACGCCCGGTAATATCCCTTTCCCAGGAAGCCAAGGTCCAGTTTGTGATTAAGATTATCGAGAACACGGAAGGAATATCCGCCCAAAAGAAGAATTTCTTCCGACGCCACAGGCCGTATCCTCGTTGACGTTACCCTCGCGTCGGTCGTTGTCCGGTTAAATATCCCGAAACCGAGCCCGCCGCCTACCCAGCCAAGGGCGACAGGACCGCCTATGTCAAAGCCCGCGGCAAAACCACCGGGGCCGACCAGCGGGCTGATGTCTATACTTCCCGACGAATTTGCCGCGAGGTCAACAAGTTCGAACACGGGACCGTAAAGGCTGATCGAAAGTTCCGCCGCGCTGAACTGTTTCTCAATGCCCGCAAAGGACGCGGGGTTGGAAAAAAGCGAGGAAAAGTCGTCTCCCTGGGCGGCGTGTATACCTCCGAAACCCGCGGCCCTCGCCGACGGCATAATAAAGGGTTTAATGTTTTCCGCGCGCAGCGTTCCGCACAAAAATACGGTAACGGCAAAAAGCGCCGGTTTAACGTTCTTCACTCGCAAACGATTTCAATTCCTCAAGTAAGATTTAACCCGCTCAATATATCTTCCAGAAACCCGCCGCCGCTGTGTTTATTACGCGCCGCGTCCGCGAGTTCTTTTGCCAATACTTCGGTACTGTCCGGCGAAGATATGGACGAAAACCCGGTAATATAGGCGTCGGGATCGCCCGATGCCTTGGCTTTCCCCGCGAGCAGCAGCGCGGCCGCCATGGCAAGATCCTCGGCGCCGGAAACGGCGACAAAAGCGTTCCAGTCCGCGGCGCTGGACGGATCCGGCAGAATCTCCTCCAAAACGGTTCCGGCTTCCACAACATTGCCCAGACCGTTTAAGGTATCGATAACAATTTCTTTCGCGTTTGTCTCGTTGATATTACCGATGTCGTCCGCGTGCTGTAGAATAGCGGCGCCCAGACCCGAGGCGTTGGACGCCGCCTGAAGCGCCGCCGCCTGGAGTGTGGGACCCGCCCCCGCGTCCTTAATGCCTTTAAGCAGGGCCAGGGCCTGATCCGGGTTGTTTTCCGTCAATTCAAGCAGTTCGGACACGTTTCCGGCCGTTACCGGAGGAATCAGCGACGAAGGATCCCGCCGGGCCCAGCTTGCCAGCGAGGTCGTAAAAAAATCCCCGCAGGAAAAAAAGAACAGCGCGAAACAGGACATAAGTCCCAACAATACGCGCTTCATTCGTGGTGAGGTTTGAAGGTTCATTCGCATAACATACAACATATCGGGTCTTTTTTCAAAGCGTATTCCGGCGATCATGGCGTTATTTCTCCCTCGGCGTCAAAAAAACCCGGACCGGGACGCAGAAGCCGCGTTATGCGGCACTTGACGGCCGTACCGGGAATCAATCCGCCGGAATCCGGCCCCGCGCGTTCCGCCGCCGGGGGAACGCCGTCCCGGCCGATACGGATTCTTAAGTAATTATCGGTCAATACGCCCCAAAAAGGAAGTTTTTTCGCTTCCACGACGGCGTCTACCGTCCTGCCCGTCCAGCGCCGCAGGTAGGCTTCCCTTCCGTTCCGGGAAAGTTCCAGCAGACGTTCCAGCCGGCGCGAAGTTTCCCGTTCGCCGGCCCGGTTTTTCAGCGCGCGGGCGGCGGTTCCCGGACGCGGCGAATAGGGGAAAGCGTGAATCCAGGCAAAGCCTATGCCGGCGCAGAGTTCGAGGGTTTGCTCAAAATCCGCCCCGGTTTCCCCGGGGAACCCGGCGATAATGTCGCAGCCGAGAAAGGGATCGGTTTTAAGGCTTCTGAGCAGCGCCGCGCTTTCCCGTATATCGGCGGGGCCGTAGGGCCTTCCCATCGCGGTAAGGACGGATTCGCTCCCCGACTGCAGCGAAAGATGAAAATGGGGCCTCAGGCGGCCGTGGGACAGGGCGTTGAGAAAAGCGCGGTCAAAAAACCCCGGTTCGGCCTCGATTGAGGAAAGCCGCAGGGCGATGGACGCGGTGTTGTCGAGCAGAAAGCAAAGCAGCTCCCCCAGATTTTTGCCCGTTTCGGGACAGCGGTATTGGGCGATATTGACGCCGGTAAGGACCGCTTCCGCCCGCTTTTGGGTTTCCAGCGCTCTGATCCGCGCGAGAAGCTCGACGGAATCGAGGCTGCGGCTTTCTCCCCGCGCCAGGGGAACCCTGCAATAGGCGCAGCGGCGGTTACAGCCGTCCTGTATTTTAACAAAGGCCCTGGAATGAAACGAAAAGACGCCGGGGTTAAAGCGGAAGGTTCCGTCCGCGGTTTCGCGCCGCGAGGGGATTTCCGTTCCGCCCGCGTCCGGGCGGGTCAGCAGCCAGCGCCGTATCCGTTCAGCCGCGCGGAGCCCGCGGGTGTTTTCGGACATATCCGCGAGAAAAAACGGCAGATCGAGGAGCGAGTCTTTGGCGGGAACGACAAAAAGCCGCGAGGATTCCGCCCCGGCGGCGGCGATCTTTTCCGCGTCAAGCCGGGCGTAACAGCCGGTAACGATGACCGGCGCGGCGCTTTTCCTTAAGGCAAGACGGATAACGCGCCGGGCTTTTTGCTCCGCTTTTGAGGTAACCGTACAGGTATTGATCACCAGGACCGAGCCGTCGTCCCGGTCCGCGGAACGCGGAAAAGCGTCCCAGGGCACGATTGTAAAGCCCGCCCTGCCGAAAGCGGCCGCGATGGATTCGGTTTCAAGCTGATTTAATTTACAGCCCAGAGTGTAAAACGAAGCGCCCGGCACGTCAGCGGCCGCTTTGCCTTGCCCGTTCAAGCCCCATGCGGGCGCCCGAAAGCCCGGCGTTGAGCGAAACGGCCCTTTCATAGGCGGTTACCGCCGCCGCGTAGTCGCCGGCGCTTTCTCTGGCATAGCCGAGCCTCGCCCACCAGTCCGCGTTCTGCGGCGCATAATACACGGCCGTGGAAAGGGCGATATCCGCGTGATGAAACTTGCCGGAGCGTATAAACAGTTCGCCGATGTAATAGTACACCGTATCGATCCTGTCGCCCTGGGGGGCAAGGTTCACGTATTCCTGAAAATACCTGAGAGCGTCGCCGTTATGGCCCTGGAAATAGTATACCTCGCCGAGTATTTCGATAATCCGCGGATCGTAGCGGTTTATATCCCTCCCCGCCAGGGCGAAACCTTTTGCTTCCTCATAACGGCGCAGCCTGATAAGGCTCCAGCAAATTACCACATGGGATTCGATGTTTCTCGGGTTGGACGCGATTTCCCCGCGGCATATCTCCACGGAACCTTCAAAATTGCCGTTCCGGTACTCCCGTAAGGCGTCCGGTTTTTGCTGGGCAAAAAGGACAAAGCCCGCGAGAAAAAACAAAATCGCGCAGAATGGTTTTTTCATCATTTATTCGATGCTTTTCTTTTCCGTCATGATACTGCGGCCGTTAAAGTAATGCCCCGTTTCCATGTGGATATCCGGGGCGGTGACGTTGCCGGTAAGCTTTCCCGTGGAGGTAATTTCGACTTTCCGGGCGGCGGTAACGTTGCCTTTGACCGAGCCGAAAATGATGACTGTCTCCGCCCTGATGTTCGCCTCTACCACCGCCTGCGTATCTATAACCAGCAGCCCGGCGGCGGTAACCTCGCCGGAAACCTTCCCCCTGATTAAAAAAGACTTTCCGCAGGTAAGAGCGCCTGAAAATTCGATATCCGGCGAAAGGATCGTGTCGAAATCGTCAAGGTCAAGCGCGTCGTTATGCACATCTGTCATAGGTTGATTGTAATGGCGCGGGGCCGTTTTTTCAAGCGGACGCTACTTGACCAGGCACACCACTTCGTCGCCGTGGGCGCCTTTTAGTTCCTGTCCCGCCGGATCGACAATCAGATCCATATCTTCCAGGGGGATAGCCCCCAGCAGAACGTCTCCCGCGCCGGGCAGCACCAGCGCCCTGCACGCCGTATCGCGGTTCTTCCAGTGAACCTCCACCGGCTCCGTTACCTGGTAGGCCCGCCGCGCTCCGTCGGCAAGTTCCGCGCCGCGCAGCCCGGTTATCTCAAGCCCCAACTGCTGTCGTACCGCCTCGTTAATAACCAGCGTTCCCGCGCCGGTATCGACCAGCGCCCGGACCGTGGTTCCCCGGACATCCTTTTCAAGAATAGTTCCGTCACGAACCCTAATCTTGTCCCCGGCGTTTTTTAAGGTGATTTCCGCATACACTGTTCCCATGTCGGCCCCTCGCTCTATATTTAGTATAGTGGAACATCCGGTTTGCTGTATATGCCCGTGGAGCGTAACTACTTATTTTAATGACCGCATACTGTCTTGTGGCGGTAAAGCCCCGCTGTTCTGTTGCCGGTCTCCATGCCGCCGGGCGCACTATCTGTAATTGACATGGGCACAATTTGCTACGCAAATTACGCTCAATCTGACCTGACTGGCTCTGTATACAATACACAACGCCCGTAACTATCGACCGGTAGACGCCTTTGTTTGGACAGGAGCGGCGACAATTCCCCTGCGAAAGGCATACGGCGTCCGTAAGTAAAAGCCAGGCCAAGGCCTGCGTAAGTAACGGCGACGACCGTCTAGCCCGAGCAGGGGTTGCCGCCGCCCATAGTGCATGCAAAGACGTCCACCCGTTCCGGACACGGAGGCCGTGTATTGTATCCAAGGCCGTTACTGGAGTATCCTTTTCACAGGAAAACACTGCCAAAGGAGCGAAACATGGATTTTGTAAAAGATATGAAAGACAAGGCCCGGTCGATGCAAAAAAAACTGGTCCTGCCGGAAGGAACCGAGCCGAGGACGGTGAGGGCGGCGCGGCTTCTTGTCGACGAAACGCTTGCCGCATCCGTTACCCTTTTGGGGAAAGAATCCGGCATCAGGGCGGCGGCGGAACAGGAAGGGGTAAAACTCGACGGAATCAACATTGTCGACCCCGTTTCTTCCGGCCAGGCCGGCTCGTACGCCGACGAATACTACGAACTCCGCAAACACAAGGGAATGACCCCCGAACAGGCCAGGGCGGAAATCATCGATACGCTGCGCTGGGGAGCGATGATGGTCCGCCGGGGTGAAGCCGACGCGTTTGTCGCCGGGGCGGAAAACACCACCGGCGACGTGCTCCGCGCGGGGCTTACGGTTATCGGGACTGTCAAGGGTCTTAAAACCGCTTCGTCGTGCTTTGTCATGACCGGGCTCGATCCTTCCTGGGGAAAGGAAGGCGCCCTTATCCTTTCCGACTGCGCCGTCGTTCCCGATCCCGCCCCGGAACAGCTTGCCGACATCGCCCAAAGCGCCGCGCAAAGCTGCCGGGAATTCCTCGGGGTCGAGCCCGTAGTCGCCCTGATGTCCTTTTCCACCAAAGGATCGGCCAAACACGACGACGTGACCAAGGTACAGAACGCGGTCGAAATCCTCAAAAGCAGAAACCCCGGTTTCGTGTTCGACGGGGAACTCCAGGCGGACGCCGCGCTGGTCCCCTCCGTTACCGACAAAAAAGCCCCCGGAAGCCCGGTCAGGGGAAAGGTAAACACCCTTGTCTTCCCCGATCTGGGAGCGGGAAACATCGGCTACAAACTCGTCCAGCGGCTCGGAAAAGCCGACGCCTTCGGCCCCTTCCTTCAGGGTTTCGCCAAACCGGTAAGCGACCTTTCACGGGGCGCCTCGGTCGAGGATATCGTCGTTACCTGCGCGGTGACCCTGTCCAGGGTTAAATAGACGGGAACCGTTACGGCAACAACCGGCGGCTCCCGCGGATTTTACCGGAAGGCCGCGTCCAGGCGAAGCGCCCGCGAAGGGGAACAAAAGCTTGACCAGGCGGTAAAAGCCGGATCAAGACGGGACTACAAAACCGCCGTCGCGATACTTGAGGAAATCGTCTCCGAATACGAGGGCCCCGTCGAGGCGTTCCTGTTTCTCGGCAGGGCGCTGCACGCGACGGGGAATTATTCGCGCGCGCTGGCCGTCCTGAACGACTATATCGCCCTAAAACCCCAGATGGCAGCCGGTTATTTTTTCGCCGGCAGAACCTGCCTTGTCCTGGGTTTTTACCACAAGGCGGCGCGGTTTTTTGAACAGGCGCTCAAACGGGACAAAAAAAATCCGCTTACGATGAGTTTCCTCGGCCTGGCCCACATGAAAGCCCGGCACTCCCAGGCGGCGGTGGACATGTTCCAGGCGGCGGTGGAAGCGGCCCCCGGCAACAAGCGGATCTACCGCGCCTACCTTAACGCCCTGTTTATCCGGGGCGTCAGGCTCTGCCGGCTTGAAGACTACGGCCTCGGTTCCCAAATGCTCGGCTTTGTGCTGGAAAACGGCGAAGAATCGGGCTTTCGTTCCGGCCCGCTTCTCCACCTGGAACTGGGCAGGGCCTACCGCGAACTCGGACGCCTGGACGACGCCGTGGACCAGTACAGCCACGCGCTGGAATTCTCCCCCGACGATCCGATGATCCGCTGGTACCGTTCGTCGATTCTTATGGAACTGGACCGAAGCGGCGAAGCCCTGGAAGATCTCGCGATAATCCGTTCGCTCGAACAATCCCGGGGAATAGAACTGCCGGATCTGCCCTGGAACAGCGAACTTGTCGACCGCTATATGATCCTGTCTTTTATCGGCCTGAAAAAATGGCGTCACGCGGCGGACGCGTGCAGGGACTGGATAAAAAAACGGGGGCCCTCCCCCTCCGTACACGCGATGTACGCCGAAATACAGCGGAACATGAAGGCCTACCGGGCGGCGGAAAACCACCTGACGCGGGCCATCGACATGGACGGCGGGAACATCGATTTGTGGTATTCCCTGGCCCTCTGCGCCTGGGAAGGGCGGGATTTCGCCACATTGAAAAAAGTCCTCTATAAGGCAAAGCAGATGGGCGGAGACCCGGAGATCCTTTCCCGTTTTTCCCTTTTGTACGAATCCGAAACAAGCCAAAACCCCCGGCGGACCCTTACGCTGCTTCAAAAGGCCGTACATACGCTGGGGCCGGAAGTGGAACTGATGTACGCGCTGGGGAAAAGCTATCTGCGCGTCGGCCTTTTGGACGAAGCCGCCGGCTGGTTCTCCAAAACCATCGAGCTGCGCGAAGATCACGAGGAATCCTGGCTGGGGCTTATCGCCGCCCGGGAAGCGCTTTTCGCCGAAAAAGCCCCGGGCGCCCGCGCCGCCCTTGAAAAAGCCTACCGGGATTATCTGCGCGTCTGGCCGACAAACCTTGCCCTGCGCCGGGACGAGGCGCTTTTTCTCGTGCGGGTCTGCGAATACGAAAAGGCCTCGAAAAAGCTTGAGGGCCTCCTTGCCTGGGATCCCGCCAATCCCGGGCTCAGGCGGGTGCTGGCCTATTCCTACCGGAAGGCGGGCAGATACCGTCCCGCGGCGGTCTTCCTCAAGGCCCTTCTCAAGGAACGGCCCAACGATCCAAGGCTTCTGCTGGAATACGCCGGATGTATAGAACGCGGCGGGGGCGCCGATTACGCGAAAACCATCCTCTCGAAGGCCATGGACTATTTCGGCAAATCGTCGGAAATCCCCACGGCCCTGGGGCTTTTGGCGTACCGGGAAGGACGGCTTGAGCGGGCTTTCGATCTTCTGCGCGAGGCCGCCGCCAGAAACCCGGTGGATCCCAGACCGTACCGCTGGATGACCGTTATCGCCAAAAACAAGGGCGACAGGGAAGGAGCGGAGCGTTACGAACGGCTGTTCAGGGCTGTTCTGCAAAAATCCCGCCGCGCCGTTCCCGGCGAAAAAAACGTCCCGAAAAACCGGAAACCGGACCGCTGACAAAACACAGCTCTAGTGTTCTATCCAATACAGATTCAACAAGATCCTCAATGCTTTCCCAAAACTTCAGCTTTTGGAACAGGCTGTAGAGTTTCTCGAATTCAGATTTATCCGCTTGCTGAAATAACAAAAATCGCCTATTATTATAAAGAAGCTGCATAAAAACACCAGGGGGAAATAAAATGGCAAAAGTTACCAAATCCGTCAAACCGGCGAAAACCGCCGCGAAAGCAAAACCGGCCGGGCCCGCAGCCAAAAAAGCGGCTGTTAAGCCCGCAAAAGCGGCGGCGGGAAAAACCGTCAAAACGGCCGGCAAGCCCGGCAGACCGGCGAAAACCGCCGCGGCCAGGCCCGAAGCGAAAAAAACGGCCGTTAAGCCCGGCAGGCCGGCAAAAACCACCGCGGCCAAACCCGCGGCGAAAAAAACGGCTGTTAAATCCGCCGGGGCAAAAGCACCGAAAATCGAAAGTTCGTTGAAAGTTTTAAGCCTGTTCGACGCCTATACGTCCGACAGACTGCCGAGAGATCAGGGCTACATTGTATCGTCGTTTATCAACGGAAATACCGGATACTCGATTTACGAGGTTATTTCCTACTCGGGAGTCAAGGCCATTTATCCGGACGGAACAGGCCTGACGTTCCAGTCCCAGGGTAAAAAACTTCACGCCCTTATCGAGCCTCCTTCGTATCCCCACAAGAGCATTGAACCCTATTTACGGGACAGAGCGGAGCAAATTCCCCTTCGGTTCAAGGAAGTCAGCAAGATTATATCGAAAAACCAGTCTACCCTGTACTGGGCGAAAAAACCCGTTGAATCCCTTTCTTCTTTTACTGTAGCAAGGCCGGTCGGCTATAATGTTTCGTTCGTTTTTTACAACAAGCAGGACCTCTACACCACCCTTTCAAAGTTTTTTGAACAATCCTTTGCCAACGACGCCGGCCTTCCCATGGCGGACGCGCGAAAAGGCGCCGAAGAAATTACGGCGGTCGTTAAAAAGACGATGAATTTTAAGGGCATATACGAAGACTAAGGTTCAGGCAAAAAAACACCCCGGCCCAAAGGCGGGGTGTCAAATTTCACCGCTTTTTTCCGCGATTACCTCCGCCCCAGGGCGGGGGTAATTTTTTCCGCTAAAGCCAGCCGCGCGCGCCTATTCCGCTTCGGCCCGTTCAAGCTCCGCCTGGGCAACGGCGAGAAGGGCGATGGGAACCGAATAGGGAGAACAGGAAACGTAGTTAAGCCCCGCGTCCATGCAGAAGCGCACGTTGCCGGGATTCGCGCCGTGTTCCCCGCAGAGGCCGCAGACAAGGTCGGGCCTGGTAAGCCTTCCCCGTTCGGTGGCCAGGGCGATAAGTTCCTTGACCCGCGAATCCAGCGTACTAAACGGGTTCCCCACGATAAGATCGAACAGCGTGTAGTCCGGCATAAAGGCCGTAAAGTCGTCGCGGGAAATACCCAGGGTTGTCTGGGTAAGGTCGTTGGTTCCAAAGCTGAAGAAACGGCCGTATTTGGCGATATCCCCGGCGCCCAGTGCGGCGGCGGGCAGTTCAATCATCGTGCCGATCTGATAGTCAACCGGTTTTGCCTTTTTCGCCTTGCGGAAATTCTCCTCGGTTTCCACAATTCCCGTGTATGTGGAACCCTCAATCTTCTTGCCGTAGGCGATAAGCTTGAGCTCCGAATCGTTCATGACAATGGGCACCATGATTTCCGGCCTGGCGTCGATCTTTTCCGCGCGCAGTTTGTAGGTGGCGTCAAAAATCGCCCGTACCTGCATCGCGTAGATTTCCGGGAACGACACGGCGATACGGCAGCCCCGGTGCCCCAGCATCGGGTTAAACTCGTGCAGGGCCTCGATACCGGCAAGAACCTCCGCTTTGGAAACCTTGCCGTTTTTGGTTTTTTTGATGTGGCCGATGTATTCCGCCAGCGTGTCTTCGTTTTGCGGCATAAATTCATGGAGCGGCGCGTCGAGAAGGCGGATTGTCACCTCCTTGCCGGCCATAACCTTGAGGATGCCGTAGAAGTCGGAGGTCTGCATAACCTGAAGCTTGTCCAGGGCCTTCTTCCGTTCCTTGGGATCGCTTGAAAGGATCATGTCCCGGAAAACCATAATCCGTTCCGGTTTGAAAAACATGTGCTCGGTCCGGCAAAGCCCTATGCCGTCCGCCCCGAAACTCAGGGCAAGCTCCGCGTCCCGGGGACTTTCGGCGTTCGCCCTGACGTGGAATTCTTTGAGGAAGGTCTTGGTCAGACCGATAAAGTCAAGAAGCCCGGATTCCGAGGGATTGGGCTCGATAAGCTTTGCCGTTCCCGCGTATACCGACGATTCGCCGTAAAAAGGCACGTTCAGGGTTATGTAATCCCCTTCGGAAAACGTAAAGCTTCCCAGCGAGGCTTTTTTCCCGGTGATTTTCATCACGGGGGCGACCAGTGACACCTTTCCGTACTGGCGGGCGACAACCGACGCGTGGGCGGAATAGCCGCCTTCCGCGGTAAGTACGCCGGTGGAGACCTCGATTGCCTTAACGTCTTCGGCGAACGACGATTCGACGACCAGGATAAAGCGGGTGTCCTCGCCCTTCTGGGAAGCCTGTTTTCTGGCCTCAAGAAGCGAATCCGTGCTGAAACACACCCTGCCTATCGCCGCTCCCGGCGCTCCGGCTATGCCGCCTTTCCAGCTCTTCAGGCCCTTGACGCTTCCCGAATCGATAACCGGGTGAAGTATTTCGTTAAGCCGCAGCGGTTCGATTGCCTTGATAACCGAAGCGTTGTCGATTATCTTCCGTTTCGCCAAATCCAGCAGCAGTTTAATGTCGGCCTGGGTGGATTTTTGGTCCACGAGACGCTGTTCGATAAGCCAGAGCTTTCCGTTTTCAATGGTAAAGCGTATCTGCCGTATTTCCCTGAACTTGTCTTCCAGCGTCCAGGCGATTTTCTGCAAATCTTTAAGATAGGCCGGGCCGATTTTTTCTATCGGCAGACCGGACGAACCGATTTCGTTGAATTTTTCCCGGAAAAAACCGCCCTGGAGTTTCTTTTCACCGGTAACCACGTTCCTGCTGAAATACGAACCCGAACAGGACTCCTTGCCGTAATTTCCGTACACCATCGGGGCGATCATCAGGGCCGTGTCCCTGTCGTTCTGATCGTCCATCTGGAACATCTTGGAAATTTCACCCAGCGTGATAAGAAGCTGAGCCTCGGCGCTGTCAAAGAAGCCTTCCGGGAAGAATTTTGCGAATTCGTCCATATACTCTTCGGCGCTTTTTGAAATTTTTACCGCCTTTTGCTTTTTACCCAGCTCGTTGGATGGCCCCTTAATGCCCAGCGCCGCGTCCAGAAATTCAAACGCTTTTCCGATTTCCTGCTGTACTTTGGTTTTTTCCTCAAGCTCGGCGATCCGCTCTTCAATTTTGAGCATGCCGCGAACAAGGAAAAGAACCTCGTGGACGGCAAAATCCTTGCCGACCCAGCGGGCGAATCCGTCGATAACCGGCTTTACCAGGCCGAAGTTATGAAGGGTCGGATACGTGGAAACCGCGAGGTTCGGGGAAATAACCACCTTGAGGAGCATCGGATTATCCGGATCCCCGTAGGTTTTTCCGACAATCCCGGCGCATTTACCCAACAGGGAAAAAATGTCTTTCTTTATCGCCCTGGGATTAATTTCCGAAGCCAGGGTCGTATCGATAATAAAACCCGGCAGAATGGGAAAGCCCAGTTCGGCAAATTCGTTCGCCTGCCTGCCGCGTATACCGAGCAGTTCCGGCTCGACTTTTTTGGGAATAACGTCAATCTGACTAAAAAAATGAATTCTGTTATCCATGCTTTTTTCCTTTAGAACAGCCTGAGTACATTGTTAACCGGTCCCCGAAGGAAGGCCTCGAACATGGGGCTCGCGCCCTGGGCCAGATAACGCTGAAGCTTCGCCACGTCTCTGATGTCGCTTCCCGCGACGGCGAATTCAATCGCGCTGCCGTGTTTGACTTTGCCCCATTTAAAAAGGGAATTGATGTCGAGTATACGCTCGCCCTCGTAGTAAATGTATACCTGAAGATTCGGATATTTGGCGTTGTAGCTTGCCACAATACGTTTCCAGGCTTCGACGTTTCCGTTGTGAAACAGCTCGTTTTGAACCACGACGGCGTAGCGCGGCGTCATCCGTACCGGGCCGGCCGGCGCCGCGACCGGGGACGCGGCGGCGGTAACCACGGGGGGAGCGACCCGCTGGGCTTCCTGTACCGGGGCCGCGGCTTTCTTCGCGCCGCGCCGGCCGGCCGCCGGCCGTTTGGCGGGTTTCGGAGGCGCCGGTTTGGGGGCCTTTATTGTTTTTACGCCGAAACCGCCCTTGAGCAGGGCGGCCGGAGGCTTAACCCTGGCGCCCTCAAAAAGGCTTATAGCCAATTCCGCCGCTTTTTCGCAGTTTTCATCCGCCGGGGAATCCCCCTTTCCGGCAAAAACCACAAGCAGCTCGTTTTTTCGAAGGTCTCCGAACGAGGCAAGCTCTTCCTCGCTTTTTGGGTTTGCCACCAAAAGCCCCAGTTCAGGATGATGATAGGTAACCACAAGATCCACTCCCTTCCACTTCACGAATTCCTTTGACAGTGAAGAAGGGTTGGCGGCGGCGGATCTAAGGTTGGCGGAGACCGTTTTGTAGCCCATTTTATCGACCAACAGGATATTGAGAACCATACCCGACCTGTAGCCGGAAAATTCCTCGTCGTCTTCCGCGAAAAGAATATCCGCGAGGTTTACGCGGGATCCCGCGTCTTCCATAACGGCTATAGTCTTCTTGATATACCGGACTGCCGAATTAAAGCCCTTTCGCGTGGAGAGTACCTCAAGATTGGTAGTATCGCTTGGCATTTTTTATTTACCCCCTAGAAAAAACGCCCCCTGGGACCGGGGGCGTTTCGGTTTTTAATCCTTGTTAAACCGATATTGGACGGTTATATTTCTTTCATTGTGTCGCCGCCGGCTTTGCGCCCCCTGCGTCCGCCCGCCTTTTTCGGCTTGGCTTCCGCGACGGCTTTGGCGGCACGGCCCCGCTTGGGAGCTTCTATCGCCACGGCTTCCCCTCCCGCGTCATTAAGCATGTCCAGGTACGCCTGCCCGCCCACCTGAGCGGCCGGTTTGACGTTTTCTTCAGGTACCGTATCGGCAAAGGACTGGTTGATATCCTCCCGAACCGTCGAACGCCGCCTGCTGAACGAAGCGAACGCCGCGTCCTGGAAGCCTTTGGAAACCCCGTGGAGGAATTCGTTGAGCACATTGGCCATCGCGTCGAGCGTCGCTTTTTTCCGCTTAATCGAAGTGATATCGACGTCCAGAAGCAGACCGGGCTGAATATGGTAGGGATTGATCTTGTAATCAAACTTGTTGTATTCCCGCTCAAGGAACGAAAGCCTGTCTTCCATAACCCGCCGCTCTATCGGGTATTGGTAGTCGTACATATCCTTCATCTTGTTCCGCATAATAATGATCCGCTGGCGGATACGGTCTTTTTCGTACACGTAAGTGCGGTTCATCCGCTCGACTTCGGTTTCGGCGGGTTTGACAAAGCTAATTTCGTCCCAGACCTTGGCGATGTCTTCGTACATCGGATCGCCGGTCTTGGCCTTGATGTCCTTGCGGATCCGGTTCCGGTTTTTCGCGGCCAGATCCTTGAAATCCGTCACTTTGAAGGCGGGTTTCCGGTTTTCGTAAATAACGTCCAGAAGGTCCCAAAGGTGGATTACCTCGGTCTCAAAACTCTTCATCTGGACATCGTAGGCTTTGCGCTCTTCCATAAGCTGGGCGTTGTCGAAATACTTCATCGTAACCGAATAACGCTCGTCGGGCAGGTTGGCGGCGTCGGTGTCCTCGTATTCCCGGATAACCAGTTCCCTGGCGTTTTTCAGGTTTTCAATGTACTGATACCCCATCTTGGAGGTGTCGAGAATCGACGTAATCGAGTTGATCGCCGTATTGAAGCCCCGGTTTCGGATATTTTCAATGTCGATGATCTTCTTGATATTCTCGCGAATATTAAGGGCGTCGAAGGTTTCGGGATCGATTTCCGCCCGAAGGTCGGAAATTCTTTCCATAAGGGTCTTGGCGATAATCGAATAACGCTTGGATTTGGGGTTTTCGACATCGTCTTCGGTGTAGTCTTCAATTCTGCTCATCTTGGTAAAGATGATTTCGCTGTCGGAAAGCTCTTCAAGCCCTTGATCGATCCGCTGATCCTTGAGTTTTTCAATTTCCCTGTCCAGGGTGTCGGTAATATGCTTGGACAGAAGATCCTTGATAAGGTATTCGACGGTGGCCTGATAGTGGAAAATCGGGCTGATAAGCTCCGCGTCGAGGATATTAACGGAAAGTTTGACGTCCGTAACGGTTTTGGGCTTTACGATATTGTCTTTAAACGCGCATTTTACGATGGAATAGGCGTTTTCCCCCCGAATAAACGCGCCGGTGTCGGTTTTTTGCCTGAGCAGGCTGTTGGTCAGGTTTTCAAGGTCGTTTACGCCCCGCTGAATGTGTCCCTGAAGGTGACCGTACATGTTTACCATTGATTTTTCAATTTCGCCGGTATTGAACTTGTCCGCGCCACCGACCGCGTCAAGAAGCTCCGCTACTTCCTTGGGGGTGTAGCGCGCGAGAATCTTGGTTTCTTCCTTGTCGATGAAGTTGCGGACTTTTTTTACCATTTCGTCTTCACTCGTTACCATGTAACGGTTGAACATATTCTGGTAATTCTGGTTGAAATAGTTGTACAACTTCTCTTTGAGGCCGCCCATGATGTCAAGGCGTTCGAGAACGTCTTTGGGAAGTTTGGCGGAAATGTGATGAATGACCTTGTTGGTTTCTTCTTCCAGTACCTGATTTACCTCGGCTTGCTGATCCCGGTAGTCCTGGGCAAGAGAGTTGCGCGATCCAACAGCGCTTGGTTTTTCCGGATGAAATACATTAGGACTTTTGGGCAGATCAATAGCTCCCATAATTTTGTCTCCTTACATAAATAGTTTGCGGCGTTAAGAACTTTTGTTCATATAGAATCTTACCAAGGTAAAAAAAAAAAGTAAAGGGGGTTTTTAATTTTTTTTATTATTTCTATTCCATAAAACACAAAAACTGTGATAAACTATGGTGAAATGAACCACATGAATCAAAAAGATGCGAAATCCGGCGCCGGAAAGCGCTTTTTATCGGGTTTCCTGCTGGTTTTCCTGCTGTCGATCCGGATATGGGGCGAAGACAGCCGCGATATTCCCGTTGACGTATATATTATAGTAGACAGTTCCTCCTCAATGGAAAAAGGGAAAGACGAGGCGGTAAACTGGCTCTGCGGCACGGTTATCGACGGCATTGTCAGGCCCGGGGACAGCCTTTCCATCTGGACCGCCGGAGCGGAACCGGAATTGATTTATTCCAAAACCGTTTCGGCCGAAACTAAAGAAGAGGCAAAAAATCTGATTAAACAAATCAGGTTTTCAGGCGCCGCCGCCGATTATAAAGGCGCCCTGAACGCGGTCCGGGCCAGGGCTTTGGCCGCTCCGGGAGGGCGCATGGCGTATACGCTTCTGATAAGCGGGGCAAATCCGAAGGATCCCCCTATCAAGGAAGCCGAATCCGCCGGGCTACTTCTCTACTCGCGGGTAGAAAGTTTTTCCGGCTGGAAGGTGTTTACCGTGGGCCTTGACCTGAACGCCAGGGTCAGGGAATCGGCCGGCGCGTACATGAAAAACAGATGACACGCCGTACTTTTAAAGTTTTTACCATTTTGGTCTTTTTGCTTACCGCGCTGGGCATAGGGGCGCTGCTTCTCCTGCCCAAAGACTTTTTTTCCCCGTCGAACCGCGAGGTAGGCCAGACACGAGTGGTAATTCCCCAAAACGTCGGCCTTGGCGGCAGTCCGTCGGAACTTCTTGACGGCCAAAACCTTGGAGAAGGCTCGGCCGCGAGGGTTTCGTTTGCCGAAAACGAATCCGTTATTTCCATTATTACCGGGGATTTCGACGGCGATTCCCGGGAAGAACAGATTATCGCGTACCGGAACCTGCGGGAAATCGACACTCCGGTTTTTATCACCTATGTAAAGATGGACGACCAAAGCGGCGCATTTTCCCGCTTCTGGACCGCCCCGACGGCGGCGACGCGGCCGAACAGCCTTATCCTTTACAGCGAGGATCTTGTGGGGGACGGGGGCGTCTGCGTACTTGCCTTCGGCATGAACGGCGCGGGCGAGCAGACCCTGACGGTTTTCAGGAAAAACGGCCCGGAATTCGCCCCGGAAGAGACCTTCGGAAAAATCGCCGAATTTATCATTGAAGGTTCCATAGCCGTTCAGGAAACGCAGCGATCCCAGGATTACCAGCGGGGTGTCCGGGGCCGGAGCCTGACCATTTCCACCTACGGCAGGGACTACGAATCGTCCAACATGCTGGATCAGATTGAAACGACCTATACCTACAACCCGGTCAACGGCCTTTACGAACAATCGCGGATGGTAAAAATACCGGGCCGCCAGATAGAACAGCGCCGGGTCAGCGAATTGTTAAGTTCTCCCGGCAGTTTTGAGGAATTTATCGACGGCCTGTGGTCCTACACGACGGATAACGGCGAAAGTCAGTATGTGTACTTTAACACCGCGGATTCCGAGGTGATTTTTTACCTCAACGACATCGAGGAAATTTTTACCTGGCAGGAATCCAACCCCACCCGTTACGGCCTGCATATAATCGGCAGGAATATTTCTCTTACCAAACTGCGTTGTACGATCAATATAGAACTTGAATCCCTGGACAGCATACGGCTTAGGGTATTCCGGGACGCCTATCTTCGCATCGGTCCCGGTGTGTTGTGGGACGGCTCGTACCGGAAAGTACAGGCCGTTACGACGGCCGCCGTCCAGGAACGCGCGGCGCCCTATCTGGAGGGTTCCTACCGGGACGGGAACGACGGAATCGCGTTTTTCCGAGACGGTTTCTATGAACTTGCCGGAACGGGTACGGAAACCGTCCAAAAAGGCAAATACGTCTTTTTCAACATGGGAAACGAAGAATTCCTGGAACTTCGCCCTTTGGAAGCGGAAGACCCCAGCCGGATCACGTTCAGGATTGTCCGCGGCGAGGAAACCATAACCCTGACCCGTATCCGTATCGGAACCCGTGGAATTCAGGAGCTTGAATTGCCGGTAACCCTTGCCAAAAGCGGATGAGCCTCCGCGGGGCAAGCCCCGCTGTATCTTAAGCGTTGCGTTAATTTGATCGGAGGCTCGTTCGATAGGAAGTTTATAATACCCTCCCCCGCGAACTGGTGAGCGGGTTCTTTGGTTTAACACCAAATTTTTGTAGGCATTGTCTTATTTGAGCCGGAGCAGAGCGCGCAAACGTAGTTTGCGACGGGGTATTAAACCAGACTTTCGAATAAACCCGCCGGACGACACCCGGCATTATACTTTAGACAGTCCCAATCCCGGTTAAACGCGATAGTCTAATACACCGGAAACGCCTCGAAACCGGCGTCTTTAAGAAGAAGTATCGTGGCGGCGTGATCGCCGCCCGGTAAAACCCCGACGGCCCAGTATTCCGTTCCGTTTACCGTTTTTGTCGAAACAACCGGGGTAAAACCCGCGCCGCGCAGTCTGCCGGCCAATGCCCGCGCGTTTTCTTCCCGCCCGAAAAGCCCGGCCTGGAGCATTACCGGCCCCCCGGACTGCGTTTCCGCCGGAATCGCGGGCCCGGCCCGTGACGGCAAGCGCGGTTCCGCTGGGCTCGCGGCCACAACCGGCCCGGCGGACGGAAGCCCCAACAGCCAGAGGGCCGTCGGGGCGGCGGCGACGGCCGAGCCGTCTTTCAGCGAAAGGGCTTCGGGGCTGTGGGGAAATTCGCTTATAAGCCTGTTCCGGCTGGCGCCGTCGCCGGAAATTTTCCAGATACTGTAGTAGATGCCGGGCCTGTAGGCCGCGAAAGCCGCGTCCTGAAGCAGCGAGGAAAGGGCCGGCGTTTCTCCCGACCGAAACGCCTCAATCTGGGCGGCAAGATAGCGGGCGCGCAGGCCGGGTTCGGAAGAGCCGGAGGCCGCGGCGGCCTGAAAAACCGGCGCGAGAAGGTTCAGGGCGGCGTCGAATTCCCCGGCGGCGGCAAGACAGGCGGCGCTTTTGACCGGCGCGTCAAGATCGGAAGGCAGGGCCCGGGCGGCCTCGCCCCAGATTCTGCCGGCGGCCTCGATATTGCCCGAAAGTTCCATCAGCCGCGCCAGATCCCGCAGGGCGCGGTTCTTTTCGGCGGGACTTAAGGGGGAAGAAAGCTTTTTTTCGATGGACTTGACTTCCGTGGACAAGGGTACCGAAGAGAGCTGCCCGTAAACGGAAGCGGCGGCAAACCAGATGAGAAAAAAAGCGCCGGCCTTTTGAAAGCGGCTTTTTTTAATCAATCCCATAAGGCCCGTCGTCCGCGCCCTGAACCGGAGGCGCTTCTTCCGCCTTGCCCTTTTTCGGCGCCGTTTTCCGCATCGCGAAGGAAATGAGGAACGGGACGGACATCAGCATCCCCAAAACAAACGAAGCGAAAATGGTGATGTAAACCGGGACGTTGTCTATGCTGGTAAAACCGAACGAAATGGCGCAGGTGTTTTCGAGGTTAAAACCGATAAAAACAAGCAGAATCGCCAGAATAATAATTAAACCGATTAGACGCCAGGGCATATCAGACCTCCAAAACCGCCCGAAACGTGGTTCCTTTTAGGGATTGAAGGCGAGCCCAGGCAAAAGAGCCCGGCGCCGCGCCGCCTTTGACAACCGCCATATCGTCCCGTTCCGTCCGGCTTATATATTCATCGGCATTTTTTCGGGAAATTCCTTCGACAAGAACCTGTTCCCGCCCGCCGACGCGCGACTTTAACAATTCTATCCTGTGGGTCTTTTGCAGGGCAATAACCCGCGAAAGCCGCTCAATCTTTGTTTTGTAGTCTATCCTGCCGGGAAGTTTCGCCGCGGCGGTTCCTTCCCGGGGGTTGTAATGATACATATACGCATAACTGAAACGCGCCCGGTTCATCAAATCAAGCGTTTCCTCGAAATCCCCTTCGGTTTCTCCGGGAAAGCCTACCATTATGTCCGTGGAAAGGCTTATACCGGGCAGGGCCGCCCTGAGCCTGCCGGCAAGTTCCAGGTAGGCTTCGCGGGTATAGCGCCGGTTCATCGCGGCAAGGATACGGTTTGAGCCGTGCTGGACGGGCAGATGAAGATGGCGGCAGAAACAGGAATGGGACGCCATAACGGAGATGGTTTTACCGGAAAGGTCTTTGGGATTGGCGGATAAAAACCGGACCCATTTGATGGAAGTCTCCCCGACCCAGCCCGCGATAAGTTCCAGCAGGGCGGAAAAATCGACCGTCCGCGAAGCGCCGTCCCAGCGGTACGAATTGACGTTCTGCCCCAAAAGGGTGATTTCCCTTACCCCGTTTTCGGCGAGCCGGGCGATTTCCCCGGCAATGGAATCGGGGTTCCGGGACACTTCCCTCCCCCGCACATAGGGCACGACGCAGTAGGAACAAAAGTTGTCGCAGCCGTGCATAATCGGCACAAAAGCGCGAAAAGCGCCCGGCTCAAGGTGGGAGGCGGAAAAAGCGAAGGCCGGTTTTTCCGCGCCCGCCGCGAAAAGACCCTGATCCGGCGAACGGCCTTTTTCCGCCGCTTCCAGGACGGCGGGAAACAGCGGGCGGGCGGAAACGCCCATCACGTAATCCAGCGCGGGAAAATCCGCCCTGAGCCTGTCTCCCAGGCGTTCGGCCATACAGCCCGCGACGGCGAGGGTAAAGGTTCCGCCCGCCGCGGCGCGCTTTTTCTTGAGCGCGGCGTACTGGGCAAGCCGCCCCCGCACCCGGGCTTCCGCGGTTTCCCGCACCGAACAGGTGTTGAGAAGTACCAGGTCGGCCTCTTCGCCGGAAGCGGCCCTGTTCCAGCCGCGCTCCGCGAGTACCAGTTCCAGGGCCGCCGACTCGGCGGAATTCATCTGGCAGCCGTAGGTTTCGAAAAAATACGTCACGGCGCGTTATGAACGGCTTTTCATGCCCCTGAAAAATTTAACCGCGTTCCAGATTCCCATGGCAAAGAGAGCGGCCGCGCCGGCGCCCAGAACGAACTTTGCCGGGCCGCGCAGTATGGGGAGCCGCGCGACAATCGCCAGAACCCCGGCGGCGGCGGCGATAAAGCCGGGAAGCTTGTCCCCGGGATCTTTTGAGGACAGGGCGGCGACCCCCACGACGCCGATAACGGCGCCGGCGATAATCCCCACAACAACGGGCAAAGAACCCAATACAAGAAGGATGACGCCGCCGGCGATTCCGCCTACGGCGATCACTCCGCGTTTCGCTACTTCGTTAACCGGTACCATATCGTTCATATCATGCTCCTTACCGCCGCGGCCCGTCGTATTCTGCCCTGGCATAGGCGCTGTGGTTGTGGATGCTTTCAAAATTTTCGGCCTCCACGGAAAAGCGCCTGAACTGTTTTAGGCCTTTTATTTCAGTATATACGTCCCTGACAATATCTTCAACAAATTTGGGATTGTCGTAGGCGGTTTCGGTTATGTATTTTTCGTCTTCCCGCTTGAGTATCGAATACACCGGGCTTGAGGCGGATTTTTCCACAAGGGCTATAATATCCTCTATCCAGAAAAAAGGCCCCAGTTCAAGTTCCACGCTTACGATTCCCCGCTGGTTGTGGGCGCCGCGTTCGGAAATCGCCCTGGAACAGGGGCAGACCGTCGTCACCGGCACGGAAACCGATACGGTAAAATGCCGCCGCGCGGCGGGTTCCGTTTTTTCGTCCGCGCCGCCGGGCGGAACCCCGGAACGGTCCACCCGGCCCTGGTAACGGCAGTTGTAGGACATGATCCCCGAAAGCCGGGAAACCGGCGCCTGTTTTTCAAGGAAATAGGGGAAGGTAATGGTTCCGTAGGCGGATTCGGCTTCCAGGCCGGCGGCGATCTCTTCGAGCATTTCAAGAAAACGCGGCATCGAAAGATCCTGCCTGTGGCGGTGAAAAATCTCCACAAAACGGCTCATGTGGGTTCCCTTGAAATGGCGGGGAAGATCGGCGAACAAATCCGCCCTGGCCGTCGTATGCTGCAGCTTGTTCGCCCTGTCGAGAACCGTTACGGGATATTCAAGGCCCTTTACCCCAACCTTGGTTAGGGGGATACCCCTGGTATCCGGGGAATTTTGCAGGTCAATCATGGAAGTCTCCTGTAGTATAACCCGAAACGGGGCCGCCGGTACAGCGCCGGCCGCTTAATTTGAAGCCGGAACGTTTTTTCACTATGGTTATTTTATGGAGACGTATCATGAAAAATAACAAAAAGTTTTCGATTTTCGGCGCCGCGGCCATCCTGCTTGTTTTCGTGGCGCTCGCGGCCTGCGCGTCAAAAGACAAGCCGGTAACAATCTATGTAACCCGCCACGGCAAAACGCTTTTCAACACCAAAGAACTCATCCAGGGCTGGGCGGACAGCCCGCTGACGCCGGAAGGTATCGCGGTCGTCCGGGATTTGGGCCGGGGACTGCGGGACGTGCCGTTTGATTATGTTATCTCAAGCGATCTGATCCGGGCGCGGGAAACCGCCCGGCTGGTAATGGAACAGAACAGGGCAAGCAAAAACTATCTGGTAGAGGACAGCGAAATGCTCCGGGAAGCCTGTTTCGGCGATTTTGAGGGAGCGCCCTACGACGCCATAATGAAGGCCTCGGCGAAAGCGGCCGGCGCTTCCCCCGGAGAACCGGCGCAGGATCCCCTGATCTGGCTTAAAACGGCGGACGCGATTAAAAGAATGGATACCAGCGGCATGGCGGAAGATACGGCGACGATCAAGGCCCGTATGCAGACAAAGCTGACCGAAGTCGCCCAAGCCCTGGCAAAGAAAGGCGGCAACGTGCTGCTGGTGGCCCACGGGCAGTCCATCAACATCATGCTTTCCGATCTGGACCCGTCTTTTAATTTTACCGGAACGCCGCTGGAAAACGCCTCGGTCTGCAAGCTGATTTATAACAACGGAAAATTCACCATACAGTCGGTAAACGATACCAGCTATATCGAGGCGGGCAGAAGATTGCACTAGTGTTCTGTCCAATACAGATACAACAAGACCTGGAACGGGCGTTACAGCGGCAGAATCACCATACACCTGCCTTTTTCGGCGCGTATCGTAAAGACGCCGTCCGGCGCTTCGTTGCTCAGGCCGAAAAAGCCCCGCTCCCAGACAAGCCCGGCGAGGGGCCATTTAAGCCCCGCGCTCGCGGCTTTCCAGGGGCCGGGTCCCAGGGGAAACACGGACACCGGGCAGGGGTTTTCGCCCGCCGCGGCTTCCAGCGCGCCGGGGCTTTGGAGGCAG
>JAIRSC010000231.1 GCA_031255645.1 Treponema sp. | reverse complement strand
TTGGGGGGCAGGAGATTCCCGTCCACCTCCACCGACAGGGTGGGATAGTTCCGCTCCCGGGCCCAGGGGGTAAAGAGCCCCTCGATCACCCGGCCAATCAGGCAGGCGAAGGGGCTGATATTCACAATCCCCGAATAGCCGTGGGCCATGGCCGCCGCCGCGGAACCGGAGGACACGGCGATCTCCGAATTCAGTTCCAGATTGACAAAATGCTCCTGGGTGTACCGCATAATTTCCCGCATATCGTGGGGGGTTTCCGGGACCAGGCCCGTGGGCTCAAGAATGGCGATAACCTTCTTCTCCACCGAATGTTTCCACCATTCCTCCAGGCACAGCTTCTTAAGATCCCGCCAGGGCTTGGAAAAGATCCGCCTGCCGGGTTTGCGGAGTTTTATCAGTTTGTTGAGGGCGTATTCCCGGACAAAATCAAGGTAATGTATCCATTCGGCAATGCCGGAAACCTTTACCACGATGCCCCTCTCGCTCATAAGGTCGGTAAGCTCGCCCACGGCAAAGTCGTCGCGGCGCACGTAGATTTCTCCCACGATGAGCACCCGGGGACAGTCAACAAGGCCGCGTTTAAGGGGAATTTTTTTCACGTCCCGGGCCACGCGCGCAAGGTCGTCCCATATTTTTTTGGGATTTTTTTCAACGGTGTGCATAAGCCTGCGCCAGGATTTTTCGTAATCCGCCAGGGCCTTGACCGGATCGCGGGCCGTAGCCTTGAGGGCGGTCTGGATATCCTTGAGATAATCGGAAAGCACCAGGCCCTTCCACATCTCCTTCGCGAAACTGGAGCCAAGCTCGGTGTAGGAATTGTCCGCGGAAAGGATAAAGACCACCACGTTTTCAAGACGCAGGTCCCGGAAAAGGTTTTCGTAGTACACGTAATACTGGCCTGTCCGGCAGGGGCCGGTGGTAATGGGAACGAAAAGCAGGTACAGTTCGTCCTTGCGGTATTCGCCGCTGAAGAAGAACTGGAGGGCGCTTCCCAGCACCAGGTGGCTGGGTACACATTCCTTGCCCGAGGCGTGGGCGCGCGCTATCTGTATGGTTTTGGCCGTGGCCACCGGCATTGCCTCGGCGTTGATGCCCAGACCCCGCACCGCGGCGCCCATGTACTCGGTGGAAATGGCGCCCATGTTGGAGAGCAGCACCCGCACCCGCTTGTTCCCCACAATGGGAACCTTTTCGCCGGTTTTGGCGTTGTCAATCCGCAGCTCAAAATTGCCGCCCGGAATCCGCTCGCTGACAAAACGCCAGCCGTTGTCGTAGCGTTCCGCCTCAAGGGAATCCTTCTTGGCCCGGTAGCCGTCGATGATGTCGAGGAAGGCCTCGACCCGGGTGTCCACGCCGGCGTCGGCCGAGTGGGAGTCGAGTTCCAGCACAAGGAAGGGCTTCTGTCCCATCGCCCATTTGATATAATGAAGTATGAAAGAATCCGGCGCGCAGGAAAAATTGGTAATGTAGGCAAGGTAGAGGTTGTCTTCTTTTTTGAGCAGTTCCGCTGCCTTTACGTCCTGCTGGCCATAGTACCAGTACATATTGGGGAAGATCTTCTCGTCCTCGAAGGGAAGAATGTCGAAGGGAACAATGGAGTAGCCCCGGGTGCTGAACTTGCGGGGAATACCCATGTTCGCTTCCGGGGTAAAGGCGTTGTAGGGACGCCCCAGAATGGCGATTACCGGCCGGCCGGCCTTTCGGGCCTCGCTCAGGGCTTCCTCCCCCAGTTTTTTGACCGCCGCGAAGTAGGCCTCCTGTTTTGCCAGGGCCTTTTCAAAGGCCGCCCTGGTTTCCGCCGCGCCGATATCGAGAAGTTTGGTCATGGCGGTAAAAAGCTCCAGGGCCTTGCCTTCGCCAAATTTGAAGCTTACCACCAGCGGCAGGAAACGTTTTTTGTCAACATCCGGGAACGCCTTCTCGATATAGTATGGCATACTCTGCGTGATGGGACAGAAGTTGGCGTGCACCTCTTCCTCATAGCTGGGCATGTCCCGGAAATGGGGAAGCAGCACATAGTCCGCGCCCTTGTCCAGGCAGTCCTGAACCGCGCCGTGGGCGATTTCCGCGGGGAAGCAGTAGGTGGATTCCGCCCGGGCAATGCCCGCGTGGACCGTTTCCGTGGAAAGGAAGGTTTTGATTCCAAGCTCGTGGAAGAACCAGGAATAAAGCGGGTAAAGGGTGTGAACCGAAAAGGCCCGGGGAATGCCGACCACAAAGCTTCGCTTTTTTGTTTCGCTTTCTCCTGCCGGGGATTTCGGGGGCGTTTCGGGGGCTTCCCCCCCTTATACAGGTGCGGCAAATTCCTCAAAGAGCAGCTTCTGCCGTTTTTCAACATAGTCAAAGACCGGCACATCCTTGATGGCTTTGCGCATATTGGTGTACTTGTTGCAGCGGCCGCCGAACATGTACTTGTGCCCGGTGGCGGCGGATTCTCCAACCGACAACACCTGAATGGGACAGCGGTTTTCGCAGGACTGGCAGGTGAATACCCGCTCGTAGCCTATTTCGCGGTTGACAAGATCGTCGATGACGACGGCTTTCTCGTCAAGAAGGCCCTCCGCGCGCTTGCGCTTTGCCAGAAGGGCGACGCCGAAACAGCCCATCAACTCCGGCGAGGGGGGAACGAGAATCTCCTTGTCCAGAAGCATGGCAAAGGCCAGGGGAACGGCCGCGTTCTTGGCGACCCCGCCCTGGAGGAAAATTTTCCCGCCGATGGTGCGGTTCCCCACTACCCGGTTAAGGTAGTTGGCGACGATGGAACAGGCAATGCCCGCGGTGATGTTTTCGCGGGTCGCGCCCTGCTGTACCGCCTTGCGTATGTCGGAGTTGATAAAGGCCGAGCAGTGCTCGCCGAATTTGAGGGGGGCGTCCGCGCCGAGGGCGATGGGGCCTATGTCCTTCGCGCTGTGAATGGAAAGATCCCCCGAGGCGGATTCCTCCAGAAAGGAGCCGGTGCCCGCGGAACAGGCCTCGTTCATGGCGTAGTCAATGGGCACGCCGTTTTTGAGGAGCACGTACTTGGCGTCCTGGCCGCCGATTTCGAAGATCGTTTCAACGCCGGAGTCGAAATAGGTGGTGCCCGCCGAGTGGGCGATGATCTCGTTGTAAACGCCGGGGGTTTCAAGGAAAACGCCGAGGATCTCCCGGCTTGAACCCGTGGTGGACACCAGGCGTATGTCCACATCCTTGCCGCCGGTATCGGCGATGACTTTCTCCTGGATGACGGCGAGACATTCCTTGAGGGCCTTTACCGGGTCCCCGTGGGTTCTGCCGTAATGACTCGCCGTGATCTCATCGGTTTCCATGTCAACAAGGCAGGCTTTGGTTGTGGTAGAGCCGCCGTCAACGCCAAGAATGTAGCTGCGGCCGGCGCGGACTTTGCCGTCGGGCTTGTCAAAGGTTTTTACCTTGTCCGTCCAGTTTTTCAGGGCGGAAAGGGCGCCGAAGCGGATCTCGTTGGGCTTGAGAAGTTTGTCCGCGGCCGGCAGGAGGCTTCCCGACACGGGGGCAAGTATCGCCGCGCCAAAGGCCTCAAAAACCGGGGCCGTGTCGGGGATGATAAACTCAATCTGCGGCGCCTTTTCCCGGATGAACCGGATGATGTGCCGGTTAAGGGTGATGCCTCCGGTGAGCACTACCCTGCCGGAAGAAACCTTGGCGCGCTTCAAAAAGTCGATTACCTTGACGGCCATTACGTCGGAAAGGGAAAGAACTATGTCGTTCTTGGTGGCTTCCCGTTTGTTGAGCCGGTGGGTACAATCGCTTTTCATAAAGACCGAACAGCGGGTGGAAAGGGGATAGACCTTGGCGTCGTCCGGCACCTTGTCGATATCCTCA
>JAIRSC010000202.1 GCA_031255645.1 Treponema sp. | reverse complement strand
GGCTTCTCACCTAAACTCGTAAGATGCACGCTATAACGAAGATTCATAAAATCTCACCGCGAGCCAGAGACTGGGCCACACTAACAGGGGTCACTATCGCTTCACGTTCAGGAACATCTATTGCACCTGTTTCAGTATCAAAAATACCTACAAAATACAAGGAAAATTCACTTTCTTCCAACTTCTGTGAAACTACAAGTTTCTGAAAATTCCGGAGAGCAACCTCATCATTTTTAGCTTGAAACAAAGGACCATACTCTTCAGCCAACTTGTCATGAATCGAATAAACACGAGTTTTCATTACTGTATATTCTGTCTACCAGTGTTCTGGCAAAACAAAATGGCGTAAATGTCGGCAAAACCCAAGGTTTAGGCGGCAGGCAATCTATGCGCCGCGGCCCGATCTATGCGTGGGGTTCAAGTCCCGTCTTTCGTTCCGTACAGCCGCCGGTACGCCTCAAAATAACCTGTATACGATTCGTTTTCGGACGCGGGATCGCGGGCCAAAAGCCGGGTTCTGTGGGGAAACATACCCGCCGGAAGCCCCTGCCGGTATGCTTTTTCGTCCTTGATACATTCGTCCGTTCCGCCGGGAATTGAAGCCGCATAGACAGCGCCGTATAACAGGGACGGCAGCGAATGTTTTTTCGCGCCGAAAGGAATCGCGAACGTTTCCGCCGCGGTAACCGCGAAACCGGCGGGCAAAACCCCGCCCAGGGCCGCGCGAAACCGCTCCGGCTCAACGCGGTCCGCAAAATCGACCGCGGCCATTTCGGCGTCGCAGATCGTTCCTACAGCCGCCGGAGACGCGAACT
The DNA here is from genome assembly GCA_031255645.1 of Treponema sp. Classification (GTDB taxonomy): domain Bacteria; phylum Spirochaetota; class Spirochaetia; order Treponematales; family Breznakiellaceae; genus JAIROH01. The sequence continues at coordinate 8,619 of JAIRSC010000202.1, read as the reverse complement.
CAAGTTTTACATGGGGATTAAATCCCTGTGAAAAGACAGGCCGCAAACCGCTTCGCAGCAGGGCCATCGCGAAAACTTCTATAACGCCCAGATGGGGAACAAAAACCGCACTCTCGTTTTTCGTAAACGAGAAGAGCATTCGCCAAATACCAGTCGCGCCCTCCGTATTTTCCCCATTTTTTACTTCATACTGTATACTATTTTTGACAACATTATAGTTTTTTCCGCATATTCCACAGGGTTTCGTACACTTTTCGATACAAGGTGAAGTTAACACGGGCTCGTCGGATCTGACTTTTTCGTTTTCAAGATATCCTCGGCTTACGCCGGATCCGATGATCGACCACGGAAGGACTTTTTCCGTTCGTTCGCCGGTTAGTGAAGCGACAAGTTTCGGATTGTCGGCAAAAAGCCCCCGCCAAATGTCCTTGCGGAAATATTCGGTCCAGGGATCGAGCCTGGCCCCAAGGGTAAAGGCCTGTTCCAGCAGCTCCCCTACCCTTTCGTCCCCCCTGGCGATAAGCCCCTCAATCATCGCGGTGAACGGATCGTGGACGCTTACCTTGTGTCCGAGCGGCCTAAGGGCCGAGACAATGTAACTTAGCCCGCGCCGGGCCCGGTCTTCGTCAAGCTGGGCGGCCCTTTCATAAGGGGTATGGGGCTTGGGAACGAACACCCCCACGTTGATGTGAAAATGCCCCCGGCTGCGCCTGCCCGCCTCGGCGATAAAGTCGACAATGGCCTTTTCTTCTTCGCCCGGTTCCGCGTCCTGCTCACCGGTTTGCCCGTTTTCCGGCCCGCGAAGATTCGCCGGCGGCAGGCCGATCATAAAATAGAATTTTGCCCCCCGAAAACCGCGCCGTTTCGCCTCGGCGAGTATGGAAACGATTTCGTCGAGCTTTACCGTTTTGTTTATCCCAAGCTGCCACATTTCACGCGGTGTTTCCACGGCAAAGGTAAGACCGCTTTTTCGCACCTCGGAAATTTTTTCAAGCAGCGGAAGGGAAAAGCCGGAAACCCGAAGCGACGGAAGCTGGAACGAAACGTGCCGGGACGAGTACACGCTGTTCAGATACGCGACAAGTTCGTCGATGTAACAATAATCGCCGCTTGAAAGGGACGAAAGGCTTATCTCCCTGTATCCGCCCGCGTTGACAAGCTCGTCGACTTCCTGTACGACAAGACCGGCGTTTTTTTGCCGCATCGGACGGTACCATATTCCGGCGTGGCAGAAACGGCAGCCGTTGGGACAGCCCCGCATAATTTCGACAGCCCCGTGATGCTGAACGGTTTTAATACTCGAAACCGGAAAGACATACGCGGCCCGTGTTTCGGTCCGGTCAAAATCCGCCCTGCCGAAATCCGCGTAGATTGCCCGTGAAACCCCGGTTTTTCCCGGCGCCCACACGCTGGGATGGGACACGACAACGGCGAGCATGTCGTCCCGCGCGGCGCCGGCCTTTTTTTTCTCAAGAAGTTTTTCGCATAATTCAAAAAAACCCGCCTCCGCTTCGCCTATCCAAAACGCGTCGGCAAAACGGCTGTAGGGCAGCGGATTGGAAACGCAGGGGCCTCCCATAATCACGACAGGATCGCCCTTGCCCCGATCCGCCCGGCGGACGGGAATTCCCGAAGAGCGCAGCATTGTAAGGAAAGCGGTAACGCCCAGCTCGTAACCGAGTGTAAGGCAAATGATATCCGCGTCGCACAGGGCTATGCCCGTATCAAGCCCGTAAAGGGGTATCTTTTCGTTTTCAAGCAGTTGTTCAAAATCCGGCGCGGGAGCAAAAGCCCGGTCACAGGAAACGCCGGGAATCGCGTTAAGCTTTTTGTAGATGATACGCAGGGCCTGGTTCGACATGCCGATTTCGTAAAGATCGGGAAAAGCGATAACCGTCTTAAGCGGAGCGTCTTTTACCACGGCGGAACCGTACTCGCCGCCCGAATACCGGGCCGGCTTTTCAACGGAAAGAAGCTTTGTCCCCAGATCGCGGAACGGGTCGATAAAACGGACCATGCTGCCTAGCGGTTAAACCTTCTGATATGGATGCTCAGGGCGATACCGATACCGGCCATCGCGGAAATAAGCGCCGATCCCCCGTAGGACATAAAGTGCAGAGGTATGCCGGTTATCGGCATAACCCCCATCGCCATTCCCACATTGATAAGAAAGTGAAACGAATACATGGCGGCAAGACCCGCGGCAATGTACGCGCCGAAAGTGTCGGAGGTAACGTTGATAATCCTGATAAGCCTCATGCAGATAAGCAGAAAAAGGGCGATGACCAGCACGCCCCCAAGGAAGCCCCATTCTTCGGTAAAAATCGAAAAAATAAAGTCCGTACTTTGCTGGGGCAGAAACCGGTAATGGCTTTGGGTTCCGTTAAGAAAACCCTTGCCCATGAATCCGCCGGAACCTATGGCCGTCATCGACTGGATAATGTGCCAGCCCGAACCCCTCGGATCCACATTGGGATCAAGGAAAACAATAAGCCGCATAATCTGGTAATCCTTGAGCACCTTGTGGGAAATGAACGACGCCGGAAGGGAAAAAATGCCTATCGCCGCAATGTAGCAGATCCAGTAAAAATAAGGTTTCTTGTAGCGCCTGAAACCATAAAACGAAATAAGGCTTATGGCGAGAAGGGCAAGGATGCCTATCAGAATAAAGCGGCCGTTCATCAGAATCATAACCGAAGGGAATTTCCCCTCGAGTATGGTTTCCTGCCAAAGGGGCAGTACCATCATAATCCCGGTCACGACTATACATCCGCCGAGAAAGGCCACGTACCTGAGGGCGATTCCGCCTACGAAAGTCATGGCAAGCAGAATCGGGATAAACACGAGGCTCGTCCCGAAATCGGGCTGGAGCAGTATAAGCACCATGGGGACAAACACGATAAGACAGGAAACAATAAAACGCCTCATAACGTTCTGTCCGCGCTTTGTGGAATCAAGATGACGGGCAAGAAACAGGATCGTTGTTATTTTCGCGAACTCGGACGGCTGTATGCCGAAACCGCCTATTCCTATCCACGCGCGGGCGCCTGAAACCATGCGGCCGAAAAGGCAGGTATAGACAAGAAGCAGCAGGGTTCCAAAATAAAGATACAGCGAAAAATCGTAGATGCGCCTGAAATTGACCATCGAAAGCGCCAGGGCGATCACTACTCCCGCCGCCGCCCAGATTATCTGGCGGCTGTATTCGTCGGAAATCACGCTGCCGGTAGACGAAACGCCGGAAGAATAGATAAACAGGATGCCGAAAACGGTAAGAATAACGGCGGCAAGAAAAAGAGGAAAGTCTATATCAAGAAAGTCCCGCGGTTTCATTCGCGGCGCCCCTGCATCGGCGCGATGTTTTGAAGCCCAAGGGCTACGACCGCTTCTTCGTAATTTTGGCCGGCGAATATTCCCTGAAATATAATGGCCGTCGCGTAGGGAGACCACCAGTCCCAGGGATTGGAGGCTTCGACAAGCACGGTTACAATAATCTGTTCGTCGTGATTGTCCGTATTGTAGGGTCCGTACGCGGTAAACCAGCAGTGCCAGCGGTCGGGAAGCCCTATTTCCGCGGTACCGGTTTTTCCCGCGAGAGCGACGGTCCTGATATTGGTGGGATAGCGGGCGGATCCTTCGGTGACAACGCTGCGCATGTTTTGCCGTACCGTGGAAAACACCTGGGGGCCGGCCCTTTCCCGCATATCGTGAATGATCTCCGGGCTGACGGTCTGTTCGACCACGCCGGAAACAGGATCCCGCACTTCCTTAAGCACATGGGGCTTGTATCCTACGCCGTCGTTGATTACCATGGCGACCATATTGGTTATCTGCAGGGGGGTAACCAGCGTAAAGCCCTGGCCTATCGACATGTTCATCGTATCGCCGGCAAGCCAGCGTTCGTAAAAGCGGCGTTCTTTCCACTGGGGCGTGGGAACAAAACCGTTTATTTCTCCGGGCAGATCAATGCCGGTTTGCTCGCCGTAACCGAAATCGCGGGCATAGCTTACAATACGATCCACCCCCATATTGTCCCTGCCCGTTACCCAGAAATAAATGTCGCAGGAACCGGCCAGGGCCTGCTGCAGATTTACCGACCCGTGGCCGGAACGAACCCAGCAGCGCCAGTTGCGCTGGCCGTAATCGATAAGCCCGGCACAGAGTATGCGCTGTTCCGGAGCGATGAGATTTTCCGCGAGAAGGCCCGTCGTCATAAGGATTTTAAACGTCGACGCCGGAGGGTAACTCGACTGTATGGCCCGGTTCAAAAAGGGCTTGTTCGGATTGTCGATAAGCCGCTGATATTCGGCGGACATATCGCTCCGGGAAAAAATGCCGGGATCGTACCATGGATAGGAAACCATCGCGAGTATTTCGCCGTTGGGCCGCGTGACGATGGCCGTTCCCATTCGTTCTCCCAGGGCTTTTTCCGCCAAAAGCTGTATGTCCTGGTCGATAGTCAGCACCAGGGTTTTTCCCATTTCGGACGGAACGCGGACGTTATCCTCCGAAATGCGCCTGCCCCGCACGTCGACGGTACGGGTCTCGCTCCCTTCCCTGCCCCGGAGTATCCTGTCGTATTCCCGTTCCACTCCGAGTTTTCCGATAACGTCCCCCTGCTGGTAACCTTCGTTGTAAAGCTGGGTCAGCTCTTCGCGGGTAATGTTTCCCACATAGCCCAGTATATGGGAAAGGCTTCCCGGACTGCCGTAATTGCGGATCGGCTTGGACTGCCAGCTTGTTCCCGGCAGGGAATCGGCGTTTTCCGAAAGCGCCGCGATGGTTTCGAAAGACACGTTGGAAGCTATTTCCAGCGGCTGGTAGAGATAGTAATACTGGGGCGGCACCTTTTCCTCGATTTCCCGGAGCGGCAGGGAAAGCAGCGAGGCGAGACGGGCCATAATATCGGGTATTTCTCCGTCCGGCACTTCGGCGGGAGTCAGGCTTACGGCAAACGAATCGTCGTTCACCACAAGCGGGCGGCTGTAGTTCCGGTCGTAAATTTCCCCCCTTCGCGCGGGAATCGAGGCGACCCGCCGGGCGATGTCGTAGGAACGGCGCCGGTACTGTTCGCCCGAAACAATCTGCATGTTGAAAAGACGCAGAGCATAGAGAAGAAAAATCACGATCAGCAAAAACCGGAAAAAACGTACCCGGGTCTGGGGTCTTTCTTCGTTTTCGAGAATTGGCGGCATTACTGTTCTCCTCCGGCGGCAAGAAGCGGCTTAAACTGCCGCAAAAAGCCGAAAAGCAGCGGCGCGGTAAACGTGTTGAGGCACAGCTCTATCCAGAACACCGGTTCCACAAACGAAAACGCCTCTATCGCGCTGCCGAAAAGCAGGCGAAGCAGATACAGCATAAGCGCCCGTACCAGAGTCGCCGCGGCGCAGAGCGTCATCGGAAGCACGACGGCGTCCAGAAAAAAGGTTCCCCTTATAAGCCCGGCAAGGGCCCCGATTACGGTCCTGACAAAGGCGTTAAGCCCCAGCGGAGACGCGGAAAGGAAATCCAGAAAAATCCCGGAAAAAAAACCGGTAACCTGGCCGGTCATGGTTCCGTTTACATAGGCCGAATAAACCAGAATGCCCAGCGTAAGATCCGGCGTTATATGCTGATCGGTAAGAAGCGAAAGCAGCGTTGACTGAATAAGCGCCGCGACAATGACAAACACGGTTGCCCAGACGACGTTTTTAACCATTCGCGGCCTCTGGAGGAATTTCCTCTTCCACCGTTGCGGAACGGGGATCGATGACAAACACGTACTCAAGCCTTGAAAAATCGGCCGTACCGTCAAGCTCGATTTCAATGGCCGTGTCGTTTTCCTGGTACAATATTCTGCTTACCCTGCCGATCCGTATTCCCGGAGGATACACGCCGCCAAGACCGCTTGAGACGGCAAGTTCGCCTATGCTTATTTCTTCACGGGAACGGCCCCTGACAAAACGCATAAGCAGCGGCCGCTCGGAATTCCCCTGCCCCTCGACGATTCCTTCCAGACGGGATTCGGCGAGCCGCGAAGAAATATAAGAGCCCGTATCGAAAAGCGGCATGACAAGGCTTTCCATCTGGGCGGTCTGCACGATTTTGCCGACGAGTGTTTCCGCGCCGTTTTGATAGGCGATGACGGGCATGTTGTTGTCAACGCCGTGTTTTTTTCCCTTGTTGATGACGAACGCGGAAAAAACATTGTCCGGATCGTAGCCGATAATTTCCGCGGCGACATAGCGGTAACTGATGGTTTCGGCAAAACCAAGCTGCTGCCGGAGCCGTTCGTTTTCCTGCCTGATGTCCGCGGAAGTCCGTTCCAGTTGTTCGTAGCGGGCGATACGGTCGCTTAGTTCGCTGTACTCCCGGTTAAGGTCCGCCAGTTCCTGGATGGAATTCGCCGTCCGCGAGACAAAAGACGTTACCCTGTGTATGCTGCCCCGGATACCGGTATACATCGACAGGCCCATGTCGCGGAAATCGACGACAAGGCTCCGTACCGAAAAAAGCAGTACCGAAAAAGAGACCAGGGAAAGAACGGCAAACACATAGGCGTCCGCGGCGGCGCGGCGGCGTCTGCCCGGCTCCCTTTTCATCCGCGCCATATTGTTAACCGTTCAGATTGTCGTAAATGCTGCGGGTGTTGTCAAAGCCTTTCGCGTATTCAAAGTATTTTCCCGCTCCAAGCGCGACGCAGAGCAGCGGCTTTTCCGCGAGGATCACCGGTACGCCGGTTTCCTTCGAGATAAGCTTTGGAAGCCCCTTGAGAAGCGAACCGCCGCCGGTCATAACAATGCCCCGTTCGACAATGTCGGCGGCCAGCTCCGGCGGCGTCTGACCCAGCGTCGCCTTTATCTCGTCTATGATCTGGGTGATCGGATCTTTCAGCGCTTCGCGGACTTCGACGGAGTCTATTTCCAGCCGCCGGGGCAGGCCGGTTATCGCGTCCGTGCCTTTTATCTCTACTTTCTGAATGGTCTTGTCCGGCGACGCGTTGCCGATTTCCATTTTAAGCCGCTCGGCGGTATTTTCCCCGATGATAAGGTTGTGGACGCTCCGCACGTGCTTGATAATCGCCTCGTCGAATTCGTCGCCGCCGAGCCGTATCGCGTTGGTAACGACCATGCCCCCAAGGGAAATAACGGAAATTTCCGTGGTTCCCCCGCCGATGTCGCAGACCATGTGGCCGGCGGGTTCGAATATCGGAATATCCGCCCCTATCGCTGCGGCGAGGCTTTCTTCAATAACCGTTACTTCCCGCGCGCCGGCCTTGTAGGCGCTTTCCTCAACGGCCCGTTTTTCGACCTCGGTAATGCAGGACGGAATACCGATAACCATTCGGGGTTTTATAAAACGGTAACGGGGAAGAATTTTGGTGATAAAGTAACGGATCATCTTTTCGGTCGATTCAAGATCGGCGATAACGCCGTCCCTCATCGGGCGGATCGCGATGATATTGCCCGGGGTTTTGTAGAGCATGTTCTTCGCTTCGGCGCCGACGGCCATTACTTTTTTGGTTCCCCGTTCCACGGCGACGACGGAAGGTTCGTTTATGACGATTCCGTCTCCGCGCGGGTCTCCGCGCACACAAATAAGGGTATTACAGGTACCCAGATCTATTCCGATATCAGACGATTTTACACCGAACATAAAGCCTCCCGCCGCGTTCACATATTCAGCCGGACACGAGCCGGCCGGTAATTATTATCTGCCCTGTATGACCGCCGCCAGGCGGCCCTCGCCCGAATGACATCGCCCTGGGCGGCGTATATTTCGCCCAGTTCGTAGGCCGCTTCGGCGTTTTCCTCATATTCAAGCACTTCGGTAAAAGCGTTTTCCGCGCCGGCCGCATCGCCGTCATTCCACAAAACCCTTCCCAAAAGCAGGCGGGCGTTCATCCGCTCGCCGCTGTCCGGACTTTGTTCGATACAGCGGACAAGGTACGCCCTGGCGTTTTTCCAGTCTTCAAGGCCGGTATAGGAACGGGCGATTGCCAACAAAAGCCTGCCGGAATCCGCTCCCGGTTCGCCCGGATCGAGAACCCGGCTTAAAATTTCGACGCTTTTCCGGTATTCCCGAAGCGCCTGATACGCAAGGCCCAGGTACTCCGGGATATCGTTTGCCCCGTAACCGGCCTGTTCCGCCTCTTCCAGGTACCGCACGGCAAGATCGGCGTAGTCCGGGCCTTTTTCGTAGTAGGCCTTGCCCAGAACATAGCGGATTCTGCCGTCCCTGTCGGCGTGTTTCTTGAGCAGGGCTTTCCGCAGGGACCAGATAGATCTGTCGAGGTAGGACAGCGTATCCATCCGGTTAATCTGCGAAATCGCCATCTGGTAGGACGCAAAGCCGTTTACCGTAAGCAGGAACGAATCAAGCGGTTTGTCTTTAAGAGCCAGGACGCTTTGCTCAAAAGCTTCGGCATAGGAACCGTTTTCCCAGTTTCGTAAAACGTCCCGTTTCGCGCCGGCTTCCCTGTTTTTTTTGCCGACAAAGAACAACGCGATTGCCGCGAACGCCGCCAGCCCGGCGGCGCACAAAAGGCCGTGGAACAGCCGGTATTTTAAAACCTCTGAACCGATTGCCGACCGAACCCGTGATTTTGCCATCCTGTATGCGATTTAATACCATTTGCGG
>JAIRSC010000127.1 GCA_031255645.1 Treponema sp. | reverse complement strand
TCCAGACCGCCAGGGTAAGCGGCCTTAAAGCCTTTCCCGTTCCCTACATTCTTACCAACTGCCACAACTCGCTGTGCGCCGTCGGCGGCACGATTAACGAAGACGATCACGTATTCGGCCTTTCCGCCGCGAAAAAATACGGCGGGGTCTACGTGCCGCCCCATCTGGCGGTCATTCATTCCTATATGAGGGAACAGTGGGCGGGATGCGGAAAGATGATTCTCGGCAGCGACAGCCACACCCGTTACGGGGCGCTGGGAACCCTGGCGGTGGGGGAGGGCGGCGGAGAGCTGGTAAAACAGCTTCTTGGCCAGGGCTACGACCTCGCGTATCCGAGGGTCGTCGCCGTATATCTGAAAGGAACGCCCCGCCCCGGCGTCGGCCCCCAGGACGCGGCCCTGGCGCTTGTCGGCGCGCTCTTTGAAAACGGCTTCGCCAAAAACGCCGTTCTCGAATTTGTCGGTCCCGGCGTCGCGGGGCTTTCCGCGGATTACCGCTGCGCCATGGACGTTATGACGACCGAAACCGCCTGCTGGTCGTCGGTATGGCGGACGGACGAGGTTATCCGGGACTGGCTGGGCCTTCACGGCAGGGCGGCGGATTACCGGGAACTTACTCCCGCCCCGGCCGCGTACTACGACGGCCTGGTTACGCTAAACCTCGACGCGGTCGAGCCGATGATCGCGATGCCCTTTCATCCCAGCAAGGTATACGAACTCGAACAGCTGATACAAAACCCCGGCGACGTGTTTTCAGAGGTCGAGAAAGACGCCGCCGGGCTTTTCCCAAAAGGGGCGCGGCCCGGGCTGATGGAAAAGATCGGCAAAAACGGCGAGGTTCGGGTCGATCAGGGCATTATCGCCGGATGCGCCGGGGGAACCTTCGGCGGCATTATGGCCGCTTCCCGTATTCTCGCCGCCGCTCCCCCGGATTTCGCGGCGGGCGCTTTCGGCCTGTCGGTGTATCCGGGGAGCCAGAGCGTTTTTCTGGAACTTGTCAGAAACGGCGCCGCCGCGGAACTTATCGCCGCCGGGGCCGTACTGAAGACGGCCTTCTGCGGCCCCTGTTTCGGCGCGGGGGACGTGCCTTCCAACGGGGCGCTTTCCATCCGCCACACCACGAGGAATTTCCCCAACAGGGAAGGCTCGAAACCGGGGCAGGGGCAGATCGCGTCGGTGGCGCTTATGGACGCCCGAAGCATCGCCGCGACCGCCCGGAACGGCGGGGTTCTAAGCTCCGCGCTGGGCGCCGCCGAGGGGCCGGAAGTTCCGTACCGTTTTGACGACGCGCCCTACAGGGCCAGGGTCTACAACGGCATAGGCCGGCCCGGAGCGGGGGAACTTGTCTACGGCCCCAATATTACCGGCTGGCCGGAGATGGAAGCTCTGGGGGAACATCTTCTTGTTAAAATCGTCTCGTTTATTACCGATCCGGTAACGACCACCGACGAGCTTATTCCCTCGGGCGAGACTTCGTCCTACAGGTCCAACCCCCTTGCCCTGGCCGAGTTTACCCTTTCCCGCAAAGACCCGGCCTATGTGGAAAAGGCGAAAGCCCTGCGGGACGCCGCGAAACTGTGGAAGGCGGCGGATTCGGAGGCCGTTCCCGCGGACGGCGCGCCGCCGGAACTTCCGCTCGTGTTCGCGGCGCTGCGGCGGGCCGGGTATGTCGGGGCGGATATTCAGCTCGCGTCGGCGATTTTCGCGCTAAAGCCCGGCGACGGCAGCGCGCGGGAACAGGCGGCAAGCTGCCAGCGGGTGCTCGGCGGCGGGGCCAACTTTGCCAACGAATACGCCACAAAGCGCTACCGGAGCAATCTGATCAACTGGGGGCTTGTGCCGTTTATTGTCGACGGAACGCCGCCCTTTGAAAACGGCGACTATGTGTTTATTCCCGGCGTCAGAAAACTCGTTTGTGGAACCGCGCCGTCGGCGGAAGCCCTGACGATACGGCCGGACGGAACGAGCGATTCCTGGACCCTCCGCGCGCCGGAACTCAACCCCATGGAACGGGAACTGCTGCTCGCCGGCTCGCTTATCAATTACAACCGGCGGCAGGCCGAAAAAGCCGGGGCGGAAAAAGCCGGGACGGTGAATAGCCGGGACGGTGAATAGCCGGAAACGTCAGGCCGGGCCCAGCGTGTCCAGTATGCGCCTGAACGCCGATCCGGGTTTTTTCAGTTCCCGTGAGCCTCTGGTTATTTTACAGAGCGACACTTCCAGGTTTTTGGCTATTTCCCGCTGGGGCGTTCCGGCGTTGAGGGCTTTTACCAGAGCCCAGCGGGCGGCTATGTCGGCGGTTTCCGCGGGGGTTAACAGGCAGCGGAGAAAAGACATAATCAATTCGGGATCGGCGGTTTTCGCCAGCGTTTGTGAAAGTTCGACAAGATTTTCCTCTACGCGGGGGTCGGAACTGTTCATAAAAACTCCAGTAATTCAAGCGGTTTATTGATAATACACATGGCGCCGGCGTTTTTCAGCGCGGCGGCGTCCCTGTAGCCCCAGCTTACCCCGACGGCAAAACATCCGGCGGCGGCGGCGGTTTGCATGTCGATTTCGGAATCCCCGATCAGGATGGTGTTTCGGGGGCTCGCGTCGAGTTCGACAAGCAGTTCCCAGACCGAAGCGGGATCGGGTTTGTGCGGAAACCCCGGCCTGATGCCGCTGACCATATCGAAAGACCCGGCGGGGAAGAAGAGGCCGATTTCCCTGTTCGCTATTCTGTCGGGTTTGTTGGTAAGTACCGCGCGTTTTATCTTTTTCCGCCCAAGCGCGGACAGAAGTTCCTGTATTCCCCGGTAGGGCTTTCCCAAATTCGGGGGCTCTTCCTCGTAGAATTTTCGCGCCTCGGCGGCAAGTTCCTCTACAAACTTGTCGTTTCGTTCTTCAGGGGGAAGCATGGCCGATACCTGGGCTTCTATTGTTTTCCCCTGCATTTTGATAAAACACTCCATGGGCGCCGGATCAAAACCCCGTTCCTGTATCACCCTGTTAAGAACGCTCGCCAGATCCTGAACCGTATCCACCAGGGTTCCGTCCAAATCAAAGATAGCGCAACGGAAGCTCGTTTTGCCGCTATTCATTTTACCACTATTCATTTTGCCAATATATCGTAAATTCGTGGAAAAATCTTGCATTTGAGGGCCTCGCCGCGTATAATAAAAAAAGTCAGCTGGTTCCAAAAACTGAAGTTTTGGAACAGCTTTAAGTAATTATAAGCCGGTAAAACCATCGGTTTTTTCGGGGATAAACCGGCGCAATCGCAAAAAGGTAACATACAGGAGTAAAAAAATGAAAAAAACGGTTCTGTGTCTTGGCTTGTCGGCGCTTTTCCTTGTTTTTTCCGGCTGTGGGAAAAAAGACAGGGGCTACGATATCTATGTGTACAATTCAAAGGGAGAAAACGCCGCGCAGTTTAAGGCTATGTGCCAGGCGTTTAGCGCCGAGACCGGCATTCGGGTAAAGGATTTTTCCATCGGTTCCGGAATGGATCACATGGAAACGCTCCAGACCGCGATGAATTCCGGCGATAAACCGGTTATTTTTTCGATTCAGGGGATCAAGGAGCTGATTGAATGGCGTCAGGGCGGATTTGTCGTAGACCTGAATACCGTTACCGATCCTGAGTTCGCCAAACTCGCCTCGGAAATCGCCCCGTCGCTGCGGCTTACCACCGACGGTAAAGCCAGTTACGGGGTTCCCTACAATGTCGAGGGCTACGGCTATATTGTCGACCGCCGGCTTCTGGGGGAAATTTTCAGTGACGCGGACGAGGTAATCGCCGCGATAAAAACCGCCTCCTATGCCGAGTGGGAGGCTCTGGTCGAAATTCTGGACGACTGGATCCGGCGGCCCCGGGCGCTCACGGTAACGCTTTCGGGGAAGGCCTATAACACAAGCGCTTTCAGGGACGAGCTTTCCTCCAACCTGAACGGGGTTTTTGCCGTTATGGGCGCGGAAAAATGGACCTACGGGGATCATTTCATCAACGTGGCCCTGAACGCGGTGTTTAGTTCCCCCGGCGACGCGTACAGCGCGGACGACGCCAGGGTGCGTTCCGCCCGGCCCGCGTTTATCGACTACGCCCAGGCTTTGGATCTCAAGACCAGTTACCTTGCCGGCAAGAACGGCCCGGCAAAGCGCGGCCAGGATTTTGTTTCCTCGGCGAATTTCGGCTACGATCAGACGGTTCAAATATTCGCCGACAACAAGGCGCTGTTCTTCAAACAGGGGAACTGGGCCTACGGCAACATCGCCGGCGTCAATTCCGTCCAGGCCGAACGGCTTACGTTCATTCCGGTAAAAATGCCCTATAAGCCCGCCGACATTGTCCGCGGCGACGGCATGACGGTGGAACGACTCAACCGGTCCATTCCGGTGTTCGTTCCGAACTACTACGCGGTTAACGCCCTTTCAAGCGACGAGGAAAAAGCCAGCGCCTACAAGTTCCTTATATGGCTGAACACCTCGCCCGCAGGTCAGAAATTCCTGATAGAAGACTTTGCATTTATCCCCTATAACGCCGATCCCGCTACAACCACGGTTCCCAATTCGCTGGGGAATTCGATTATCGACTATATGAAGTCGGGCGATATTATAGCAGCGCCCTATCACGGTGCGCCCGGCCCCTGGTCGGGAGACGTAGTCGGCCTCAGGCTGATGGAATCCTACATGACCAAAGAACAGTGGACCCAGGCGGACTACGAGGCAATCGCCGATTACGCGGTGGAGGAGTGGATTAGGCTGAAAAACTAAAAAGGAACCGGGGCATGAAAATTTACAGGAAGTGGTTTTGGGTATTCGTTATTCCGGCGCTCGTGCTTTTCTTCTTTGTTATTGTGCTTCCCTTTATTATGGGGCTGGTCAATTCGTTCGTAGCCTGGCGAAGAACCTATTACCTTGACCCGTCCACGGGAACAAGGACGGCCTCGATATTCAATTCCTTTGTGGGGCTTGCCAATTACCGCGCCGCTTTTACCGACGAGCGCTTTATCAGGGCGCTGTGGTATACGGTGCGGTATACGCTAGTGGCGGTTATTTCGATAAACATCGTGGGGCTGTGCCTGGCTCTTCTGGTAAACAGAATAATCAAAGCCGCGGGATTTTTCAGAACCACGTTCTTCCTCCCCAACATGCTGGGGGGGCTTGCCCTGGGTTTTATCTGGCAGATAATTTTCCAGACGATATTTACCGATCTGCTTTTCAGTCCGAACGGAATTCTTCATATCGAGTTTCTCCGCTATATGACGCAGGATTCGGTAAAGGCCCTTTTCGCGTTGATGATCCTTAATACATGGCAGACTGCGGGCTATATGATGATCATCTACATAGCGGGGCTTAACAACATCCCCAAAGACCTGTACGAGGCGGCGAGCATAGACGGCACGCCGCCCTGGCAGACCTTCCGAAGGATTACCGTCCCCATGCTTATGCCCTCGTTTACCGTGGTGTTCTTTATGACGCTGGCAAACAGTTTTAAACTTCTCGATCAAAACGTTGCCCTTACCGACGGCGAATTCAACACCCGGATGCTTGCCCTGCAAATACTCAGAACGGTAAAGGACACCGCCCAGCCTGATTACGGAAAAGCCCAAGCCCAGGCGGTTATTTTCTTTGTCCTTGTGGCGGCGATAACTCTGACCCAGGTAGCGATTACCAAAAAACGGGAACTGGAGATGTAACATGGCCGGAAATTATTTTTTCAAAAAGCGCGTTTCCACGATAACTGTTTATGTCCTGCTCTCCGTTATCGCCCTTTATACTCTTGCCCCGTTGTGGTTTTTGTTTGTCAATTCCTTTAAGGGCCAGGCGGAAATAGTCAACAATCCGATGGGGCTCCCGTCGAAATTTGATTTTCAGTACATTTTTAACGCCATTGAAAAAATCAACTTTTTCAGGGCGATGGGGATTACTGTTCTTATAACCGTTTCTGCCGTTGCGCTGATAGTGCTTGTGTCGTCCATGGCCGCATGGATTATGGTGAGGACCAAGAGCAAAATGTCTTCGTTCCTTTTTATGGCGTTTGTAGCGGCCATGTTGATTCCGTTTCAGGCGATCATGTATCCGCTGATACAGTTCTTTAACGACATCGGTCTTAAGAATCCCCCCGGGACTTGTGGTCATGTACGGAGGGTTCGGGCTGTCGATGTCGGTGTTTCTGTATCATGGTTTTGTCAAGGGAGTCCCCTTCGGCATAGAAGAAGCGGCATTTATCGACGGTTGTAACGTATTTCAGATTTTTTTTCTGATTGTCATGCCGCTGTTAAAATCCATCACCGTAACGGTGATAATTCTTAATTCGATGTGGATATGGAACGATTATCTTTTGCCGTTCCTGGTACTTGCCGACTCATCCAGCAAAACCCTCGTGTTGGAACTGTACTTCGCGCGGATTCTCGCCGGCCAGTTCAGCAATCCGTGGCAGTTAATCTTCCCCGCGGTGTTTGTGTCAATAATACCAATCATAGTGGTTTTCCTTTTCCTGCAAAA
>JAIRSC010000123.1 GCA_031255645.1 Treponema sp. | reverse complement strand
TTATAGATTTTCGATTTCCTGGACAGAAAGCCCGGTAACGCCGGCAATTTTTTCAAAAGAATCACCTATGTTTTTCAGGGCTTTCGCAATTTCCCGCGCTTCTTCCTGTCTGCCTTCCTGTCTGCCTTCCTGTCTGCCTTCCTGTCTGCCTTCACGCCTGGCGTGATTAATACCGCTATTCCAGTCGGACAGGGCCATTTCCCGCATTTGGTAGGCGCGTAAGGCTTCCTTGTCATTGGTCACATACACCATCTTTTCTTCGGCTTTCTGTATCGCCGTGTCCATTTTTACTACCTCCTCCACAAGGGTTTGCGGACTCTCTTTGTCAAACCAGGTCAGCCACCGGTGCAGCGCATCGCGCCGGATGTCTTTTTCTTTAAGCCGCCGGAACTTTACCATATCGATAAAGTGAATTTCCAGCGCGTCGGTTAACAGCGCTTCCCGGTAGGTGTCTTCCCAAATATGAAAACTTGTGTGAAAAGCCGGAATCTGGGGCATAAACTCATAATTCACGATGTTTATAGTTATGACGTTCGGCGTTTCATGGTACTCCTGCCCGGCTTCCATGCTCCTTGAGAACTCAAGACTCCAGTAAAAGAGGCTCCGCCGATTCATGTTCCCGGGGTTACGAAGCTGAACTTCGATATTGACCCGTTCCCCCGCGGCGGTTTTTGCCCGGACGTCCAGGATACTGGTTTTATCGCCAAACACCTCGGCGGCAATGGTCTTGTTCTCGATAATTTCCAGCGATTCGATGGCGTTTGTTCCCCGCCGCCCCAAAACGGCGTTGAGAAAGGCCAAAAGCTGTTCCTCGTCTCCCTTTTCTCCCATGATTTTGAGAAAGAGGTAATCGTTTAGAGGATTAAGCCGTTCCTGTGTCATACATGACCGCCCTTTAAGATTCCACCACCTTTTTTAAATATATCTGTTTTTTTGGTTTTCGCAAAGCGGCGGCGTGTCCAAAGCGCCGGATGAGGACAAAAAAAGACGATGCGCCTGGACGTCACGGCCTTTCAGCCAACTGCGCACCGTCTGATTGAAGCTTTTGCTCCCGATGTTTTATTATCGGCTTTACCGGGAGCTTTCTTGAGGAAAACAGACGAATCTCCCTGTTCCAGTGGACAGGGCGTCCTGTAAGCGTTACATTGGTTATGAATGTGGGTTCCGAGGGGAAATTATTCAAGGAAAATGTTTATATTAAAATAGTAGGGTTTGCCGCCATGTCATACAAATACAAGGTTTCTGAACCGTCTCAAACTCGCACATCCGCGGCGTGGTATCGAGCCCCGGCGCGAAAAAAACGCCGATTTTTTCTTTTTATGCCGTTCATCTGCGGGGTTCTTTTTGCCCAGAATTTTCCTTCGCTGGAACCGTCCCCGGAAGTGTATGTCTACGCGGAAAAGCTTTCCCGGACGGTTTCGGCGTCGTACTGGAGGGATCTTGCGGAAACGGCCCTGTGGGCTTCGTCGCTAAACACGGGAAACCGGACCGGCGACTGGCTTGGGACGATAACCGCCGCCGTCAACGACCTTGCCGCCGATCCGAATCTTCCTTTCGATCCGAAAGCGCGGGGAGAATATATCCTTGTGTATATGCACAAAAATTTTCTCAAAACCTATTCGGAACGGCAGACCAGGCTTGACGAACTGCTGCGTACCGGACGCTATAACTGCGTTTCTTCCGCGGTGTTCTACATGATCCTTTCCCTGTCGTCGGGTCTCGACGTGGGCGGGGTTATGACGAAAGATCACGCGTTTGCGGCGATCAACACGGGACGGGAAGTCATTGACGTGGAGACAACCAACAGCTATGGCTTTGATCCGGGGAACCGCAAGGAATTCCATGACAGCTTTGGAAAGGCCACAGGTTTCGCCTACGTGCCGGCAAGAAATTACCGGGACAGGACGGCAATTAATCCGTCCGAGATGGTTTCGCTGATCCTTTCCAACCGTATCGCCGAACTGGAATCGCGGAACGATTTTTCCGGCGCCGTGCCCCTGAGCGTAAACAGGGAAGCCCTGCTTTCCAAAAATACCCGGACGGAGCACAATTCCTTTTTTGAGGATCCCCGGGGGGATATGCGGACGCGGCTTCTTAATTACGGCGCGTGGCTTATCAGAACCGGGAAAGACGACGAGGCCCTGGCCTGGGCCGAATACGCGGGAACCCCGGACGAAAAGGCATGGCGGGATTTTGTCTACGCGGCGGCAAACAACAGGACTGTCAGGCTGATACGTTCCCGCAGAATCGCCGAAGCCCGCGCCGGGCTGGAAGCGCTAAGGGGGCGCTTGAGCCCCGCCGGCTTCGGAAGCCTTGACGGAATGGTGCTGGAAGTCGAATTGGCCGAACAGGTGAACGGGATAAAAAATTCAGGCGAGGCGGAAGCGGCCCTTTCCCGCATAAGTTCCGAATGGGAACGCGTCCCGGAAAAAAGCCGGGAAGACCTGCGCGGCGCCGCGGTATTAAAAGAAGTTGAACGGCTCGGAAAAAACGGCGACTGGCTCGGGGCCATCGCCTGGCTCGATGCGGCCGCCGGACAGTACGGCGGCAACAGCCTGTTTGAAAGCACCTTAACAACACTAAGGCAGAACCGGGTTGGCGAACTTCATAACGGCTTCGCGGCCCTCTACAATAAAGGGGATTACAATGGGGCAAAGGCCTTTATCGAAAAGGCCCTGGAAGAATATCCGGGGAACAGGCAGTTAAAAGAAGATCTTGCCCTTGTGGAACGGACCCTTACGCGCCGGTAATTGCGTCCCGGCCGGAAAAGTCCAGTACGGCGCCGCCCAGAGCTTTTCGGTCTATGCCCCAATTCCGGCCAAAAAAGCGGAAAAGTTTTTCGGCCAGGTCCATAAACGGCCGAAAAACCGGCTTGCCGGGAACAAGCAGGGCCGCCGCCGGATTGCCCCCGGCCTTCCAGGGCCTGTTTACGATAAGTTCCCAAAAACGGGCAAAATTCCGCAGCCGGTCGAGATCGGCTTTGCCCAGCGCCGCCGTTTCAATCACCTCGTAGGGCGGTTCCGGCGAATAACGCATCCCGAATTTTTTGTCGAGTTTCCCAAGCGGCGTACCCGGAAGCCCCTTTAGAATACCGAGCTGTATCTCGAAGGGCGGAGCCGCTGACGGGAGGCGGGGCGGGGCAATCGTATCCGCCGTGCCGGGCCCGGCGCCGGACATGCCGCCGGACACGGAAGACACGGTCAAGGCTTGCCAGAGCCGGTCGAAACCGTCGCCAAATGAAGCACAGTCTTCGCCGGGCAGGCCCGCGATAAGATCCGCGTGAATAATGGCGTTCGTCCGGGCGCGGAGCAGGGCAAGGGTTTCCAGTTCTTTTTCCGGGAAAGAAGGCCGGCCGATTGCGGCGCAGACTTCCGGGTTAAGGCTCTGTACGCCGAGTTCCAGCCTGAGCGTTTCCGGGGGGAAACGGGAAATCATCTTTATAAGATCGGGCGAAAACAGGGACGGAACCATTTCAAAATGAAGCTGGAATCCGGCGGAAACGCGGGACATTTTTTCAAGAAAGAATTCCATAATCGACAGCGCTCTGGGAATATCGGCGTTGAACGAACGATCGAGAAATTTTATCGTAGGCCGCTTTAACGCGGACGGCGGAACGGATTTTTCGGAAATACGGCGGACGGAAAAAAGGCGTTCCAGAAGATCCTCCATACCGGAAAGAAAGCCGTCCAGGGGAAATTCCCGGACACTTTTCCGGCGGGACGCTTCGGCGTGCGGGGAATCTTCGGCGCGCGCCGTTTTAATCGCGCTCTGGCAGAACGCGCAGGCAAACGGACAATCCCTTGAGGCTTCCACATAGACAAGCTTGCGCCGCAGATCTTCATCAGAATAAAGACGGTACGCCGGGTTTAGGACGGC
>JAIRSC010000048.1 GCA_031255645.1 Treponema sp. | reverse complement strand
AGCGGATTGGACAGGGCTTCTCCCGAAATTTCGCCGTAACGCCGCCTGAGCTGTTCCCTGCTTGCCGTTCCGGTAGTTCCGATTACCTGAATCGTAATCGACGAACAAAGATTCCCCATAAAGGCCGCTTCTTCGGGGCCCGCTCCGCAGCAAAGGGCGCTGACAATGCCCGAAGTACAGGCGTCCCCGGCCCCCACTATGTCAACGGGGCCGGAAACCGGTACGGCCGCCGATGCGGTTCGCGGCCAACGTAGCCGCGTGTCCGTATTTCCTCTATACTTGATACATGACAGATTCGTCCCTTATCCGCAACTTTTGCATTATCGCCCATATCGACCACGGCAAATCGACGCTTGCCGACAGGCTTATCCAGAAAGGGCATATTGTCAACGAACGCGATTTTCAGGATCAGATTCTTGACAATATGGATATTGAGCGGGAACGGGGCATTACGATTAAAAGCCAGGCGGTAACCATTCCCTGGACGGCGGCGGACGGGAAAGAATATCTGCTGAACCTTGTCGATACGCCCGGACACGTGGACTTTAACTACGAGGTGTCCAGGGCGATAAGCTCCTGCGAGGGGGCGCTGCTTCTCGTGGACGCCACCCAGGGGGTGCAGGCCCAGACCCTCTCCAATATGTACCTGGCCATGGAACACGACCTCGAGATTATCCCGGTGATCAACAAGATCGATATGGCCGCCGCCGACATTTCCGGAACCAGGGCGCAGATTGAAAAAGACCTCGGCCTTGATCCCGCCGACGCCCTGCTGGTTTCGGCCCGCAAGGGTACCGGGGTGGATGAGCTTTTCGAGGCCATCGTGCGCCGCGTTCCCCCGCCTTCCGGCGATTCCGCCTCTCCGCTGCGGGCGCTGATCTTTGACTGCCACTACGATCCCTACCGGGGGGTTGTCGTACACCTGCGGGTCTTTGACGGCCGCGTAAAAAAGGGGATGAAGATACGCTTTATGTCCTCGCGGAGCGAGTACGAGGTGGAAAGCGCCGGGGTTTTCAGGATCGGTCTTTCGGAAACCGGGGAGCTTTCCGCCGGAAGCGTCGGCTACATTATCGCCGGCGTTAAAACGGTCGGCGACGTGAGGGTAGGGGACACGGTAACCGGCGCGGGCGCTCCGGGCGCGGCGGACGGTCCCTGCGAAAAGGCCCTTCCCGGTTTCCGGGAAGTCAAGCCCGTGGTGTTTTCCTCGATATATCCGGTGGATTCAAACGATTACGAAGAACTCAAAACAAGCCTCGAAAAGCTCAAACTCAACGACGCCTCCCTTGTCTACGAAAAAGACTCGTCGGCGGCGCTGGGCTTTGGGTTTCGCTGCGGCTTTCTCGGCCTGCTGCACCTTGAGGTGATACAGGAGCGTCTTGAGCGGGAATTCAACCAGTCGGTTATTTTTACCGCTCCGTCGGTAAAGTACCGGATACGTCTGCGCGGCGGCGAAGAAGCTTTTGTGGACAACCCGGCGGACTATCCCGGCGAGGGTCAGGTTGACAGCGCCGAGGAGCCGTATATCCGGGCCGAGATTATCACCCCTTCGGAATACCTGGGAAACATCATGAACCTGTGCGTGGAAAAACGGGGCGTTCAGACCAACATGAGCTATCTTGACGAAAAGCGGGTGGAGCTTGTGTACGACATGCCCCTTTCGGAAGTGCTTTTTGATTTTTACGACCGCCTGAAAAGTACCAGCCGGGGCTACGCCTCGTTCGACTACGACATCAGCGGCTACAAAAGCACCGAGCTCGCGAAACTCGACATTCTGCTTAACGGCAAACAGGTCGACGCGCTGTCCCAGCTTGTATTCCGCGACCGGGCCTACGAGCGGGCGCGGAAGGTCTGCGAGCGGCTTCGTGACGAGATACCCCGGCAGCAGTTCAAAATACCCATACAGGGCGCCATCGGCAGCCAGATTATCGCGCGGGAAACGGTAAACCCGCTGCGCAAGGACGTGCTCGCCAAATGTTACGGCGGCGACATCACCCGCAAGCGCAAGCTTCTGGAAAAACAGAAAGAGGGAAAAAAGCGGATGCGGATGGTCGGCGACGTGGAGCTTCCCCAGAGCGCGTTCCTCGCGGTGCTCAAAACAAAAGACGAATAGCGCCCGCCGGTGTTTCGGCAGCGCCTACCGGTATTTCGGATAATCGCCCACAAGAAGGTGGAGGGGCTTTTCGTCTTCTTCAATCTCCGGAAAGCGCCCCCGCTGTTCAAGAAAAAAATTATCCGCGTGGTCGTCGTTGACCATCGACACTTCGCCGAGCAGCAGGGTCGAATCGTCCGACCAGAACTGGTGAAAGACCCCCCGATGCAGGGTTATGCTTTCTCCGACGGAAAGGCTTACCACGCTTCCCGCCGCCACCGTATAGTTTCTCCCGTCCACGGAAACCCCGATGGGAGACGTTTCGTCCAGAGTGTGGGGATCGACGGAATTGTACAGTTTTATGTTGAGCCTGCCGTTTTCGCCGGCGGAACCCCTGTTGATAATATCTTCCATTTTGCTTTTGTGGAAATGATAGGGAGTTACCTGTCCGGGTTGTACGACAAGAAGCTTTTCCGCGTAGGTTTTTTGGCAGTTTTTGTTGTGAAGGTTGCCGTTACGGATCGTAAAAAGAAAGAGCCCGATTTTCAGGTAATCGCCGCTTCCGAAATCGGTAAGATCCCAGCCGAGCTGATTGTCCCGTATTTCGTCGTATTCGCCGCCTTTTGACTTCCAGTCTTCGGGAGTCCAGTAGGCGAACGGCGGCAGGGCAAAACGCATCCGCGCGATAAAATCCTTTGCTTCGTTTATATAGGCGTTGATCTCCGAACGTTTCATAATACCTCCGTTTTTCCTTGCGCTTCTTTTCCGCTAACCACAGCATACAGGATAATCAAAAAAAGATTAAGGGCGAAACGCCTTTTTCAATAATTCCCAGAGTTTGACGAAGGGATCGATTTCGGCCCTGACCCGCTTCAAAAAACCGGTGTCCGTGACGGAAGGTTTTTTGCCTTCCGCCGCGGCGTATTCGGGAAAATGCGCCCACAGGTAGTCGAGCTCTTCAAGCAGCCACGGAAGCTTTTCCCCGCCGCGGACGCCGCCAAGAATATCCCGCAGTTCGACGAGCGTTTCCAGCTCTTTTTCGGCAAAATCCCTTCCTCTGCCGGACCGGGCCGGTTGTTCGCCGCCGGACGGGGCCGGGAGTTCCCGCGAAATTCCGCCGGAAGCGCGGAGCAGGCCGAGGGCTTCTTCCGGCCCGAGGGTTTTCAGGCCGAGGGAAAGGCCTGTTCCGGAAACGTCGTATATGTTTCCGGCGCGCGAAAACGTTTCTTCAAACAGGTTCCGGTAGGTTCTCATCGCGGGATTGCTGAATACCGGGACGCCGGATTTTGACGCGGCGCGGAAGACTCCCCCCCGGAACGCCGCGCCGGCATCGACAAGCCCACGAAAACGGTTTTGGCGCTGGAGCAGGGCAAGGTGAGAAGGACTGCCCCGCGCGTGGGTCGCGTCAAGGGTAAAGGAAAAATCTATCCCCGCCGTAACAATCGGTCCTTTGCTGAGCCGTCCGGCAAGTTCGACCGCGGTAAGGCCCACCGATCCCAGGGGCGGAAGCACGGGAACGGAAAAATAGCCGCTTATCCGCCCAAGAAGCCGCAGGCTTGTCCAGGGAGTAAGAAAAAAAAACCGCCTGCCGCCGAACAGTTCCGTAACGGCCGGATACGAGGAAAGGTCAAACGCCGCCGGGATACGCGAATTCCGCGCTCCGATAAAATCTTTTACGTTCCAGTACTGGCTTTCCAGAACAACCGCGAGATCCGGCCGTATGCCCCGGTTCAGCAGAACCGGAACGCAGGTATCCACGCAGACGATCCTGAAAGGAAGATTTTCAAAACGCTCCGGGGAAGCGCGTTTTGAAAGGACGTCAAGGAAGCCGTCAAGAGAGGGACCGGCGCCGAGGACAAGGACGGGATCGAATCCAAAGGAAAAAGCGCCGGGCTTTTCCGACGCGCACAGGGCCGAAAGGTTCCTGACCGCGTTTCGGGCGTAGCGGCGGCCGAGTTTTACAAGCGTCATCGCGTTGCCCCATTCGAGGGCGATGTCGTTTCGCAGGGCGGTTTCAAGGCCGTCATAGCCCGCGGCGTCCAGCTGCCAGCCTCCGTTCAGTTTCAGGGGGACGACCCGCCTGAACACGCGGCTTCCCCACCTTTCCCTGACCAGGGCGCAGAGCGCGGCCGGGTCTTTTTCGTCTGTCAGGAGAAGGCGGGGATGGGAAAATGCGGCGGAAGAACCGGCGGAAGAACCGGCCGGCGAAACGGAAAGCGAAAAAAGCTTTTCGTCGGTCTCGACGCAGAGGATCGCCGAATCGGGACTGAGCCGGGAAATAAAGGCTTCAAGGCCGTAACCCAAAAGCGGCGACGGACAAAAATACAGCGTCCGCTCCATGGCCGGAACTTTTTCGGCGGCTTTTTCCGCCCGTTCCGCCGGGTCGACGGTCGAAAGGAGCGTTTTGTTTTTATATACGAGCGAAAAGCCCCGGCGGGCCCGGGTTAGTACAGGCTCATCCGTTAACATTTGAAAACATTTGAAGCCTCAGGTACGTTATAAGAAAATTGTCCCTGGTTTTTTTGCTGCCGGTGACGGCGCTTCGTATGTCGATTTCGTTCATATTGTATTGCCTGAAATTGGCGTAAAGATCGAAAGTCAAGGTTCTGTCCGTATCGGTTTTGACCGTTTCCTCGACGGCTTCCAGTACGACCACGTTTGTTCCCAGTGTAAACGGAGAAGACGGAGTGTTGACGGGAATCGTGAACGCGGTACGCCAGAAATTTTCGTTGGAGATCGCCGGCTCGAAAGCGGTGTCGGTCATATCCAGGGTGTTGAATATCTGAAGATTACCGTAATTAAGGTTTACCGGTCCGAATTGTTTCGGTTCAATCCCGGCTTCAAAGGCCGCCCGCTCAAACCCGGCCTCGTTGGACAGGGAGATAAATTCTTCCGCCCTGTCCAAAAGCCATTCTTCCATAATGCCCCCGGCCTGCTGGGCCATATAGGAGCGTACTTTTTCAAGGTTATCGCTCTGGGACAGGTCGGCCCTGTAGGGATCCGCTTCGGCCCGGTAAAATGCCCAGCCGTTCGGATCCGTTACCACCTGGCTGTATTCGCCGTTTTTCAGGGACAGAACGGCCGCCCGTTCGGTTTCGTCGGGAATCATGTTGTAGATGTCGTAGGCCATACGAACCCCCATGTCGCCGCCCTGGTCTTTGGACGATGCGTCGGTTGACTGTGTCCGCGCCGCGTCCTCAAAATTTGTTCTGCCGTTCAGTATCGATTCGCGGATTTGTCCGGCTTCCCGTTCACTCGAGGCTATTACGATTTTCGAAAGGTGCAGCATCATAAAAGGCGCCGGATTGGAAGCCCCATAAGAGGCGACTTCGCCGTCCGGGTAGGAAGACCGGGGAAACACCGCCATTTGGAATATCCGTTCGGGAGAACTCATGTCTTCTATGAGTTTTTTCTCTCCGGAAGAGACAAGAAGGCTGTTGTACGCGCTTTTATACTGCTGTTCCGTATAGTTTTCTTCCGTTTCCCGCCACATGGAACGAATCTTGTTTCTGTCGTAGGCGCGGTATCTGGTTATTGAAAAACGGCCGTTTTCAAGAAATTCGGCAAGCTTGGTCATTTCCCTGTCTATCTGGCCCGCCGGCGCCTTGTAACCGGCGTTTTTCATTTCATCAAGTATCGCCGTGTGGGTCAATGTCAGGTAAAACGTTTCCTGCCACACCATGTTGGCGATTCTGCCCGTGTCTAAATCTCTTGAATAGTCGCTTTCGGGCGAAAACCCGGGTATATTCCTCGACAGTTGGTCAAAGGTTCTCCCAAAGTAGTTGTCCTCCAGGTAGCTTATTGGAGTGTCGCCGTAGTATCCGAAAACATAATCGTTTTCCCCTCTACCGGCTCCCAGTTCGGGAACCGCCGGAACAAATACAAAGGCAACAATAACAATCACCAGGACCAACACAGTCCCGATAAAAAGCGGCGGATTTGATTTTAAGCGGCGGAACAGCTCTTCCGCGCCTGTTTCCTGTTCCTTTTTCTTTGCCCTGGCCATGTCTACCCCTTATGTTCCTGTTTCTTGGACTTTTATAATGAACGAAAAGGCTGAAATAGTAAAGCGGCTTTCCGGCGCGAAAAAATTTATGACATTTGTCATATTTTGACGAATTTATTTGCGTTTTTGCCGCGCTGTTTGTACTATTTGTCTCGGATATAGTTGGCGTAGGAAAGAACGCCCGCGTCCGCGGGCAGTACGCGAAACAATCGAGGCCTCCTATGGCTAAACATCTCAGGATTCTTTTCGGGATTACCGTTTTTTACTCGGTAATCGGCGCTCTTTACACACAGACAATTCCCGGTATCAAAGGCGTTGATCAGGGAATTTTCCAGTACCATTTTGACAAGGCGGACAGGGAAACCGATCCCGCCGCGTGGATTGAACAGGCCCGGCGGGGGAGGGAGTTTGCCCTTGGAAGCTGGGAACGGACGGCTCTTGAACTGTACGAAGACACGGTTCTTCGCGAAGAGGCCGCCGGGGAGCTTGCCCGCTGGTCGGAAGAAGAGCTGGAACGTCGTTTTGCCCGGTGGCTTGTAAAACGTTTTTTTGGATCGGATTCCGGGGATATGGCGATTGCTCTTATGAAAACGGCAAACGAGGCGAACAAACTCTACGCCTATCACACGGACGAAGCCGGAAACATCATCTACAACGACGATTCCGGCGATCCCGAAGCGATTCGCCCTTTTGAGGGCCGGGACGCCGGGGCGGACAGGATTTCCTGGCGCGCGTTTGTCTCCCGCGGCGGGGAAACCGGGCTTGCCTCCTACGCGGATACGCTTTCCTCACGTTTTCCCGAGCTCCTGTTTTATGTGCCGGAGGAAAACCGGGAAACGTTTCAGAACAGCCTTGCTTCGGTATATTCACAGGCGCTTTCGGCGCGGGAAGCCGAGTTCAAGGCGCTGCTCGCCAGGGAGGAACGGCTCTTTATCGCCCGCCGTACCGGGGATATATGGAGCCTTCGTAAAAAAAGCGAAAACGAAAGCGCCTCGGTGATTACCGCGGGGCTTGTAAAAGATGCGGAAGCTCTGTGCGCGGAGGGAATCGCGTCGCTTGAGCGGCGCGTTGAATCGGCCCGTTCCGGGGCGGGCGATCTGTCGTTGGCGGGCAATGACTGGCTTGACGATTTCCGGTCGCAGTTCGAAAAAGGGATGACGGCCTGGGAAACGGCGGAAGAACAATTTTTGATCCGGCGCATGGAATGGGAGCGTGACAGCGGCGAATACTTTCTTGCCGGCCAGGAAGCCTGGCAAAGCGCCTTTTCGGAACTTGAAAGGGAACGGCTTGCCTGGGAAGAAAAAGCCGGAGAACTTTTCCGGGCCGGAGAAGAGCTTTTTTCCGGCGTATCGGAACAGCTGTATTACGCGATTGCGGAGGCAAAGGCGGAATTTGAAAAGGACGCCGAATTACGGATTAGCAACGGCGTGGAACGGGCGCGATCCTGGGTCGATATGTACATTACCTGCGCTTCGGTTCTTGCCGAGGCGAGGGAAAGCGTCAATTTCTGGCTGGAACGTTTTGTCAACGACAGGCCACCCGCCCTCGACGGGGGAACGCTTTCCGTTTGGGCGGACGGCATTCTCAATTCGGGCCGGATTTTAAACGCGGAACAGAGAATGGCGGGACAGGAACTTGTCAGATGGTCCGCGCTGTACATTCAGTACCGGGACAGGGCGGAAGAAGCGAAAACGGCTCTTGAGACGGAATTCGCCCTGGCCCTGGGAACCAACGCGGGCGGTCTGACCGACGTGTTGAGCGCGTCCAGTGAGGATTTCCACCTGGACGAATACCAGGTGGAAATCCTCAGGGCGAGGGCGGTCGCCGGATACTGGGAACAGCGGCTTTCGGTCGCCGAAGCCGTGTCCGCCTACGCCGAAGAACTTACGGCGGGCCGCCAGACCGAAGCGGAAAGCCTTTCCGCCTGGAGGGACGCCAAGGCCGCCTATGACGCCGCTCTCGCGTCGTATTCCGCGGTTCAGGAACGGCTCCGGGCGGCAAACCTTTCGGTCGCCGAAGCCAGGGAAGAGATGCTTCGGGCGGCGCGGGCGCTTGACATCGCCGAACGGCGTCTGGAAGAACTAAACGCGGCTTACGCCCTTCAAATGGCCGC
>JAIRSC010000193.1 GCA_031255645.1 Treponema sp. | reverse complement strand
CAGGACGGCAGGTCGACAGAATAGATCGGCCGGTCGACAAAACAGATCGGCAGGTCGACAGAACAGATTGGCAGGTCGACAAAACAGATCGGCCGGTCGACAGAACAGGCCGGCCGGTCGACAGAACAGGTCGGCAGGTCGACAAAACAGATTGGCCGGTCGACAGAACAGATCGGCCGGTCGACAGAACAGATCGGCAGGTCGACAGAACGGGCCGGCAGGTCGACAGAACGGGCCGGCAGAAGGAAAGCCCTTATCTCAGCGGACGGACGCCCGCCCGCCGGACGCCTTTGCCAAAACCGGATTTTTGCAGTAAAATGAAAACATGGCCCAAAAGCGTTTCACCGTGCTCGATCTTATCGATATAGACCTTAAAGAGCACAATTCCCTGAACCTGCGCTGTATAGGAGGCCGAAAGGGCCTTGCCAAGGAAATCAGCGTACCCAATGTCAACCGCCCCGGCCTGGGCATCATGGGCTTTTTCGAGTCGTTTGCCTACGACCGAATCCAGATATTCGGCAGGGGCGAAACCGCGGGCGTCAAAAAAGCAACTGAAGAACAGAACGGCGACACGATAAAACAGATGTTCAGCTATCCCGTACCCTGCTGCATTTTTACCCACAGCCTAAGCCCCGGACAGGTTTTTTTTGAAGAGGCCGAAAAAGCCGAATGTCCGATACTCCAGACCGATCTTGAAACCTCGGAATTTGTTATACGCCTTACCCGGATACTCTCCAACATCTTCGCTCCCTCAAAAAGCATCCACGGGGTACTGGTAGAAGTCTACGGCCTGGGCATACTCATACTCGGCGATTCGGGGGTGGGGAAAAGCGAAACCGCCCTGGAGCTTATCGAGCGGGGGCACAGGCTTGTCGCCGACGATGTCGTGGAAATTCACTGCGTAAACGGCAACATACTTATGGGCCAGGGCGCCAACAGAATTATCGGGCACCACATGGAAATACGGGGGTTGGGGATAATCAACATAACCCACCTTTTCGGCGTCCGCGCCATACGGGACAGAAAAGAAGTCCAGCTTGTGGTTCTTCTGGAAGCCTGGGATTCGGCGAAAAACTACGACCGGCTCGGTTCGGAACAATTCATGGAAATTCTTGGGGTAAGCGTTCCCAAACTGGAAATACCGGTAAAACCCGGAAGGAACATCCCGATTATTCTGGAAGTGGCGGCGATGAACGAACGGCTTAAAAAAATGGGCTACAACTCTTCCAAGGAATTCAACCACAATATCCTAAAGTGGATAGAAAGCGACACGGCCCGTTCGGTGTACTATGGTCCTGAAGATATTATCTAGGAGCCGGTATGTGTGAAGCGCGGCAAACTGCCGGGAACGGGAACGCGCCGGGAAACGCGGCGGGGCGTTTTGGGCGCGCCCACAGGAGGGCGGTGTGTACGAAGAAACAGTAAAAGTCATCAACCGCGCCGGCGTCCACGCGCGGCCGGCCGCTCTGCTGGTACAGGCGGCGAAAGATTTTACAAGCGAAATATACATGGAACGGGGAAACGACCGGATCAACGGCAAATCCATTATGGGCGTAATAACCCTGGGCGCCACATACGGCGCGGAGATAAGAATTATCGCCGACGGCGAGGACGAACAGACCGCCGTCAAAACGCTGGCCCGCCTGTTCGAGACCAAATTTGAAGAGGAGTAGCGGCGGATGTGAGCAAGATTCGAAAGACAGCGGTGTCCGTTCCTGGCGAAGAAGAAATCGTCGGCGACAGCCAGGTTATGAAAGAGCTTCGGGAACTTATAAAAGAAACCGCGATTTCCGACGCGCGGATTCTTATAAGCGGAGAAAGCGGCACGGGCAAGGAGCTTGTCGCCCGCGCGATCCACCGGAGCTCTTCACGGGCGGCGTTTCCGTTTATAACGCTGAACTGCGCCGCCATTCCCGACACCCTTATCGAAAGCGAACTGTTCGGCCACCGGAAAGGGGCCTTTACCGGCGCGTCCTCCGATCGCAGGGGGAAATTCGAGCTTGCCGGCAGGGGCGCTGTTTTCCTCGACGAAGTCGGAGACCTGTCGCCGGGCGCCCAGGCGAAACTGCTCCGGGTAATTCAGGAAAAGCGGATTGAACCGCTGGGAAGCGAACAAAGCCTTTCCGTCGATGTGCGGATACTGGCTTCCACCAATAAAAACCTTGCCGCTTCCTGCGCCGCGGGCCGTTTCCGGGAAGACCTTTTTTACCGCCTTAACGTTATCCCCATTGGCCTTCCCCCGCTGCGGGAACGCCGGGGGGACATTCCCGCCCTTTTCAGGCATTTTCTTTCCCTCATGAAAACGGATATGGAACTGGTTCCCGGCGGGGAAGCGTTTCTTTCCTCGTACCGCTGGCCCGGAAACGTGCGGGAACTGCGAAACCTCGCGGAACGCTGTTCGGTCCGGTTCCCTCCGGGCGAAAAACTTGACGAAACCGCGCTCCGCTCCCTGCTGCTGGAAAAGGCGCCATCGGGTATCCACGAAGAAAAAAAACGCATTTTGGACTTGCGCAACGCGCTGGAGAAGGGGTACAATGAGGCGAAGGAACTTTTTGAACAACAGTACCTTAGATACCAGCTGGAAAAACACGGCGGCAGCGTTTCCAGAACGGCGTCCGCGGCGGGGCTTAGTCCGGTCAGTCTCAGGGCAAAGCTGGAAAAACACCGGATAAAGTGAGGCTTTCCCAAAACGGTGTGCGCAGCGCACAGTCAATTAGTTTTGGGACAGGCTCAAGCAGCCGGTGTTTTTCGGGGTTCCGGTATCGGGAAAACCGGCAGACGCCGTGGTTAACGGGGCCTGCCGGCGGCAGAAAATATCATTTTCAGGAAACAACGATGAAAGAGCCCACCCGGCGCCAAAGGGAAGTGCTTACATTCATTTCTGATTACATCGTATCCCACTCTTATCCGCCTACCGTCAGGGAAGTGGCGGAGTATTTTTCCATTTCCGTCAAGGGCGCCTACGACCACATACTGGCGCTCAAGAAAAAAGGCAGGCTTAAACTCGACGGCAAACGTTCCAGAACCATGGAAGTGGTGCGCGGCGAAAAAGAGCACGAAACGGAAGGCTTTGAGGAAATTCCCCTGCTCGGCGTGGTAGCCGCGGGGCGGCCGATTTTGGCGGAAGAAAACTGGGACGGGAGCATCCCGATACACAATTCATTCCTCAAGAAAAACAAACAGTATTTTGCCCTCAAGGTAAAGGGCGATTCGATGAGGGACGCGGGGATTCTGGACAGGGATATGGCCCTCGTCCAGAAACAGAATTTTGCCCGGGACGGCGAAATTGTGGTTGCCGTGGTTGATGAGGCGGTTACCCTGAAGCGTTTTTACAAAGAAGCCAACCGTATACGGCTGCAGCCGGAAAATTCCGCGTATCTGCCCATCTACAGCCAGGACGTGCGGATACTGGGCACGCTGGCTTACGTGATCCGTTCCTGTTGACATGAGCGGCGGGAAAAGCTTCCTCTTTCTGGGGCCGGAGCTGGGCGAAAAGCTTGACGCCCTGGACGCGATACGGCAAAAGCTCCGTTCAGGAGAATCCCCGCGGGCCCAAAGTCAGGCGGCGTTCGAGGAAACCTCGTTTTACGCCGGAGAAACGCCGGTGTCCCAGATAGTGTCGGTTGTCAAAAACGGAAGCCTTTTTGCCGAAGCGCAGCTTTTTGTCGTCAAGAACGCCGAATCCATCAAAAAGAAAGACGAAGTCGCCCTGATTGTCTCCTGCCTCGAAAACCCCGGCGACGGAATAACGCTGATCCTTCTTTCGGACGAAACCAGGCTGGACAAGCGCGTTGAAGACGCCGTCCCCAGGGAACACAGGCGGATTTTCTGGGAACTGTTTGAAAACAGAAAAAGCGAATGGGTCGCCTCGTTTTTCAGGCGGTCCGGCTGCCGCATAGACGAAGGCGGCGTCGCGGCCATTCTGGAAATGGTCGAAAACAACACCGACGCGCTGCGGCGGGAATGTACGCGACTCGTGTTTTTTCTCGGCACGGAAAAAACGATAACCGCCGGGGCCGTGGAACAGTGCCTGTCCCATACGCGGGAAGAATCCCCGTTTACGCTGTTTGCCGCCGTCGCCAGGGGCAATCTTTCGCTCAGCCTGGACATAGCCCGCGCCCTGCTTGGGGCAAAGCAAAGCCCCCAGGCGGTATTGGCCGGCCTGGCCTGGTGTTTCAGAAAACTCCGGGATTATTTCGCGTTAAAGGAAACGGGGGAAGCAAACGATTTCGGGATGAAGAAAATCGGCCTTGGCTCCCCGAAAGTACGGGCGGACTACATCGAAGCCGCCCGGCGCTGGAAAAACGCCGATGAGGCCCTGGCGGCAATAGGCCGTTACGAGTACCTTTTCCGTTCCTCCGGCGGGGGCTTTGAAGAGATCCTCATGGACGCCTTTGTGTACACGCTTGCGGCGCGGCTTTAGTGTTCTGTTGTGCTTCGCGCATAATCGTTCATTCCAGAAACCATTTCCACGCCGGCACGACCCTGATCCGCTCCGCGGAACGGCCGCCTTTTTTTGCCCGGCCGGTCGACGCGGCCGTTATTTCTTCCTGTTCATAAAGGGTGATGATCGTTCCCTGTTTCAATTTCAGCTCGTTCATCGCGTCCATAAGCGCGCCTACTTCCCGTTCGCGGGTTTCTTTTTGTTTCAGGCTTACGCATACCTGAATAAGTTCCCGCGGAAGTTTTCGGGCGGGATCGCCGGAAACAAAATCCACTTCCCTTCGGTCTTCGGTAAGGTAATACGATATCTGCCGGAACAGGGGCCGCCGCCGGCGCAGTTCAAGGTACACCGCCTGTTCCAGCCGCTGTCCCAGGTTTTCGGAGGGAGCGGCGGAAAGGGCGAGAGCGAGTCCCGGATCCACGGCGTATACTTTT
Source organism: Treponema sp. (assembly GCA_031255645.1). Taxonomy (GTDB): domain Bacteria; phylum Spirochaetota; class Spirochaetia; order Treponematales; family Breznakiellaceae; genus JAIROH01. Next base: position 7,155 of record JAIRSC010000193.1, on the reverse strand, counting down.
TGGGGGTTAACCCGGACTTTTTGCAGGCTGTAGGCGTAAAGCGGCGCGAAGAAAACCAGAAAGGCGTCTTCCAGATGGGCGCATATCCGGCTTACCGTTTCCCTGCTCATCACGATGCTCCGTCCGGCAAGCTGATCCGAAAGACGCTTGACCGACACGAGGTTTCCGTTGTTCCGCAGCAGGGTGTAGGCCAACTCCTTTACCCCCCGCGCGTTCGAAAGGCTGTAACGTTCAAGCACGTCCCTCAGTACCACCGAATCGAGGTAGCTTTGCAGAAGCCCCGTTCGTATCGAAGGATCGTCCTGCATAAGGGCTTCGGGAAAACCGCCTGAAACCAGGTATTCGTCAAAGGCCTTTTCGTATACGGAACGATTCAGGGGCGAAGGTTTTGAGGGAATACCCCGCCGCCGGAGCGTTTCCCTGAAGCTGAACGGCAAAAGCTCGAAAGCCAGCGAGCGTCCGCGAAATTCCGTGGCAACCTCTGTGGAAAGCAGTTTTGCCGACGACCCGGAAAGAAAAAGCTTTACGTTTTCGGTATCAATAAGTCTGCGGGCAAATTTTGCCCATCCGGGAATTTCCTGTATTTCGTCAAAGAAGAAATACGCCCCTTCCCTGCGGAATTTCGGATAAAGCCTGAAATAGCTTTCCAAAAGCTCATTGAGCAGTTCGGTCCCCGTGCCCTTATAGGAAGCAAGCCGGGAATCGTCAAAGTTGAAATAAAGCATCCGTTCCCGTTGTACGCCTGCTTTTGCGAGGGTTTCCATTTCCTGAAAAAGCCGCCACGTTTTGCCGCTTCGCCTCATGCCGATAATGGAGACGGCCAGGTTCCCCTTTAGGGCGAACTCAAGGTCTCTGCGCGTTAATTCCGGCAGGGGCCGTTCCTGCCATTCCCGGACAAGATCTTCCATACTTATTGTCATAAATAAAATTATACCGTGTTGAAATAATAGTTGCAATATGATATTGCAACTATTATGAAAAAGTTGTTGTTTTATATTGCAATAAAATAGGGTCCCCCGCTCCGGGAATTTCCCGCCGAAAGGCGGGTTCCAGGGTATCAAAGCCCGCCGCGAGCGCCAAACGTAAGCCGCGGAATTGAAGAAATTTGACCGCCTTTTTTTGCCCGGTATGGTTGATCCCCAAACGGGCGCGAGGATATACTGGTCTTATGGCTCCCAGACAATTCTTGCGCGCTGTCGTTTTCGCGCTTTTTCCGGTTTTGGTCTTTTCCGCGTGTTCGAAAACTATCGGCTGGGGGGTTCTTTTGTGGCATGTCGAAGAACCCGCGATTCCGCCGGGAACGGTGCTCCCGGTTTATGTGCGTTCCAACATAGAGCAGCTCTGGATTGCCGGGGTTCCGGAAGCGTACCGTTCCGTCGAAAAAGAAGAAATGGTGGAAATACCCCTTGCCCATCTGGAACTTTTAAAAAACAAAGATGCCGCCGAAAAACGCGCTCTGGAATTTCAGGAATACGCCTATACCTACGCGGAAACCCTGCAGGACGGCCTCCCGATGCGGGATCAGCCGGAAAACAATTCCCGCAGGGTGTACCGGCTTAAACTTGGGGAAATAATCAAGGTTCTGCGCAGGAGCGAAGGCGTATCGGCGATAAGCACTACCGGAGCGCCTCTTCCCGGAGACTGGCTTTTGGTTCTTGCGGAAAACGGGACGACGGGCTACTGTTTCTCCTACCGGCTTAACCTTTTCGAGCGCGAAGCGGGGCCGCCGGTTGAGGAAACGCGCGTCATAGATACGGCCGCGGACGCCGCTTGGGACATTGTACTGTCCCGTAACTGGTACCCCGAATCCTATGGGAACATGATCGCGTCGGGGAAAATTGACGTTGAAGAGCTTTCCAGGGGCTGGGGATTTGACAGCGGCGCCGACTCCGGTACGGCAAGGATTCTCCTGCCCAACGTTGATTTACGCTTTCCCTATACCCGGATAAAAAAAGAAGCGGATCGCAGCTGGAGTTTTGAAGGTTCCGGCCTTCAGGTAAGCCTTCGATCCGAATCGAGCCTGTTGGTTCAGTACGAAGATCAGGGCGGGCAGAAAAGGTCGGCCGTTTTTGTAACCCTTTCCGAAACCGCCGAAAACATTGTCAGAAAAGAAAATGAACGGCGGCAGGCTTTGTTCCAGACGATCTACGTGAACGGCCCGTCTTTTTTCAGCGTTAACTTTGGGACGATTACGTTTACCCCGGAACGGCGCTTTAACTGGCCCGGAGCGGCGAACCTTCCCCAAGGGATGCTCGACGAGGCGGCCCTGCACAGCGGCGTCGTCGATATGGGCCGTTACCTCGACAAGGCTCTCGAAAGCTCGTATGACGGCGCCTTTGCCCTGGTTTTTGACGCCGTAAGCGGGGCAAAGGACGAATTGACTTTCCTTTATTCGATAGTACCCCAGGGGCTTAGGTTTGAGTATGTCCCCGCGGCAAACCTGAGCGGTGTGACCGTAACGCGCTCCGATACACATTCTCTGGTTATGTATTTCAGCGCTGAATGAACCTCCCCAAACAGCCGGACAAATCGGGGAAAGGCGGGCGCGTTCAATGCGCCAGGGTCTCTCTGGCTTTCGGCGACCGGGACATTCTTAAAGACGTAAGCCTTTTCCTCGCGCCCGGTTCCCGCGCCGCGCTTGCGGGCGTCAACGGCTCCGGGAAAACCACCCTGCTCAAAATTATCGCGAAAGAGATCGCGGCGGATTCGGGAGAAGTTGTCGCCGAAAAATCCTGCCGGATCGCGTATCTGCCCCAGGCGGGAAGCCCGGTCTCCGGCGGAAGCCCGCCCGGTGAAGATGCGGGTTCCATCGCGCGGGAAGACACGCCGCTGTGGGACGAAGCGGAAAGCGCCTACGATGACCTCGCGGGCCTTGTAAGGGATATGGAAACAATCGGCGGGGAACTCGAACATGCCAAAGACGACGCGGCGACCGCCGCCCTGCTTGAACAATACCACCGGCTGCAGGAAACGGTAGAAGAGTCGGGATATTACCGCCGGGACGCCGCCATCTCTTCAACGCTCAAGGGTCTGGGTTTTTCCGAAAAGGACTTTCACAAAAAATGCGGAACCTTTTCCGGGGGCTGGCGGATGCGCGCCGCCCTCGCCAAAACGCTGCTGAAAAATCCGGATATCATCCTGCTTGACGAGCCGACCAATTATCTGGACATTGAGGCGCGTTCCTGGCTGGAAAGCTGGCTGCGGACCTTCCGGGGCGGATACCTCCTGGTTTCCCACGACAGGTATTTTCTTGACGTAACGGTGAACGAGGTGTACGAACTTTTTCGCGGTTCCCTGAAACGGTATTACGGAAATTACAGCGCCTACGAAAAACTCAGGCGGCAGGAACTGGAAGCCCTCTATAAACAATACGAGGCCCAGCGGGAAGAAATAGCAAAGTCGGAAGAACTGATCCGCCGTTTTCGCTACAAGGCAAGCAAGGCGGCGATGGTTCAGGAACGGATAAAGCGGCTTGAAAAAATGGAGCGGATAGAGATACCCGAATCCCTGAAAAAAATATCCTTCAGTTTTCCGCCCGCCCCCCGTTCCGGGCGCGTCGTCCTCCGCGTTTCGGGGCTCGGTAAATCATATGAAAACCGTCCCGTGCTTTCGGGGCTTGATCTCGACGTAGATTTGGGCGAACGGCTGCTTGTCGTCGGACGGAACGGGGCGGGCAAGTCTACGCTGCTTCGCATCCTGGCCGGCGCGGATTCCGCCGGCGAGGGAACGCTGCAATACGGAGCGGGCGTCGTGGCGGGATACTTTTCCCAGGAAAGCGCGGGACTGCTCCAGTCCGCCCCGGACGCGGGGAACCAAAGCGTTCTTTCGCTTGTCGAGTCCCGCGCTCCCGCCGCTCTTGTCCCCGTCGTCAGGGACATGCTCGGGGCGTTTCTTTTTCGCGGCGACGATGTCTATAAACCCGTATCGGTACTGTCGGGAGGCGAAACAAGCCGGCTTGCCCTGCTGCGGCTGCTGCTTGCGCCGGCGAATCTGCTTATCCTCGACGAGCCGACAAATCACCTTGACATCAGCTCCAAAGATATATTGCTTGAGGCCCTCGTTAAGTTCGGCGGAACGATAATTTTTGTTTCCCACGATCGCGCTTTCATGGAAACCCTGTCTACCAAAACCCTGGAACTGCGGCCGCCGGACGATTCCCGCCGTCCCTCAACGGCGCGGTTCTTTTTCGGCAATTACACGTATTACCTGGAACGGCTTGAACGGGAATCGTCCTCCCCGATCTCCCCGCTTTCCGCGCTTTCCGCGCTTTCCCCGATCTCTCCGCCGACCGATGACCGGGACGTTCCGGCGAAACCGCGCGGCGAAAACACGCCGGGTACAAGCGGCGGCGAAAGCCAGGATACCGCGCGGCGAATCGCCAAACAGCGGCAGGCCCTTGTGCGGCGGCTTGAACGGGAGGAAGCGGGCGTCCTGTTGTCCATCGAGAAACTCGAGGCGGAAAAAGCGCGCCTTGAATCCGAACTGGCGAAACCCGAAGTGTACAGCTCCGCTGAAAAATCAAGGGAACTACAGGCGGCGATTAACGCCTCGGCGGGTTCTCTGGAAGCGCAAACCCTCGAATGGGAACGTATCGCCGCGGAACTTGAGGCGGCGCGGTTACGATAGACGCCGTAACCCGCCGGCACAAAACCGGCGGCCTGTCCGCGGGGAACTATGCTTCCTCTTCGTTTTGGGGAAGATACGACGCTTTGATTTCGCCGACCGCCTGGGTAAAACGCTTGTTTATTTCGTCCAGATAACCACGGATTTCCCGGGTTTTGGGAGGATCCAGCGGATTCGACTGGAAGAAGACACCCGGTTCCACATCGAGTACTTCGGCAAGTTTTGCCAGAGTATCCGGAGAAATCCACTTTTTGTTATTTTCAATGTCGTTGACAAAATTGTGGGCAAGACCGGCCCTGACGGAAAGGGCCAGTTGAGAAAGGTTGCTTTGCCGCCGGAACAATTTAAGGTTTCTGCTGAAAAGCTCACGGATTTCCCGCCCATCAAAATGCTTTGCCATAAGAGTAGTTTTTAAATTTCCGGATTATTTTGCAAATACCAGCCGGCTGTTGGTACAGCCAATAGTCGCAGTATGCAGAGAAAATATTTTTACCAGTGTCTCGTCTCCTGTTCCAAAAACCGAAGTTTTGGGAACAAGCTCAATATACTAAGAATTGTTCGAAACGGCAAATTTCCGGGAGCGCGGCAGGATGTTCCTCTTGTTCACGCCGGGTTTCTTCGTTAGAGTTGTTTGGGAACCTTACTATGCATGAAACTACGGCGGCGGCAAAATACAAAATGATGACTACCGCGCCCGTCGAGCGCCTGGTCGTCAGGATGGCCGTCCCGACCATTACCATTATGATGATATCGGCCATGTACAATATGGCCGATACCTATTTTGTCGCTTTTCTCGGCACAAGCGCTACCGCCGCCGTGGGGATAGCTTTTTCCCTGATGGCGATTATCCAGGCGGCGGGCTTTTTTTTCGGACACGGTACGGGGAATTTTATTTCCCGCGCTTTGGGCTCGCAAAACGCCGAAGGCGCGGGGAAAATGGCCGCGACGGGCCTGGTTTCCGCTTTTGCCGCGGGCGCGTGCATCGCGGTTTTCGGCGTCATTTTTCTTTCCCCCCTGGCCCGGCTTCTCGGCTCCACCGATACGATACTGCCCTACGCGCGGGATTATCTGCGCTTTATCCTGCCCGCCGCGCCGTTTATGGTTTCGTCGCTTATGCTGAACAATCTTTTGCGTTATCAGGGCAGCGCGTTTTTGGGGATGATCGGCATGGTTTCCGGCGCGATAATGAACGCCGGCCTTGATCCGCTGTTCATTTTTGTTTTTCGCATGGGCGTCCAGGGCGCGGCGCTGGCGACCATGATAAGCCAAACCCTAAGCTGCGTTCTGCTTTTTGTCCTGGGCCGTAAAGGGCGGGGAAACGTCCGTATCCTGTTCCGCGGCTTTTCGCCTTCCCTGGCCAGTTACAAAGAGATGCTGCGCGGAGGGCTTCCGTCGCTTCTGCGGCAGGGTATCGCGAGTCTCGCCGCGGTCCTGCTCAACCACGCGGCGGGCGCGTACGGCGACGCGGTTATCGCCGCCATGTCGATTGTAAACCGTATTTTTCTTTTGGCCAGTTCCGCGATAGTCGGTTTCGGACAGGGGTTCCAGCCGGTCTGCGGCTTCAATTACGGGGCGAAACGCTGCGACCGGGTAAAAAAAGCCTTCCGGTTTTGTATCTGCCTTTCGACGGCGGCGCTTGTGATTCTCGCCGCCGCGTGTTTCATTTACGCGCCGGATATTATCAGCCTGTTTCGCAAAGACGACGCCGAAGTGATCGCGGTGGGAACGCTCGCGCTCAGGGCGGAGTGTTTTGTTTTTCCGCTGCTGGGCTGGATACTCATGGCCGGTTTCCTGCTTCAAACAATGGGCAAGGCGTTTCCCGCAAGCGTGCTCGCGTTTTCCCGGCAGGGGCTTTTCCTTATACCGCTGCTTTTTATCGCCGTCCCCTCTTTTGGCGTTTTGGGCATACAGCTCTGTACCCCGGTTGCGGATTTCTGTACATTCCTTTTGTCGCTGCCATTGGGAATAACGGCCCTGCGCAGGGATTTGGCTGAACAATAGTGGCAGGAAGGCGGATTACGCCCGAAGGGCGGCGGTATGGATGGCGCCATGGATGCCGCTGTTTCCAATACCTTAGCCTGGAGTTTCGCGGTTTCGGACAACGCGCTGTATCCAAACAACGTGGAACCGCCGCCGCAATTTGCTGCGCCACGCGCAAACTCCAATGCCATAATCCGCCAGGACGCCGGATTGCGCCCAACGGGCGGCGGCATGGATGCCGCTGCAATAATTGCTTTAGCGTGGAGTTTTTGCTCCGCAAAAACTCCAATGCCGTAATCCGCCACGGAGGGCGGATTGCGCCCGCAGGGCGGCGCCATGGATGGCGCTGTTTCCAATGCTCCCCGCCTCCGGCGGGGAGGTGGAGTTTGCGCCACGCGCAAACTCCAATGCCTTAATCCGGCAGGATGCCGGATTGCGCCCAACGGGCGGCGGCATGGATGCCGCTGCAATAATTGCTTGAGCGTGGAGTTTGCGCGACGCGCAACCTCCAATGCCTTAATCCACCACGGAGGGCGGATTGCGCCCGCAGGG
>JAIRSC010000087.1 GCA_031255645.1 Treponema sp. | reverse complement strand
TTGTTTACGCGCCCCGGCTTTGCCGGGGGTACCTGACTGCTCCGCATTTGCTTATCCGGGCATCCGAATACGGTATTTTTTTTGACATCTCAAAAGAACCCGTGATATACTGCTACAGGCCGGACGCGGCAAAAAGGAGTACAAGATGGCGGGATACGTTCTGGGCATTGACGCCGGTACCGAAAGCATACGGACCGGAATCTATGACGAAACAGGCAAATCAATGGGTTTCGGGGTGAGCGAGAATAAAAACATTCATCGTCATCCGGGCTGGGGGGAACAGAACCCCGATCAGTGGAACCGTTCGCTCATCGAGTCCGTACAAAGCGCCCTGCGGAGTTCGGGAATCGATCCCCGCGAGGTCAAGGGCATTGGGGTTGACGCCACCGCCTGTACCGTGGTTATGCTCGACAAAAACGGGAAACCGCTTAGAGACGCGATCATGTGGATGGATATACGGGCCGCCGGGGAAGCGCGGGAAATCGCCGCTTCGGGCGATCCGGCCCTCAAGTACGTAGGCTTCGGCAACGTTTCCGCCGAGTGGTTCCCCTGCAAGGTCCTGTGGGTCAAACGGAACGAGCCGGATATCTACAAAAACGCGGCGGTCATTTTCGAGCATAGCGATTGGGTCACCTACCGGCTTACCGGGGAAATTACCGGCAATATCAACACCACCACGGTTCGCTGGTTCTATAACGGCCGCGAGGGGGGAAGACCCGTTTCCCTCTACGACAAAATCGGCCTTGACGACATTGGGGAAAAGCTGCCCGGGCGGATTGTAAAGCTCGGCGAGGTGGCGGGGGGCCTTTCCGGGGAAATGGCGGAATGTACCGGACTGCCGGCGGGGATACCCGTGGCGGGCGGCGGCGCGGACGCCTTTGTCGGGGTCGTCGGCGTTAACGCCCTCAAACCGGGAAAACTCGCCCTGATTACCGGCTCTTCCCAGCTGCATATCGGGCTTTCGGACAAAGAGCTTCACGCTCCGGGGCTGTTCGGCAGTTTCCCCGACGCCATTGTTCCCGGCGCTCAGGTAGTGGAGGCGGGGCAGATTTCCACCGGTTCCATCATGAAATGGTTTATGACCAACTTTATCAACGCGGATATCGCCGGCCGGGCGGCCGCCCGCGGAATTTCCCTGTACGACATTATGAACGAGGAGGCGGCCGCGCTTCCCGCCGGTTCCGAAGGGCTTGTCGTGCTTGAACACTGGCAGGGCAACAGAACGCCCTGGGTCGATCCGGACAGCCGGGGCGTTATCCGGGGCCTTACCCTCAAGCACGGCCCGGCCCATATTTTCAGGGCCATTATGGAAGGGGTCGTTTACGGAACCCAGGTGATTCTTGACAGGATGGAAGAACACTTCGCCATTGACGAAATTATTACCTGCGGCGGCGCCACAAAAAGCGGCCTTTGGATGCAGATACACGCGGACGTAACGGGAAAACCCATACTTATCCCGGAAAACCAGGACGCCGTCTCTCTGGGGGCGGGCATCCTGGGGGCGGTGGGAGCGGGGTTTTACCCCGATATGGTAACGGCCGCCGCGGCCATGGTACGAACGGGCCGAACCGTTACGCCCAACCGCGAACAGACCGAAAAATACAAAGAATATGTCCGTCAGTACGAGGCAACATACCAAAACCTGAAAGACGAATCCGGGCGGCTTGTGGCGACTCTCCGCTAGGAGCCTGCCGCGTTTCGCGCTTGTCAACCGCCGCGAAAAAAGGGGCCGGAATCGGGGCCTTGTTACTGTATGTTAAAGTAATACCGCTCAAGGTAGGCGATACGCCGGCGCGCCGCGTCGTAGCGGGAACTTTGGGGATATTCCCGCGTAAGCCGCCGGTAGTAATCCAGCGCGCGCCTGATGTCCCGGTTGGGGCCGGACGCTTCCAGGGCCTGACCGTAGAGCCAGTAGGCCTCGTCGCTGCCGCCGGGATACGCGGCCCGGAACCGGTCGAGGGCTTCCAGCGCCCCGGCTATGCGCCCGGCGTCGTACTCTTCCTTCGCTTTTGCCAGGTAAGTGTCCGGCAGGGCCGGCGGTTCCGCCGCGTCAAAGGCTTCCGGCGGCGCTTCTTCCGGCCACGCCGGGCCGGGGGCCCAATCCGCGTCCGGCTGTGTTCCGGGCGCGGCCTGTACCGCCTCTTGTGCCGCCGGCCGCGTTTCGGGTTCAGGCCGCGCCGTGGGCCGCGGCGCGGCGGCCGGCGTTACGGGCGCGGCTTCGGGCGGGGTCGCGGCTTCGGGCGCCGCGCCGGGAGTTTCGGGCGCCGGCCGCGCCGGGTTCGTCCCACCGGAAGTTCCGGGAGGCGCGTCCGCGGGCGGCCAGCGCGGCGCGGCGTACACGCGATCCGGGACGACGGCGGTGCTGTGCCAGACCGATCCGGTAAGTTCCGGGGGAGGCAGAACCTTCACCTGCACGTAATCGTTAATAACATAGTCGCGTATAAAATCCTGCTGGTTAAATTTGAGCGAATAGCTTCCTTCCTCGTTGGCCCGGAACACGAAAACCATGCCGTCGTCGTCAATGCGCCGCGAATCGTAGTAGACGCCCCGCCTCGAACCGAGTTCCCCAAGGTAGACCCAGCCCGGCCCCCGAAACGGTATTTCCACGTACTGCCCCACATAGGCGGTCACGATCCGCGAATAGACAATGTCGTCGTCCGGCGGAGGACTGGGCCGGGCGGGCAGGGCGAAAACGGGTTCGGGCGGCGGCTCTTCGGCGCGTTTTTCGGGAACGGCGGGTTGTGAAGGGCGGATAAATTCCGGGACGGGGGGAGGGGTTCGCGTTTCCGGCGGCGGCCGCGGCGCGTCTTCGGCCCGCGCCGCCGGCGGGACGGGTTCGACCTGAACCGGTTCGGGCTGGACAGGTTCAGGCAGGACGGGCTCAGGCTGGACGGGCTCGGGCTGGACGGGTTCGGGCGGAGCTTCGTCTTCCGTATCCCGTTCCACGGGAATTTCCGGGACTTCGGCAAGCCGCGGAAGCCCGGTAATGCGCCGGGGAACCGGCTCGGGCACAACGACCTCGGGCGCTTCATCGGCGGCTTCCACGGCGGACGCTTCTTCGCCGGTTTCCGCGCCGGCCGTCTGGTCAACGGGGGGTTCATCGGAGACCGCTTCGGGAGCCTCGTCCGGCGGCGCGGGAGGAAGTTCGCTTACGGGATACTCGCCGGTTTTTTCGGGGAGTTGTTTACAGGCGCCGAGCGCCCAGACGACGCAGCAGGCGAAAAGCAAAACAGCCGGTTTTGCGAAACATTTGCCGATCATGGAACATGCTCCAGCAGTTCGTCGACGCCTTTTTCTATCCGCCGGCGCCATATATCGGCGTTTTCTTCCATAGGATCCGTCCAGAACGGCCTGGCGTCTTCTTCTCCCCAGCCGTCACGCGGCTCCCGTTCGAGCAGTATCCGGGGGACAAAGTCCGGCTCGGGCGGCATGAAAAAATCCTCCGGAGAAAGGGAAAGAGGCGCGGCGCCCGCCTGTTCCACGGGCTTTTTTTTGGGAACGCGCCGTACAAGCGCCGGAACAAGCAAAAGCGCGAGGACAACAAAAACCGCGCCGCAGACGACCGCGATAACGAGAGGCTTTATCGATTTGGTGATTTTTTCAAAGATATGTCTGCTTTTTTCAGTAATTCCGGAAAAGAATTCCCCAATCCCCATGCTTTATTATACTTCGTTTTTTTGGTATTGTATATATATGGTTTGGAGGCGCAATGACGAACGAACGGCTTGATTCCATGCTCCGGCGTTACGACGAGTTGAGCAGGCTTATCGAGGACCCCGAACTGGTAAAAGATCAGCGTAAATACCGGGAGACGATGAAAGAATACGCCCAGGTTTCCGCGGTCAGCGAGGCGACGAAGGAAATCGGCGCTCTTGAGGAACAGCTTGAAGGGGCGCGGCTTATGGTTCAGGACGAAAAAGATCCCGAAATGAAAGAGCTCGCGCGGGAGGAATTTCGGGAACTGGAAACACGGCTTAAAAACGCCGAAGACCGGCTTAAATTCCTTCTTGTGCCCAGGGATCCGCTGGATGAAAAAAACATCATCATGGAAATACGCGCCGGTACCGGCGGCGAAGAAGCGGCGCTGTTTGCCGCCGATCTTTACCGCATGTACGCCCGTTTTGCCGAAACCAGGGGCTGGAAATTTGAAATCATGAATACCAACGAAACCGAACTTGGGGGCTTCAAGGAGATTGTGTTTTCGATAAACGGCGGCAATGTGTACGAAAACCTCCGCTACGAATCCGGGGTTCACCGGGTACAGCGGGTACCCTCGACGGAAGCGTCGGGCCGTATCCATACCTCGGCGGTTACCGTGGCGGTGCTTCCCGAGGCGGACGAAACCGAAATCGACATTAAAAGCGACGACCTCCGTATCGACGTCATGCGGGCGGGCGGCCCCGGAGGCCAGTGTGTCAACACGACGGATTCGGCGGTACGGATTACCCACATACCGTCGGGAATTACAGTGCACTGCCAGGACGAAAAAAGCCAGATTAAAAACAAGGCCAAAGCCATGCGGATACTCAGGGCGCGGGTCTACGAGATGGAAGAGGCCAAAGCCGCGGCGGAACGGGCCGAAGCCCGCAAAACCCAGGTCGGATCGGGCGACAGAAGCGAACGGATACGAACCTACAACTTTCCCCAAAACCGCCTTACCGATCACCGGATCAACCTGACACTGTACAAACTCGATCTGATTATGCAGGGCGACGCCGGGGAACTTTTCGACGCCCTCAAGCTTTTTGCCCGCGAAGAACTGCTCCGGGCCACGGCAAGTTAGCGTCCCAAAGGCCTGTGGGACGCAATAACGAACTTGCGGAAAATCGCGTTAAAACGGGCCGCGCGCTCAAGGAGGATGTCTATGAAAAAGTTTTTCGTTCCCGCGTTCTTGCTGCTGGCCGTTTTTCCGCTCTTTTGCCAGACGCGGACGGACAGGGACGCCCCCAGACGGGACATATTCGTCATTCTCGACGTTTCGGGAAGCATGGTAAATCAAAACATATTTTCCAATGTACAGGAATATCTGAACAGGGAAGTGGTCGACGGGCTTATAAAAGACGGCGACACGTTCAGCCTTATTACATTCGGCGATTACGCCGCCGAGCGCTTTTCCCGATCCCTTAATTCCGCCGCGGACAGGGAATCCCTGCGGGCGGATCTTGCGGCGATAAAGCCGGATCACAACTATACCGACATCGGCATGGCGATGGAAAAACTCGCCGAAACGCTTGAGCGGCCCGAACAAAGCGGGACAAGGCGGGTCATCCTGTTTATCACCGACGGTTTTAACGTCCCGCCGCCGGAAAGCCCCTACTACGGCAAAGATCTTGCCGTGGATGAACGCTTTCGGAGCCTGGGGGAGAAAATTTCCAGGGGAGGGTGGTTCCTCTATGTGGTAGGCATAGGCGGCCAAACCGACGCCCAGGCGATAGCCGGCGCGGTACCCGGTTCTGTTTTACAGACTACCGATTCGAACCTTGGAAACCTTGATGTCGGATCCTATGTGGACCGGGTCGAGGAAGAGGCCAGTACCAGGGAAGAAGCCAAAGCCAGAGAAGAAGCCGAAGCCGCGGAAGAAGCGGCCAGACTGGCGAGAGAAGGGCGCGGCATCGGGGGATTTCTTCGCCGCGCCGCGGAGGGCCTTGGAATTTCTCCCCTGGTTCTTTTTGGCGTTCCGGCGCTCGTAATCCTTATTCTTGTTCTCGCCGCCGTACTTTTGCGGCGGATATTCAGAACCGTTGAGATTGTCATTACCGATGAAACGGAAACCCTGATAAAAAAACTGGCGCCTTTCGGCGGCGTTATGGTCAATTCCGCCGCGGCGCTGCTGCCCGCCCTGGGCAATGAAAACAACCAGGTTATGCGGGTACAGCGCGGCGCCTTCGGCCTGAAGGTCAACATCCTCGATCCGCAGGCCGTCGCGGAAAATTCGCCGTATAAAAAACGGGGCATCCATCCGCTTAAAGGGATAATAGGCCTCGCAAACGGAAAGCTCGTCAGGATAACAGTTCGCTAGTTTCGGGTGTATCATTTTGACACATTCCGGCGGTCATTTTTCCACAAATTCGAGGCGTTTTTTGCGGTTGACAAAATCCGGCGATAGCTTTATTATTAGAAGACTTTATTAACAACGGTAAGGGGTAGAGCGATGGATTGGCTGCTATGGATAATCCTCCCTCTTGCCGGGTTGACCTTAGGCTGGACAATTAGATGGCTGTATGCCAGATACCAACTTACCGCGTCGGAACAGCGGGCCGCGCGGGTTAAACAGGATGCGATAAAAGAAGCTGAAGCCAAAAAGAAGGAAATTCTTCTTGAGGCAAAAGAACAAGTTATTCGTGAACGTAACCAGCAGGAGAGGGAGACTCGGGAACGCAGGGCCGAACTGCAGCGCTATGAGCGCCGTGTAGTGCAGAAAGAAGAAACGTTAGAGAAAAAGACAAGTCAGATTGAGCGGATTGAGCAACAGTATACCGAAAAGGGACGGTTGTTACAGGAACGGGAAGAGGAACTGGGCAGGGAAGAAGAGCGGTATCGTAAAGAGCTTGAACGGATTTCGGGGCTTACGGTTGACGAGGCCAAGGCCCTTATTATCGCCGATTTGGAAAACGACGCGAAGCACGACGCCCAGGTTCTGATCAACAAAATTGAGCAGGAAGCCAATCTTTCGGCGGAAAAAAAGGCCAGGGACATTCTTGTTACGACGATTCAACGGGTTGCCACGGAGGTTACCGGGGACGTAACGGTTGCCACGGTAACACTTCCCAACGACGAGATGAAGGGGCGGATTATCGGCCGCGAGGGCCGGAACATTCGTACCCTGGAAACCCTGACCGGGGTGGACATTATCATAGACGACACCCCGGAAGCGGTCGTAATTTCCTGTTTTGATCCGGTCAGGCGGGAAATCGCCAAATCGAGCCTTGAAAAACTTATTGTGGACGGCCGTATTCATCCCGCGCGGATCGAAGAAGTGGTCTCCAAGGTCAGCAAGGAAATATCCCAGAAGATTTTCGAGGAAGGCGAAAAAGTCCTGTTCGACCTGGGAATTCACAACATCAGCCAGGAGGCGATTCGCGCCCTTGGCCGGCTCTACTACAGGACAAGCTACGGTCAGAACGTGCTGTATCATTCCCGGGAAGTGGCGATTATAGCCGGTATCCTGGCGGCGGAGCTGGGGGTAAACCGGGAACTCGCGAAGCGCGGCGCCCTGCTCCACGACATCGGCAAGGGCGCGGAATCCGACTCGGACCTCAACCACGCGGAAATCGGCATGGACATGGCCCGTAAAATGGGGGAAGACCCACGGATAATCAACGCCATCGGCAGCCACCATAACGACATGGAGCCTTCCTGCGTCGAGTCCGTGCTGGTACAGATAGCCGACGCGATCAGCGCGGCCCGGCCGGGCGCCAGGCGGGAAACCCTGGACAACTACATCAAACGCCTTGAAAACCTCGAAAACATCGCTACCGGCTTTACCGGCGTCGATAAAGCTTACGCGATCCAGGCCGGCCGGGAACTGCGGATACTCGTTAACAACGACGTTGTAAACGACGACGAGTCCAGGGATCTTGCCAAAGGCATCGCCAAAAAGATAGAAAACGATCTTCGTTATCCCGGCAGAATCAAGGTTACGATTATACGGGAAACGCGGATCACCGAATACGCCCGGTAACGCCGTGGCGGTTATTCGCGTCATCATGATCGGCGACGTGGTAGGCGATCCGGGCCTGGAAGCCCTGGAAAAACGCCTGCCCGCCCTCAGGGCGGAATACGCTCCGCTGCTGGTTACGGTTAACGGAGAAAACGCCGCCGCCGGTTTCGGCCTTGACGCGGCAAGCCTTGACCGGATATTTGCCGCCGGCGCCGATGTGGTTACAAGCGGCAATCATGTCTGGGAAAAGCGCGAGTTTTGGCCCGTCCTTGAAAGCGGCAAGCCGGTTATAAGACCCGCCAATTATCCACCCGCGGGACGGGAAAGCTCCGGGGAACCGGGAAGTTCCGGGGAACCGGAAAAGGCCGCCCTTCCGGACATTCCGGGAAAAGGCTGGCTTCTGCTGGAAAAGCCCGTTCCGAAAACCGGAAGCCCCGGTAAAGACATGCCCGGCGGCGAAAAAGACGATGAGGGAGAACGTGTCTCGTTCCTCGTTATCAACCTCCAGGGCCGTAAACGCATGACCGCCATCGACTGCCCCTTTCGCTGTTTCGACAGGATTGCGGCGGAAAACCATAGCGCAAAGCCCCTCGTCATGGTGGATTTTCACGCCGAATCAACCGAAGAAAAGGAAGCCCTCGGTTATTACCTGGACGGCAGGGCGGGCGTCGTCGCCGGAACCCACACCCACGTACAAACCGCCGACGAACGGATACTGCCCGGGGGGACGGCCTACATTACCGACCTCGGCATGACCGGCGCGGCGAACGGGGTAATCGGCATGGACGCCGGCATCTGCATTGACCGCGCCAACACCCAGATTGCCTACCGGATGGAATGCGCCCGGCCCGCTTCGGAGGAAGACCTCGCCGTTCAGGGCATCGTCGCCGAGCTTGACAGCGGGACCGGCAGGGCGCTCGCTATACGGCGGATAAACGTGTAGCGGCGCGCCGGGGTATGTACCATCATTCATGAATAAAGTATGCTCTACATCATGAAAATATGGGTAAAATTGCTTATCGGATCGGTTCTTGGAGCGATTTTGGGATTTTTGCTCCCCTATGAAAATCAAAACATCCTTGGGGTACTGGGCTGGTTCGAACAATTTGCCCTGCATTTGGGCAGATACAGCGCCGTGCCGCTTTTGTTTTTCGCGCTTGTCGTGGCGGTTTACGAACTGCGGATGGACAAGGAATTCTGGCCGCTCGCGGGAAAAACGGCTCTTGTCATGGTCTGCGGGGCGCTTGCCATCGTTTTCCTGGGCATCGTCGTAACCCTGCTGTTTCCGCCCGCGCGGATTCCCATTCAGGAAGAGCAGATTGAAATGGTAAGCCTCGATCTGCCCGAAACGCTCCTTCAAATTTTTCCAAACAATATGTTCAGCGCGCTGCTTACCGACGGGATGTTTATTTTCCCGCTGTGCGTTCTGGCGTTTTTTATCGGCATGGGGCTTTCCTACGACAGAAACTATTCCAAGCCGATTATCGGCATCGTGGATTCCCTTTCCAGAATCGCCTACCATATTTCCGTTTTTTTTACGGAAATCCTCGCGCTGGCGATTATAGCCCTTTCCGCCTATTGGGCGCTGCGTTTCCACGCCGCCTTTCAGGCGAACGTTTTCCGCGATCTGCTGCTCCTGTTGGGGATATTCAGCATCGTCCTTGTCTGCGGAATCTTCCCGCTTTTGCTGTACCTGCTGAAACCCAAGACGAACCCCTGGGTGCAGCTCTACGGTTCCCTGGGTTCGGCAATCGGCGCGTTCTTTTCCGGGGATATTAACTTTACGCTGCCCCTGCTTGTCCGCCATGTCAAGGAAAACCTCGGCGTGCGGCGCAGGGCCAACTCGGTTACGCTGGCCCTGTTCGCGGTATTCGGCAGGGCCGGAAGCGCGATGGTGGCGGCGGTTTCTTTCATTGTGATCATCAAATCCTATTCCAGCCTGGGAATTTCGCTGGCGAGCGTGCTGTCTATCGGTATCAGGGCTGTCATAATCTCCTTCCTGCTTGTCCGTCATCCCGGTACGGCGGCCTATACGGCCCTGGCCGTTCTGGGCATGGGCTACGACCGCGGCTTTGAGGCGGGGTATCTTATCCTCAGGCCGATAGCGTTTTATCTTATCGCGATTGGAACCTTTGTCGACGCGATGTTCTGTTCCTTCGCTTCCTACGCGATTGGGAAAACGAGCGGCTTCCAGGAAGACAAGAACATACGGCATTTTATATGATGAGCCGCAAACCGCGCGCGCGGGGTATCGAACCGCGCCGCGAAAGATGGCGAATCCGCTGACCGAAGGGCTCTTGGCCCTCTGCGCCGCCGATCCCGAAATATCCGCTCTGCTGGGGCCGAGGCTTGACGCGGCGGCTGTTTTACTCGACAAATACATGGATGAAATCGAGGCGCTTAACCCGTCCCGGGGTCTGGTAAAAGTGTCGGGCCGGGAAGAGCTTGTCGTCAAGCACATACTGGATTCCCTTGCACCGCTGGGACACATCGTCCGGCTTTCCGGCGTTCCGGCGGCCGGCGGCCCGGCGTTCCTTCGGCCGGAATTCCGTATCGCCGACGCCGGTTCCGGCGCGGGTCTGCCGGGTATCCCCCTGGCGATATGCCTTCCCGGCGCGCGGATAAGCCTTATCGAACGCGCGGCCCGCCGGGCGGATTTTCTGCGGAACGCGGCGGCCGTTCTTGGGCTTTCCAACGTTACGGTGGAAGAAACGGAAATGGAAAAGGCCCCGCCGGGCCGCTTTGACCTTGTCGTTTTCCGGGCGTTCCGCCCCCTGGAACAGGCCGTGCTCAAGGGGCTTTTCCGGCTTCTTGCTCCCGGCGGGCGTCTTGCGGCCTACAAGGGAACGCGGGAAAAAACCGAAAAAGAGATCGCGGGCCTCCCCCCGGAACGCCGGGAGATTTATCCGCTTTTTGTTCCGTTTCTGAACGGGGAGCGGCATTTTGTGGTATTAGGTGTACCTTTCTCGGTATAAAGGCGGCGTCGGCAGCAGAACAATCGGAGCTTTCACAAGAGACTTTCCAAAAACCGCACGCGCAGCGCACAGTCAATTAGTTTTGGGACAGGCTCACAACATAAAGTTATGCGCCATTTGAAATTAAACTATTTTTTGTTGACATTACTTCATAATAATATTAAAATAATAACATTGGCGGATATATGAATAGGGTAATAGTAATTATTTATTTTTTCTTAATATTAGTCATGAACACTCTTGCTGCTCAGGTGAATAATTTATATGGACGTTGGGTTAGTTTCGACAATGACCAAAACTCACTTGTAGAATTTGAATTTACCGAAGACAAATTGACGTTTATAGAAAATGGTGAAATTTTATTTAAAAACAGTTATGTGTATACTGATTCATTTATTATTTATTCCAG
>JAIRSC010000075.1 GCA_031255645.1 Treponema sp. | reverse complement strand
GTCGAGTCGATAAACTGCTCAAGGGCGGTCTGTTTCATCTCCGGAGAAGGCAGCGTATTGAAGATCGCCGCGCCGTTTTTGACAACATCCAGAAACGGGGAGAGGGCGTACTGTATATCCACATTGAGGTAGCGCATGGTTATTTCCGCGGTGGAACGGAGATTTTCTTCGGTAATTCTATTGATATTGGACATAAAAAGGACCGAAAGAACAACGGAAATGAGGATCACCAGACTCAAGCACAGGGCCAAAATCTGAAATGCCAGGGATACGTGTTTCTTTTTCATCAATGTTCCCCCTTTGATATTTTACCGTTGGGCCGAAGCCATTCACCTTGTTACAGATAATGGCCCTTTCCCAAGAGTTGACGACATATTATAGATGGGAAATAGCATCTGGGCAAGGATACAAGATGATCTTGCGAAAGTCCTGAGATGAAAGGGTATCATTCCTCATCCCAAAAGCGCCGATACTGGAAAAGTATGAATGTCCTTACAGTACTGTTCGGCGGAAACCTCAGCGGCGAGGCGTTTAAGCCGGTTTTCGGCGGTAAAAGCGCCTTTTCCCTTGCGCTGGAACGGGCTTCGGCCTTTCCGGGTACGAAAAAACTCATACTTTTGGGGAAAGAAGGGGCGGAATATCCCCCGGGCGGCCCGGCCTGTTCCGTCATTGTCCGGGACTGGACTGTTTCGCTCCTCCTGAAAACCCTTTCCGAAGAATCGGAAGGTTTTGATGTTACCTGTTACGCCTGGGCGGATACGCCGTTTCTCGACGGGGAGCTTGCCGGAAAACTTACCGAACGGCATTGCCGTTTTGCCGCGGATTATTCCTATGCCGACGGCTGGCCCTACGGCCTTGCCCCCGAACTGCTCGGCCCCGGAACGGCCGGCATACTCTATAAAATAGCCGGAGAACCGGGTTCCGGCGCCGGAACCCCGGCGGACGGCCCGGTCGGACGGGATTCGCTGTTTGCCGTTTTACAGAAGGATATCAATTCATTTGACATAGAAACCGAAATTTCGGCGGTAGATCTTAGATGCCACCGGCTGAACCTCGCGGCGGATTCCCGGCGCAATCTGCTTCTTTTGGAGCGATTCGCCTCGGCGGGGGTTTTGGAAGCGGCTTCCGCGAGCGCCGCCGTGGAAGCTCTTGTCGCCGAGAAGCCCGAATATCTGCGTACCCTGCCAAACTTTTTTTCCGTCCAGGTTTCGGCGGCCTGTCCCGAAACCCCCGCCTCCCGCGCGGGAAGCTGCGCTTTTTGTCCCTACGCGGAAAAGGGACGACAGGCCCGGAGGGATTCCGGCGGCGGACGGGACGGTTTTATGGCGCCGGAACGCTTCGCGGAACTTCTCGACAAAATAGAAGCCTTTGCCGGCGACGGGGTAATAGACATTTCGCCCTGGGGCGAACCGGCCCTGCATCCCGAATCCGAAGCCCTTGTCGAAGCGGTACTGAAACGGCCCGCCCTGTCCCTGATTGTGGAAACCGCCGGAATCGGCTGGAAAAGCGGCGCTCCGGCGCGTATTGCCGAAAAACTAAAAGAGTCCGCCGGAATCCGGGATTCCACGGACATCCAGGCCGTCCCGCCGCGGAAAAACGGTATGGCGGCCCTTTCCTGGATTGTGTCACTCAACGAAAACGATCTGCCCGCGCCGGAGGACCCGGCCCAAAACGCCGGCCTTTCCCCCGACGCGGCGGGCGGCGCCGAAAGCGAAGCCGCCGCTTTTGTCCGGGAACTTGTCGTACATTTTCCCCCGGCCTCCGGCGAAGACCGGGTCTATGTTCAGGCGGTTAGAACCAAAGGAGCGGAAGACGCCATAGAACGGTTCTACCGGGCCTGGAAAAAAACCGGCGCGGGAATAATCATCCAGAAATACAACGATTTCTGCGGCGCGCTTCCCAAAAGGAACGCGGTGGATCTTTCTCCGGTAAAGCGGCGGCCCTGCTGGCATATCATGCGGGACTTCGTTGTGCTGCTTGACGGCGGCGTCCCGTTCTGCGCCAACGCCTGCCCGGAGTTGTGGAAAGGAGACGGGGATGTTCTTTTGGGAAATGTTTTTACCGGCAGCCTTGAGGATATCTGGAAACGCGGCGAGGAACGGTACCGGGAACACTGCCGGGAAGAATACCGGGGAATCTGCCCGGACTGCGATGAGTACTATACCTACAACTTTTAACCGATCCGCCGTGCCTTCGTATACCGTTGTGGGCGGAACCGAACGGGCCGCCTCCACGGGCCTTTCCGCCGTACTTCTCAACCGCGGCGGACGCTACCCCCGGCGCACGTTTTTCCAGGAACTCGAAAAAGCCGGATTCGATTATATCGTTTCCGTGGAAGGGGCGCAGGAACGCTACGACCTTGAAGAGCTTTCCGGCCGCTTCCCCTTCGTGCGCTTTATTTTGTCAAAGGAAAACATCGGCCCCGGAGAAGCGGTAAACCTCGCCGCCTCGGAACTTTCCGGCCCGCTTTTTTTCGTTCTTTGGAACGACCAAAAACTGTTTAACGGCGGCGGCGCGGCGCGGATCGCGGAGCTTTTGCTGGGCGGCGCGGATTCACAACCCGATCTCTGCGTTGTTCCGGTAATCCAGACTTCGGGCTTTGAAAACCTCCATACCCTTGTCGCTCCGTTTTACGACAGGGGCAGGCTCGGTTCCCTTCCCGGCGCTCCCGGTTACGAAGGCCAGCTCTCCCTCTATCCTTATGACTGGACGGGAATATACGACAGGGAAAAATTTATCCGCCTTGGGGGTTTTGACGGAGAAATCTCGTCGCCCTACTGGCAGCTTATGGACTTCGGCTTTCGGGCCTATTTATGGGGAGAAAAGATCCGCTCGACGGGGAACGTTCATCTGATATTCGACGGCGACGCCGGCCCCGAAGACAGCACGATAGATCCGTCCTACAGGCTCTTCTATCTGAAAAACCTCGCGCCGGTTTTCCGGGGAGACCACGCCCATATTCCGATGCGCCGCTTCCCCGCTTACCTCGCGAGAGCCGGCTGGGACATTCTTGCCGCCTGGAGCGAATTTGTCAAAGAACGGCGCTGGGTGGAAGAAAACAAACGCCGTTTTAGCTGCGACGCCAGGGCCGTAACCGATCTGTGGCGGCACGACGGAGCGGACGGGGGGAGCGGATAAGTGACCGCTCTTATACTTCAGGGACGGCTCGATTCCAGCCGGCTTCCCGGAAAAAGCCTCCGCGATCTTGGGGGCGCGCCGCTGCTGTTCAGGGTCATGGAAGCCCTGAACCGGGTTCCCTGCGATCTCCGCATCCTCGCCTGCCCGGAGGACTGTGAAGATAGTTTTTTGCCTCTGGCGCGGCGGGCCGGTTTCGAGCTGACGACAGGCCCGAAAGACGACGTACTCGGAAGGTTTTGCGCGGCGCTGCGGCGTTATAAGCCCGCTCGTGTAATCAGGGCGACCGGGGACAACCCGTTTGTGTTTGCCGACGCCTCGGCGGTTCTGGCCGGCGAAGCGGCGGCCCTTGACGCCGATTATTCCGGCTATGCCCGGCTCCCCTGGGGCGCGGGCGTTGAGGCGCTAAAGGCCGCCGCGCTGTTTCGGGCGGAACAGGATGCGGCGGAACCGTCCGAAAGGGAGCATGTGTGCCCGTATCTTTATAATCATCCTGAACGCTTCCGCGTTCACCGGCCCCCCGCCCCGGAAAAGTGGCTGGATCCGCTTCTCGCGGAAAACCGGACCACGCGCCTCAGCGTCGATACCGCCGAAGACCTCGAAACGGCGAATGTCCTTTACGCCGCGTTGACGGAAGAATACGGCGGCGGGGACGAACGCTTCCTCGGGGAAAACATCATCCGGGTATACCAGAAGCGTTTCTTTCCCGAAATATCCTCCGTCCGTACGGGGGTTTTGTCATGAGTCTTCCCGTATCTTCGCCGCGAATAAATCCTCCCGCCGCTCCGTTACGAATGACGGGAGATATCCTCGTCGTTCCCGCCTTCGGAGAGGGCAGGGGCGGCGGCCACCTGATCCGTTCCGCGGCGCTTGTCGAATCCCTGCGCCGTTCCGGCGCCGCCGCCTTTCTCTGCGCGCCGGGAAACCCCGCGCCGGGCAAGACCATGCCCGGAAATTCCGCGCACGGCGGCGTTCCGTTTCCCGTTGACGAAAAACTTTTCATCGGGGAAGAGGATGTCCCCTCCCGTTCGTGGGGCCTTGTCGTCCTTGACCTTTTCCGTACAGGAAAAAAAGAACTTGCCCGCTGGGCCTCCCTGGGCCCGGTCGCCGCCATCGACGAGGGAGACTGCCGGGACGAGCTTGACTTTCTTATAGACCTTCTTCCCCGCTCCCGGAAAAAAAGCCCGCCGAACATACTGTGCCCGGCCTTTCTTCCCCTGCCGGAAAATTCGCGGCCTTCGTTTTACGAAGCCCGGAATTTCCCCCTGCGCGTTCTGGTCAGCTTCGGCGCCGAAGACCCCGCCGGGCTTACCGTTCCGGCGGCGCTGGCTTTGGCGAAAGAGTGCCGGGTTACCGCGCTGTTCGGGCCTTTGTACAAAAACCCGGCGGAATCCGAAGCCGCGCTTTCCGAAGCCGGCGTACATGGCGTCCGGGGGAACGGAAACGGCGCGCGGGAAATGTTTTCCGGCTACGACCTGGTTGTTACCCATTTCGGGCTGGGGGCCTTCGAGGCCCTCGCCGCGAAAGTTCCGGTACTGCTGGTTTCGCCGGGAAACTACCACGAGGCGCTGGCAAAAAAAGCCGGTTTTGTTTCCACGGGAACGGGAAAACGGGGCCTGCGAAGGCTCGGCTCTTTCCTTTTTGACGGCGGACAGCCCGGCGAAAAAAAACTCCGCCGTATCGCCGATATAAGCCGCGCCGCCGCCGCCCGCTGGCTGGATACGGGGCCGCTTGACCTTGGCGGCTTTCTGTTGTCCTGGAACCCCGTGGTTCAGCGCCGCTGCCCCGTCTGCGCTTCCGAAAGGCGGCGGCTTCTTGAGCGTTTTCCCGACAGGACTTATCGCCGCTGCCTTGACTGCGGAATCGTCTACATGGACAGAACCGCGCCTCCTTCCCGGGAATACAAGGCCGCCTATTTTTTTGAAGACTACAAAAAACAATACGGAAAAACCTATCTTGAGGATTTTCCGGCGCTCAAACAAAACGGAAAGAGAAGGCTGGGGATCATAAAAGCCCTGCTTGCCGGAAATTCCCGGCAAAGCGTTCCCGCCGCCGCTTCCCCGCCGCGCCTTCTGGACGCCGGCTGCGCCTACGGGCCTTTTCTTGAGGCCGCCGGGGAAGAAGGCTTTGTCCCCGAAGGCATAGACCCCGCGGAAGACGCCGTCCGTTATGTGCGGGAACAGCTCAATTTCCGGGCCTTCCGCGGATCGTTCCCGGAAGATCTTCCCGGCGCCGCATACGACGTTGTTACGTTCTGGTTCGTTATCGAGCATTTTCGCGATCCCGGAACGGCGCTTGCCGCGGCCAACCGCGTTTTGGCCCCCGGCGGAGTGCTGGCCTTTTCGACGCCCTCATTTTCCGGCGTTTCCCGGCGCAAATCCCTCAGGGCCTTTCTCGAAAAAAGTCCCGGAGATCACTGGACGCTGTGGGATCCGGGAACTTGCGCCGGGATTCTTTCCCGCTGCGGTTTTACGCTGCGAAAAACGGTGATTACCGGTCATCATCCCGAACGTTTTTTCCGCGCGGGCCGCTCCCCCGGACCCGTCGGACGCCGGTTTTTCCTGGCGCTAAGCCGCGCTTTCCGCCTGGGCGACACCTTCGAGGTCTACGCGGTAAAGACAGGGGAAGTTTCGGCGGAGAGCGGTTCTCTCCGCTCCGGAGGACGGGACGCGGGCCCGTGTACGAATCGCGATGGATAGGATACTGATACTCGGCGCGGGGATCATGCAGGGGCCGGCCATTCGCTGCGCGCGGGACATGGGGCTTGAAACGATAGTCGTCGACGGCGATCCCAACGCGCCGATGGCGTCCCTGGCGGATCGCTTCGAGCCTGTCGATCTAAAAGACAGCGGCAAAATCGAAGCGCTTGCCCGTTCCCTTATGGAAAACGGCGGTTTAGGCGGAGTGATGACCGCCGGCACCGATTTTTCCGCTTCCGTCGCCTGGGCCGCCGAAAAACTCGGCCTTCCCGGCATCCCCTACGAGGCGGCCCTCGACGCTTCCGACAAGGAACGGATGAGGCGCCGTTTTAGGGAAGCGGCCCTCCCGTCCCCGGATTATATCGTCCTTACGGGGCCGCCCGGCGAAAACTTCGCCCTTCCCTTTGATTTTCCCGCCGTGATAAAGCCCGTGGACAATATGGGGGGACGGGGCTGCCGCCGGGTAGACAATTACGGCGAATTCAGGGACGCGGCGGCCGATGCCCTGCGGTTTTCCCGATCCGGCCGGGCCATCGTGGAAGAATATATGGACGGCCCGGAATTTTCCGTTGACGCCGTGGTGTTTCAGGGAGAAGTAACGATCTGCGGCCTTGCCGACAGGCACATCTTTTTTCCGCCCTGCTTTATCGAAATGGGCCACACGATGCCCAGCGAGTTTCCCCAAAAGGAACAGGACGCCCTAATCGGCGTATTTATCGAAGGAATCCGCGCGCTGGGCATTACAAACGGCGCGGCGAAGGGCGACATAAAGCTGACTCCGTCCGGCCCGATGATAGGGGAGATCGCCGCCCGGCTTTCAGGCGGATATATGTCCGGCTGGACCTACCCTTACGCTTCCGGGGTAGAGCCTGTCCGGGGCGCGATAAACGCCGCCCTGGGCCGCCGTCCCCGGGGGCTGGCTCCGCTGCGAAACTGGACCAGCGCCGAACGGGCGTTTATCTCGATACCCGGCAAAGTCGCCGAAATTACCGGCGTTGAAGAGGCCCGGTCGCTTCCCCATATCAGGGACGTTTTTGTCCGGGCGGTCCCGGGCGGCCGGATCAGCTTTCCCGAAAACAATGTCTCCAAGGCGGGCAACGTGATCAGCGCCGCCCCGGACCGCGAAAGCGCCGTAACGGCGGCCGGGCAGGCGGCCAGGCGGATCCTCATCCGCCTGGCCGCCCCCGACAGGGAAACAGACGCTTTCCTGGAAAGCGCCTGTTTCCCCGGCCGCGCATCTTCGTCCGGCCCGGTCTTTCCGCCGCCGGCCTTCGCCGTTTCAGCCGGCATGCTCGAAGAGCTTGCCGCTCTCCCGGATATTTCCGGCCCGCCCGAAGCGTTCCCGGCGGTTCCCGGCGGAAAACTGTACCTGTATCCGTTTCCGGCCTTTACCGGTTCCGGCCTGAAAGACTATATGGGAAGAACCGTCGTGGAAAGCCTTGCCGCGGCGGAAATCCTGGGCGGCTTCAAGCTGGAAATTGACCGGGACAGGGCGGCGCTGGGCCGGGCTTTCTGGGCCGCGCTGATTCGGGGCGGGTATCAGGGGGCCGTCTACCATATCGACGCGGCAAGGCATGGCGGAGGAAACCGGTGAGCGGCGGCATGGGTGAGCGGAACCACGAATCGCGCGGACTTTTTTTCCGCGGGCTTGTCCCCTCATCATCCTTTTTTCGCTTTTGCCGTTTGCTGCCCGTGTTTTTTTTGCTCCTTTTTCCCGCGCCGCGTCCCCTCCACGCGCAAAACCCCGGAAGCTTTTCGACGGAAGAAGCCTGCGGGGAACTCGGCGCGCAGCTCCGCTGGGATCCGTTTTTCCGTTCAGGGACGCTTACCGCGCAGGGACACAGGCTCAGCTTTTACTCCGGCGCTTCCGGGGAACGGGGGCCGGCTCTGATGGACGGCAAGGAATTGATCTCCGTAGCCCTCCCGTATTTTGAAAACGGGAACCTCCGTTTCCCCGAAAATTTCGTGGTTCCGGTCAAACATACCCTTAACCGTTATATTGAAGAGGATATGTCCAGATTCCGCATAGCCGCGGTTATAATAGACCCCGGACACGGCGGAAAAGATTCCGGGGCCGTGGGAACCCACAGTATTAACGGAAAAAGCCTGAAATCGGTGGAAAAAGAGATAACGCTGGAGGTTTCGAAGGGCCTTTATTCGCTTCTTTCGTCGGCCTATCCCGACAAACGTATCCTGATGACCCGCCAGGGCGATACCTATCCGAGCCTGGAAGACAGGGTATCCATAGCCAATTCGGTCGCCCTTAAGGAAAACGAGGCGATAATCTACGTTTCCGTTCACGCCAACGCGTCGCTCAACAAAAGCGCCCGAGGCTACGAAGTCTGGTATCTGAGCCCCGAATACCGCCGCACCCTTGTCGACAGGGAAAAATTTACCGATTCGGCGGAAGTTGTCCACATCTTCAACGACATGCTGGAAGAAGAATTCACGATGGAAAGCATCACGATAGCCCGGTTTATTCTGAACCGCTTTACCGAAATTCTGGGTACGAGCCTTCCCTCGCGGGGGCTTAAGGCGGAAAACTGGTATGTGGTACGGAACGCCCGTATGCCCTCGGTACTGGTGGAACTGGGTTTTGTAAGCAATCCCGACGACGCCCGGCTTATGGCGGATCAGGCCCACTTGAAAAAATTCTCCGAAGCGTTGTATAAAGGTATACGCGACTTTGTGGAAGAATTTGAGAATTCCGGCGGTTACATCGCCCCGTAAAACAGGGCGGGTATGGAACAGAGGCGATATTACGGAAGGTAATATCATTACTGGTGTATAGATTATAGAAAAGAATGATAAATTTTACCGTTTTTAAGCAGATCCGGCGTTTTGTGTATTTGATCGCGCTTGGCTGTTTTGCCTTTTTCGACGCCGCCGGTCAGGATATGTCACGGCATACCTTCGTATTTTATACGTTTGACCGGGGAAAGGCCCTGGTAGAAGACCGTATGCTGCCCCGTTCCACTTCCCCGGAAGAGGACATTGCCCGCTATGTGGAAGAAGCCCTGTTGGGGCCCGTTTCCCTGGAAGCGGCGCCCCTTTTTGCCAGGGGAACCAGGCTCCGCACCCTGATCTTCCGGGACGGGACGGTATACGCCGATCTCAGCGAAACCGCGGCGCTGCCGGTTCCGGAAGTAAAGGCCGATATTTTTGCCGGAATGCTTGCCCTGAACCGGGGAATCAGGCGGAATTTTTCCTATGTGTCCGATGTTAAGCTTTTTATTGAGGGAAACGAAGCTTTTTTTAAGGAATTTACCGATATATTTGGCAAATAAGCCGAAGGGTGTTGACAATTTGGAATAACCTTATGTAAAATAATGTTATCTGGCTAATTTATTGCATGTATAAAGGAGCTCTGAATGAAACGGATATTTATTCTTTTTGCTGCCACGCTGATTGTAGTTGGCGGGCTGTTCGCGGAAGAAGCGGTATTGATCGATTTCACCAAACTTGCCGCGGATATCATTCCTCCCGCGAATGAACAGGAAGGGGAGCAGTTTACCCAGAACCGCGCTACCATAATGGATTACGGGGCCGTGGCCGGCGCAAGCTTTACCCAGGAGCAGAAGGATATCATGAAGACGTCCCTGGCTATCAAAAACTGGAACGTTCAGCTTGCCTCGTCTTCAAGGACGATTATGAGGGAAGTGCAGAGTTATACTCTGGAAGCTCCCTCCAGGCAGTACGGTACCGTTATGGGCGTCAGGGTCAATTTCCCGACGGAACCCTGGAATTCCTGGGCCACGATTAAGCCGCCTTTTGAGATTCCCGCGTTTGAACCCACCGGCGATATCGACGAGGACGGTAACATTTCCCAGGACGCATCATCCGGGGCAATGGGTTTAAGCCGCTTTGAGGGACCCGATGAAGACGGCGACGGAAAGCCCGATTATGGTTATGGCGTTGTCAAAAACGTGGGAACCATTAAATCGCTGGCCGTTAACGTATACGGTCTTAACTTTCCCCACAGTTTGTCGGTTATTCTGATCGACAATCAGGGTAATGAAAAGACCATGCACGTGGATTACCTCAACTATGACGGCTGGGCCGAGCTTCGCTGGGACAATCCGGCCTATGTGGCGCAGGTACGGAACCGCGAACTGCGGCTGTATCCGCTTTATCCCACATCCACTCCGTTTGTCAAATTCGGCGGATTCCTGATTAAACGGGACGCGGACAAGGAAGGCGGGGATTTTATCACCTATTTCCGGGATGTAAAGATCATCTACGATAAGGCTGTTCTCGATACCGACAGGGATATCGACGACGAAGCCCTCTGGAACATCATTCAGACCAGGGAAGAAGCCAAGAAGAAGTGGGAAATGAGCCGCTTTGGTCAACAGCAGATACTTCGGTATCTTGAAGCCCAGAAGCAGGCTACGGAAAGCGAGTTTACTCCTTCCCAATCGACGACGGCGGAACAACAGTAGAGCGCGCCTTACATGAACCTTGAGCTGTCTGTCCGTAAAAACCGCGGACAGACAGCTTTTTTTTGAAAATGAAATTTCCCGACCGTAATACGATAAAAAAGCAGTATGAAGCTCATTCCGGCCCGAGGCGTCTTGTTATCAGGGATATTATCGACAGGTTCGAGGAAGTCCTGCGCGTTCTGCCTTCGCATCCGGCGGTTCGGGGCAGGCAAAAAGACTTCGGCTCTTTCTACAGGAAATACCTGAAACTCCTCAAAAGCCGGGAAGAGCCGATAATAACCGATCTTATCGGCATTAGGGTAATTTGCCCTTTTCTTGAAGACCTTAAACTTGTCGAACGGACCTTACGGAAACAGTTTTCGATTCTGGAAGTGGATAAAAAAGGCGCGCACTTCAGTTTTAAGGAATTCGGCTATGAATCGATACATCTGCTTATCAACATACCGCCGGAAATTATGGAAAAACGGGGAAACCCCGGCTGCGGCGTGGCGGAAGTTCAGATCAGGACGATTTTGCAGGACGCCTGGGCGGAAGTGGAACATGAACTGGTGTACAAGGCGGAATTTACCCCGTTTGACGACCCCCTCAAGCGAAAACTCGCGGCGGTAAACGCCAGTCTTTCCCTGGCGGACAGCATTTTCCAGGAAATCAGAACCTATCAAAAACAGTTGAACGGCGAACTGGACAAGCGCCGCGACTCGTTTTACCGGAAAATCGGGGAAGAAACCGACGCGCTGCTGTTTGAGGATGTTAAAGAACAGCGGGATGAAATTTCCCCTGAATCCGTGGATATTGAAAACGCCACTATTGACGAATTGCTTCTCAACGCCCTTTACGCCCACAACAAACGCCAGTTTGCCGACGCGATACGTTTTTACAGCCGGATCCTGGACCTTAAGCCGGATAATTCCATTGTTTCCCTGATCTACAAACACCGGGGAATGGCGAATTTCGCCCAATCCAGCTATGACGACGCTATAGACGATTTTTCCCGCGCCCTGGAATACGATCCGGCTTCCTACAAGGCGGCCTATTACCGGGGGGTGGTAAAATCGGTGCTCCGGCGCTATCCCGGGGCGGTTGAAGACTTTAGCCTGTCGCTTTCGATTAACCCCTACCAGAATTTTACCCTTTACCGCCGCGCCCAGGCCTATTATCATCTGGAGGATTATCCCGCCGCTCTGGGAGACTGCGAAGCCTCCCTGGCCCTAAGCCCCGAATTTGAACAGGCCGGCAGATTCCGGGATATGCTCAAGGATAAACTGAAAATGCTGGGTTAGTGTCCCGCCGAGGGTAAAACGCCGATATTTTCGGCCCCGCGGTTGCTTTTTTCGCTTGCCTTGTTTAGTATTTATATAAAGAAAGAAATGGAAGTTTTTTCCGTAAAAAACAAATTTTGAGGAGAGCAAAATGAAAAAATTGCTGATAGTCCTGGTTATGCTGAGTCTGGCGTTTGTTGTTTTTGCCCAGGAAGCGGAACAGGAAGAACTGGAAGATGACTACTATGTGGTTGATCAGGAGGAACCCCAAACCACCGAGGAAGCGCGGCCGAAAAAAGAGTTTGATCTTGAACTAACCGCCGGTATTCCGTTCCACTGGACCGACGCCGAACATGATCCCAACGAAGACAAGGTTGTTACCAGCGCCCTGTCGCTTGGTGTTGGCCTTATCTTTAACTTTAGCCAGAAGGTTGGCCTGACCCTGGATACGGATATTTCCTTTGCCCGGAGTCTTAGCGGGGCTTCCGTGACCAGTTCGGAATTTTATTCCCTGGTTACCGCCAATGTGCTTTTGGGGCCGGTTATTTACCTGTACAACGGCAGTTTCCTCAGGGTTCCACTGGCCTTCGGTATTCATTACTATTTCTATTCCAGCGATCACTGGCATGATGCAGTTGCTGGTGGTCAGTGGTGGAAGTATACCGATCATCAGTTTGGTCCCGGCGCGTATCTGGGAATTCAGTTCCACTTTAACAAAAACATTTACCTCCTTTCCCGAACCAACATAAACTTTGACATCGGCCGGTATCATGTTACGCAGGGCGGTAGTGGCGGCAGCAGCAGCAGTGACAGTGAATTCGAAATTATCGGCGCCCTGAGCGTCAAACCCACCTTCGGTCTGGGGATCAAGTTTTAACCCCTTGGGTTAAAAACCGTAAAAGGCTTCCTGGAACCGGGAAGCCTTTTTTTGATATTGACAAAAGCGCCGGGATTTTTTATATTTTTGACACACAGAATATCGTTTCGGTACTGTGGTAAAAGCGCCTTCCGGCGCTTGTATTTTAGGTCTTTGGACTTTACCCTGTCTCCTTCGTCTAGTGGTTAGGACATCGGGTTTTCATCCCGACAACGGGGGTTCGACTCCCCCAGGAGATGAACGAACTTTTCGTAATTCCTTGTGGTATAAGGAATTACGGAGTATGTGAAAATATTCTTTTCAAAACTATTTCCAAAACGTGTATATAGATTATACAATTATCACATGGGACGGCCACGGGCAAAAGACGGCGTACACAAAAAGAGCCTCCGGGTTCTTTTTGTGTGTGTGCGCGCTTGCCGCGCGGAGACTCATTCGGGGAACCGAATGAGCGGTTTTTGCGATTTCCCCGTTCCCTTGCCGCTTTCCGGCCCGCCTGTTATACTTATCCTA
>JAIRSC010000054.1 GCA_031255645.1 Treponema sp. | reverse complement strand
CCGGTGTTCGGCGTAAAGGGCGGAGCGGCGGGCGGCGGCTATTCCCAGGTGCTCCCCATGGAGGAGATCAACCTCCACTTTACCGGCGACTTTCACGCCGTCACGAGCGCGAACAACCTTCTTTCGGCGATGATCGACAATTCCCTTCAGCAGGGGAATCCCCTGGGGATCGATCCAAAGCGTATTCTTTTTACCAGGGTGCTGGACATGAACGACCGCGCCCTGAGGAACGTAATCGTCGGCCTCGGCGCGAAAGCCGACGGCGTTACCCGGCCCGAGCGCTTCACCATCACCGTGGCTTCCGAGGTTATGGCGATTCTCTGCCTGGCCGCCGATCTCGCGGATCTCAAGAAGCGGCTCGCGGGTATCCTTGTCGGCTATACTTACGACGGGAAACCCGTCTACTGCCGGGACCTTGGCGCGGAAGGCGCGATGACGGCGCTGCTTCGGGACGCGCTGCAGCCGAACCTTGTTCAGACCATCGAGGGGACGCCCTGCCTGATTCACGGCGGGCCCTTCGCCAATATCGCCCACGGCTGCAACTCGGTGCTGGCTACCAGGGCGGCCCTCAAGCTTGGGGATTACGCGGTAACCGAGGCGGGTTTCGGCGCGGACCTCGGCGCGGAAAAGTTTATCGACATTAAATGCCGTTTCGCGGGTTTCGCGCCCTCCGCGGTGGTTCTCGTGGCCACCGCGCGGGCCCTTAAATACAACGGCGGCGTAAACAAGAACCAGCTTAAAGAGCCGAACCCCGGCGCGGTACGCAAGGGTCTCCCGAATCTCCAGGCCCACCTTGAAAACCTGGCCAGGTTCGGCGTTCCCGTGGTAGTGGCAATCAACCATTTCTACGCGGATACCGACGAGGAGATCGAGATTATCGAAAAGGCGGCCCGGGACGCCGGGGTCGAGGCGGTGGTGTCCAAAGCCTTTGCCGAAGGCGGCAAGGGCGCCGAGGAACTGGCGCGGGTCGTGGCCCGGACGGTGGATTCCGGCAAGGCCGCGTGCCGCCCGCTCTACGATCTCGATCTCCCGGTAAAAGAAAAGATCGCCGTCCTCGCGAAGGAGATTTACGGCGCCGCCGACGTGGTCTACAGCGCCGCCGCGGACAAGGGTATCAACGAGATAAACGAACTGGGTCTTGCGGGCCTTCCCGTCTGCGTGGCGAAAACCCAGTACTCTCTTTCGGACGACGCCGCCCTTTTGGGCCGGCCGAAAGGCTTTAGCCTCCACGTACGGGAAGCGCGGCCCTCGGCCGGCGCGGGCTTCATCGTCGCCGTTACCGGCGAAATTATGACCATGCCGGGCCTCCCCAGGCGTCCCGCCGCCCTGGACATCGACGTGGACGAAAGCGGGAATATACTCGGGATATTCTAAATGGAAATTCTGCCGCCGGCACGGATACTCGAATATTCCGCCGACATCGGGGCGCTGAAAACCGGCAGACGCTTCCTGTCCACGGTGATACTCGCGTTCCTCGCGGGCGCTTTTATCGCCTTCGGCGCGGAAGGTTCCACGATGGCGGCCTCCGGGCTTTTGTCCGCGCCCGAAACCTACGGGCTGGGGCGGGCCCTGGCCGGCGCCGTATTCGGCGTCGGTCTAATGCTGGTGCTGACCGCCGGCGGGGAGCTTTTTACCGGGAACTGCCTTATCATCACCGGCGTTCTCGCAAAAAAAACCCCGGTTTCCAAAATGCTGGCGAACTGGCTTATTGTTTACCTGGGGAATTTCGCGGGGGGCCTTTGCATCGCCTGGCTGATGTACGTGTCCGGCCTCTTTTCCGCGGGCGGCGATCTTGTGGGCGGCGTAACGCTGAGGATTGCCGAGGGAAAAACGGCCCTTTCCTTTTGGCCGGCCTTTGTACAGGGCCTTCTCTGCAACTGGCTCGTGTGTCTGGCGGTGTGGGTTTCTTTCGCGTCGAAGGAAATCCCCGGAAAACTCCTGGCCTGTTTTTTTGTTATCTTCCTGTTCGTTACATCGGGCTTCGAGCACTGTATCGCCAACATGTACTACGTGCCCGCCGGCATCTTCGCCAAAACGAACGAGGCCTGGGCCGCCGCGTCGGGTCTTTCCTCCGCGCGGCTTGAGGGCTTAAACTGGGCCGCCTTTTTTGTAAAAAACCTCCTACCCGTTACGCTGGGAAACATCGCCGGCGGTTCGGGGATGGTGGGGGGACTCTACTGGTTAGGATTAAACGTAAAGGAGTAAGCTATGGCGGTAATTATTGACGGAAAGGAAATCGCGAAAAAAATCCGGGAAGACGCGCGGCGCCGGACGGAAGCGCTGAACGCGCGCGGCATACGCCCCTGTCTGGCCGTCGTTCTCGTGGGCGAAAATCCCGCGTCGGTGTCTTACGTTACCGGCAAGGAAAAAGCCCTGGCGGAAGCGGGGATGGAAGGCCGCGACATCCGGCTCCCCGCGTCCACAACGGAAGCGGATCTCCTCGATCTTATCGTGAAGCTCAACGGGGATTCCGGTGTCCACGGTATCCTCGTGCAGCTTCCGCTCCCGTCCCACATCGACGAAGACCGGGTGATAAACGCCATCAGCCCCGAAAAGGACGTGGACGGGTTTCATCCCGTGTCGGTCGGGAACATGGTTCTGGGACGGCCGGGCTTTCTGCCCTGTACGCCCCACGGAATCGTTCAGCTCCTTGGAGAGATGAAGATACAAACCGCCGGCGCCCACGCGGTGATCCTGGGCCGTTCAAACATTGTCGGAAAGCCCCTGGCCAATCTGCTGATACGCCGGGACCTGAACGCGACGGTAACAGTCTGCCACACCGGAACGCCCGATTTTTCGCTCTACACGAAGCAGGCGGATATCCTCATCGCCGCCGCGGGAAAGCCGGGTCTTGTGACCGCCGGCATGGTAAAGCCCGGCGCGGCGGTCATCGACGTCGGCGTGAACCGGATACCCGACGCCTCGAAAAAGTCCGGCTTTGTCCTGCGGGGCGACGTTGACTACGAGTCCGTCGAAAAAACCGCGGGCTGGATAACCCCCGTACCCGGAGGCGTCGGGCCGATGACTATCGCCATGCTGATGCGGAACGTGGTCGAGGCGGCGGAGGGCGGCCGCCGTCCCTGAAAGGGGAGGGCCATGGGGGGCTATCGCGGCAGCGTATAACTGTTAACCAGCAGCATGCCGGAAGAAGACCGCGCAAAATGTGGGGGTATGTTTCGAATTTGACATAGTTGTCTCATAATTATGTGTCTGGAAGGTTTATATGAAAAGGATAATTGTGATTTCCTGTGTAAAAAGTCAAAAACACTATAAGTCAAAAGCGAAAGATTTATATCTAATTACTAAACTCTATCGGTAAATCATGATACTCATCCTTTAAATATATTGTTTTGATGGGTTCGTCTCTTGGACCGTAAAGATCGCTCCCTTCATAATATGCGACAATTCGTATGACTTTTAAATTTTCATCATATTCGGTAACGGAAAAATGGTG
>JAIRSC010000024.1 GCA_031255645.1 Treponema sp. | reverse complement strand
GACTTCATTGCTCGGATATTTCGGAAAGCGGAATGGGCCTGGGGGAATCGTTTTCCCCTTCGGTTCGGGAGAGTTCTTCCAGAAGTTCCCTGCCCCGGCGGGAAAGCCTTGTGGGAATTTGCACCATAAGCTTGATCCAGAACGAGCCGCGCCGGCTTCCCGAGGGTACGCCTTCGTCGCGGACGCGGAGGAGTTTACCGTTGGAGGTTCCGGGCGGAATTTTGACCTTGAGGGTTTTACCGTCCAGGGTACTTACGTGAATTTCCGCGCCCAGGGCCGCCTGGGTTATCGAGATGGGTACGGCGCAGTATAAATCCAAATCCTGGCGTTCAAAAAATTCGTGGGGTTTGATACGGATAAAAACGTAGAGGTCTCCGGGGGGGCCGCCGCCGGGGCCCGCGTCGCCCTGTCTGGGAATTACGACCCGTTTGCCGTTTTCCACGCCCGCGGGAATCGTTACCATTATCTTCTGGCGTTTACGCTGGGTACCACTGCCGCCGCAGTCGCGGCAGGGCTTTTCGATAATGTAGCCTTCCCCGTGGCAGTTATGGCAGGGGGAGGCTACCGAAAAGAAGCCCTGGCTGTGCCTGACCTGGCCCGATCCCTGGCAGACGGGGCATACCTTTTTCCCCGAACCGCCTTCAGCTCCGCTGCCCTTGCAGCTGGGGCACGCGTCGTTGCGGGTATACTGAATCTCGACCCGGGTGCCGAAAACCGCGTCCTTAAACGATATCTCGATATCGTAGCGAAGGTTCGCCCCCTGGCGGACGCCTCCACCGCCCGATGAGCGGCGGCCACCGCCCCCAAAAAAGGTGTCGAATACGCTGGAAAAATCCCCGAAAATATCTTCAAAGCCCCGAAAGGTCTGGGAAAAGTCCTGACCGCCGCTCATGCCCTCGACCCCGGCGAAACCGAACTGGTCGTAGGCGGCTTTTTTCTGATCGTCCCCAAGAATTTCGTAGGCCTCGGTGGCTTCCTTGAACTTGTCCTCCGCCGCCTTGTTTCCCGGGTTCTTGTCCGGGTGATACTGAACGGCAAGCTTGCGGTACGCTTTTTTTATGTCGTCCCTGGAGGCGTTTTTTTGTACACCCAACACTTCGTAATAATCACGCTTTGCCACAATATCACCTTATCGGAAAAAGTAATGATGATCCTCACGCCCCGCGCGCGGCGGACTATTTATCGTCCACGACCTCGTAGTCCGCGTCTTCGGCGCTTTTGGTGTTTTCGGGTCCCGAAGGGCCTTCCCCCCCTGCCCCGCCCGGACCGGCCTGTCCGGCGGCCTGCTGCTTGTATATTTCCTCGGCGATCTTGTAGGACGCCTGTTTAAGGGCCTCCGTCTTGTTTTTGATCGCGTCCGTGTCACCGCCTTCCAGGGCCTGTTTGAGTTCGGCAATCGCTTCCTGGATTTTGGCCTTGTCCTCGGCGCTTACCTTGTCGCCAAGGTCCGCAAGGTTCTTTTCGGTACTGTAGATCATGTTGTCCGCGTCGTTGTGGACTTCGGCCTTTTCCCGTTCTTTCTTGTCCTCTTCGGCATGGAGCTCCGCTTCCTTTACCATCCGGTCAATATCCGATTCGGAAAGGCCCGAAGAACTTTCGATGCGGATTTTCTGTTCCTTGCCCGTACCCAGATCCTTTGCCGACACGTGGACAATGCCGTTCGCGTCAATGTCAAAGGTAACTTCGATCTGGGGAACCCCCCTCGGCGCGGGCGGAATGCCTACCAGGTCGAAACGGCCGAGCACCCTGTTCTGGTTGGCCATTTCCCGTTCGCCCTGAAGCACCTGTATCGACACCGCCGTCTGGCCGTCCGCCGCGGTACTGAATATCTGGCTTTTGCGCGTGGGGATTGTCGTGTTCCTCGGGATAAGCCGGGTCATAACGCCGCCCAGGGTTTCGATACCCAGCGACAGCGGGGTAACGTCAAGCAGCAGTACGTCCTTGACATCTCCGGAAAGTATGCTTCCCTGAATCGCCGCTCCAATCGCGACGGCTTCGTCAGGATTCACTCCCTTGTTGGGATCTTTTTTGAAAAGCTCTTTTACAATCTGCTGAACCGCGGGAATACGGGTCGAGCCGCCCACGAGGATTATTTCGTGAATATCGTTGGCCGTAAGGCCCGCGTCGGCAAGGGCTTTTTTGCAGGGTTCCTTGGAACGCTCAAGAAGATCCGCCACCATCTGTTCAAACTTCGCCCTGCTCAGGGTCTTTTGCAGATGTTTGGGGCCGGACTGGTCGGCGGTAATAAAGGGCAGGTTGATCTCCGTTGTCTGCATCGCGGAAAGCTCTATCTTCGCCTTTTCCGCCGCTTCGCGGAGGCGCTGCAGGGCCATACGATCCTGGGAAAGGTCGATGCCCGTGTCGTTCTTGAATTCGGTGATAAGCCATTCCTGGACCCGCCGGTCAAAATCGTCGCCGCCAAGATGGGTGTCCCCGTTGGTGGATTTTACCTCAAAAACCCCTTCGCCAAGCTCAAGGATTGAAATGTCGAAGGTACCGCCGCCAAGGTCGTAGACGGCTATCATCCTGTCCTGTTTCAGTTCCTTGTTGAAACCGAAGGCCAGCGAAGCGGCCGTGGGCTCGTTGATGATTCGCTTTACCTCAAGACCGGCGATCTTTCCCGCGTCTTTTGTGGCCTGTCGCTGGGCGTCGTTAAAATACGCCGGCACGGTGATAACCGCTTCGGTTACCGGCTCGCCCAGGTAGTCTTCGGCGGTTTTTTTCATCTTTTGGAGCACAAACGCGGATATTTCCTGCGGCGAATAACGCTTGCCGTCGATGTCCACCCGCACGTCGTCGCCCTGCTCCACAACCTTGTAGGGCACAAGCCTCATCTCGCTCGACACCTCGGAATAACGGCGGCCCATAAAGCGCTTGATCGAATAGACCGTATTTTCAGGATTGGTTATCATCTGGTTTTTCGCGGGCTGCCCGACGACGCGCTCGCCCTTGCTGGTAAAGCCCACAATGGACGGAGTCGTCCGGCCGCCTTCGGCGTTCTGAATAACGACAGGCTCTCCGCCTTCGAGAACCGCGACGCAGGAATTCGTTGTTCCCAGGTCAATTCCAATTATTTTACCCATGATGTATCTCCCTATAAAACATTATTTCATCAAGAACGGAGTCCGCTACGCGTTCTCCGGCATAAGCACCTTGACTTTGGCCGCCCTTACAACCCGTTCCCTGAGGGTATAGCCCTTGATAAAATCCTCCGCTACTACAGGATCGCTTATTTCGGCGGATTTTTCCATCATAATGGCTTCGTGCCGGTTCGGATCAAAGGGCTCCCCGGCCGAATCAAAGCGTTTGAGACCCCACTTGTTTTCAAGCTGGGAGACAAGGCGCTTTTCTATCATGCTGATTCCTTCGTGAAGGCCGTTGAAACTGGCGGAAATTTGTTCAGGATCATGACCGGCGGCTTCCCGCTGGGTTTCCGCGGCCTTTATCGCCCGTTCAAAGTCGTCGATTATCGAAATAAGGTCCAGAAGCAGGCTTTGGTTGGCGAAATCTATCGCGCTTTGTTTTTCCTGGTTCATCCGCTTGCGGAAATTTTCAAACTCGGCGGCCTTTCGCAGGTATTGATCGTTCGCCTCGGCGAGTTTTGCCTCGAGACAGGCGATTTGTTCTTCCGGGGATCCGGGCTGATCTTCCGCCGGAGCGCGCGTTTCCTGCCCGTTCTGTCCGGCAGGTTCGGTTTCCGTTTTTTCCGGCCCTGTTTCCCGTGTTTCGGGGGTAAATTCATCCCGCGGGGCAGTATCCGAAGAACCCGGAGCGTTCTTCGGGAGGTTTTCCGCCGTTCCTTGCGCCGGAGCGGCCTGATTTTCCCGCTCTTTTTCCGCTTTTGTATGCTCTGCGTGATGGTGTTTCGACATTACCGTTTCCTGTATCCGTCAAATAGAGGGCGTTATAACCGGGGCGGTTCCAAAACTTCGGTTGTTGGAGCCGGCTAAACTATATCTCTCCACTATTGAAGATACGCAAAACAGATGGCGATAGTCAAGAAAAATCCGCCTGCAAAGCTGTATTTACGAAGCGGCTGTCCGCGTGGTTCCTTTTTGTTTTTTTTCCGTTTACAATGCTTGCCATGATACTTTACGATCCTTCTCTTGCCATGCGTTTTCCGGATTACGGTATTATGCTGCCCGTTTCCGCGTCCAGAGCGGAACGGATTCTTGAATACCTGGACGGGAATTTCGTGCGCGGAACCCGGGGCGACAACATGCCCTATCCGGGCCCGGTTTTCGATTTTGCCTCGGCGCTGTCGTATCTGGAGGAACCGGAAAAAACGGAGATTGTTACGCGGCCGGATTTGGAGCGGATTCACGGCGCGGATTTTATAGGGGCCCTGTTTGGGGACGGGCCGTCCGAATCGGGGGCGGAATACGCGCGGCGGGGCCGGGCGGCGGGGCCCGCGGCGGTTTCGGAAGCTTCCGGGCTCGAGAAGGCCCTGCTCAACGCCTACGAACTGATCGATTCCCGGGGAAAGCCCCGCCGTTATGAGCCGGACAGGGCGGTAAAACCGCTGGCCGCCCTGTTTCAAACCATTCTTGCCCAGGTCGGTGGAACTTATCTTGCCTGCCGTCTTGCCCTGGCTCCCGGAGCGGGTTTCTGTTATTACCTGGGCGGAGGCATGCATCACGCGCGCTACGACAGCGGTTCGGGTTTTTGTCTTATAAACGACGTGGCTGTGGCGTTCCGTAAAATCCAGGCGGAAGGCCGGGCGCGCCTTGTCTGGATACTCGACCTTGACGTCCACAAGGGGGACGGCACCGCCGAGCTTGTACGTTTTGC
Organism: Treponema sp.; assembly: GCA_031255645.1. GTDB lineage: Bacteria > Spirochaetota > Spirochaetia > Treponematales > Breznakiellaceae > JAIROH01. The sequence goes on along the minus strand of JAIRSC010000024.1, from coordinate 368 downwards.
CCGCGAGCGCGGCGAACTCGCGCCCCGGCCCGCCGGAAACAGCGCCGTTGAAAATGGCGCCGCCACCGCCGGCAAACCCCGCGTCCTTACGCTCTCGGTTCACATGGCCCGCGGCTGGCCCCTGGACGAAGAAAGCCTCGCGCGGGCCGAAAACGGCAGGGCGCCGCTTGTTCCTTCCGACATCGACATAGGAATTGACCGGGGAGAAGAAGCCGACTATGTTCCCCGGCTCGCGGAGGGCATCGCCGGGCTTGAAAACATGAGCGGGACGGAAAAGCCCGATCTTGTTCTTGTCGTTGACGGCGCGGATCCCTACGAACACGACGGGCTCCCGTCGAGCTCCCTCCTTAAGCTCAGCCTGGAACAAT
>JAIRSC010000088.1 GCA_031255645.1 Treponema sp. | reverse complement strand
GCGCTGGGTTTTGAGGTCCGGGTTATCGGGAAAGGCAAAAACAACGTTATTGATTACGACTGCACCCCCGAAACCGTAGCGGAAGAAGCGCGGCGCAAAGGGGCCAGCCCCAAGATGATCTGCGCGTTCAAGGACGGAACCAAAACCATGGTGGAAATGACCGCAATGGCAAACGCCACGGGCTTTCTGCCGGATGTCATGGGCGCTCACGGCGCGGCGGGAACCGTCAAGGATCTGCCGGATCTCCTCAGCCTAAAAAGCGAGGGACGCGGCGGAATACTCAACAGTTACCGTACCGTGGAATACATCAACGGCGTAGCGCCCGGCGTTTTTATCATCATCGCGTCGAACCAGCCCCATATCAATCATGAAATGGCTTACCTAAGCATGGGACCGGGGCCAAACTACGTGCTTTACAGACCTTACCATCTTACCAGTCTTGAGACGCCCCTTACGGTCGCCAAAGCCTGCATTGATCGCGTGCCCAGCATCGTTCCCCGTGCGGGTCTGGTCGCCGAAACGGGAACCATCGCCAAACGGGACTTAAAGGCCGGGGAAAAACTTGACGGTATCGGCGGTTTTACGATTCGGGGTACGTTTGTCTCGGCCGGGGAAGCAAAGGAAAAAAACGTTCTTCCCATGGGGCTGGTCAACAAAAACACCGTAATGCTTAAAGACGTCAAAAAGGGCGGGCTTGTTACCTACGCCGATGTACAGCTCGACGAAAACGCCCTGATGGTACAGCTTCGAAAACTGCAGGACGCGCTTTTTGTCTAACGAAACCGGGACTGTTCCGGAAAGCGAAAACTTTTTGAAAAGCTCTCCGGAACATCTAACGAAAGAGGCATAGTATGTACTCGAAAAAAACGGAAATTATCAACAAATCGGGAATTCATGCCCGGCCCGGTTCGGCGTTTGTCAGGGAAGCGAAAAAGTTTGTTTCCAACATTACCATTACCAAACTGGACGCGGAAGACAATCCGGTAAAAAGCTGTTCCGCTAAATCACTTGTTCTGGTCATGGCAATGATGCTTTCCAAAGGCACGCATATTGAACTCAGCGCCAGCGGCGAAGACGAACAGGCCGCTGTAGACACCCTGGCCGCCCTTGTCGATTCGGGGCTTAACGAACTGTAGCGTCGTGGATTTTAATTTTGGCATTTTCGTTTGGACAAAACACTAGCGGGACTCAAGGCGGTTAAAAATAAGGGTTTCCACCTCTTCCCTGGACTTGTGGAGAGAAAACGAAATCTCGTCTTCCAAAAGCTTGAGTGCGGAATCGTACAGTTTGCGCTCCAGAATCGGGAGCTCTTTTACCTTGCTTCTGTGATAGAGGGAACGTACAATGGTCGCGATGTCGCCGACGCTGCCTTTTTTCAAAAGATCCAGGTTCGTTTGATAGCGCAGTTTCCAGTCCGACGGAATGGGGTCGTAATCCTCACCGATAAGCTCCAGCGCCCTTAAAGCTTCGTCTTTGGGAACTATCGCCCGTATCCCCAGTCCTTCGGCCTTGTCCACGGGCACCATAATCGTCATATCGGAGACTTCCAGGTAAATCCTGTAGTAGGGGATTTTTTCGTTCTTGAATTCCTTTTTCTCGATAGACTGAATAACCCCGACTCCCTGGCTGGGATATACAATCTTCTGATCTACCTGAAAGTTTTTTACCGTCTTGTTCATCTATTATAGTATAGCAGAAAACAGGGTGGGCGTAAATGCCTATGGAGCGCATAGGTGGACATCTTTGTAGCATATCAAGGCGGCGGACTAACGCACAGCGTCCGTGTCTTAATCCGGCTTCCATGCCGGATTAAGACATCGGCGTTTTTGCTTTGCAAAAACGTCAGCTAAAGCTTTTGCCCCAGCGGCCTCCGTGCCGCCGCCCTGTGGGCGCAATCCGACACACGTCCCGGCGAGCGTTGTTCGAAACCGCGAAACTCCAGGTGCAAAAGCTCACTATCGCCCGTAAATACCATGGAGCGTAATAATATCTTATGACCGCTTACACCTTTACGCGGGAAAGCCCTGGCTGTTCCGTTGCCGACGTCGCCTTTATACCGTGAAAGGCCTACCGAATAGTACAGCGCCCGGAGAATATAACGGGCGCACACAGAGAAAAAGCGGAGGCGGGTGTCCATGGGAACGACACGAACCCCTTCGCGCCGTTCCCATGGACAGGCCCCGCCGGTTTCGTCTTCGTGCGCCCGTTCAGAGTATGGGCGCTGTACATTTACCTAAGCGCCACCCCCGGCAGAGGCCTAAAAGCCTTGAACGACAGATACTTGAACGGATGTATATCGAGGGCGTTTGGGAACCACCCGTCAAGTTCGTCGGTGTCGACAATGTTGAGCGCCGGCGTGTAGGATATGGGCAGTACCGTCCCCCGGTCAAGCAGCATCTGCTCGGCCGCTCCCAAAGTCTCGAAGCGCTTGTTTCCTTCTTCCGTCATGGATTGTTCCATCAACGCCTCGTAGTCAGCGTCGTTGTGGCCCGAATCGTTGAGGTTGGAATCCCTGCGCCACATCTGAAGGAAGGTATAGGGATCGGCAAAGTCCCCTATCCAGGTGCTGGAACCGACATTGTAGTCCCCCGCTTTAAGCGCCTCGAAATACCGGTTGTAGGGAACCACGTCGAGTTTTACCGGAATGCCCAGCCTGCCCATCCACGCGGCGGCCATAAGCTTGCCGATGCGGTCGGCGTCTTCCGACGGCGTAATGCGTATCACCAGTTCGGGAAGCCCCACGCCCTTGGGAAAACCGGCCTCGGTCAAAAGCTCCTGGGCCTCCTCAACATTCGTTTCAACGGCCTTAAGCTCGGGATAACCGGGCATGGGATAAACCAGTGTTTTGGCCGGGAGGTAATGGTTCTCCCTCATCTCTTCCCAGGGAAGAACAAGGGCAAGCGCCCGCCTTACCCGGTAATCCCTGAACGGGCCTTCCGAGCGTATGTAGTAATAGTGAGTGGCAAACATCGGATTAACCACAATGCCCGAACGATCCGTAAGCGCCTCAAGATTGACGTTTCCCGCAACCCAGCGGGCTTCGCCGGAATTCCACATTGCCGCCGCCTCGTCGTCGTCATCCGTAAAGCGGATAGTGATCTTCTCAAGCGCCACACGGCCCGCGTCCCAGTAGTTCCTGTTCTTTACAAGAACAAGAACACCGTCTTCGTTTTCGTTTACATAGAACGGCCCGTTCGCGAGAGGAACGGCCCAGTTGTCCGCGTCAAGCATTGAAGGATGAATCGGGCTGAACGAATGATGGCAGAGCATGCTGGGAAAAAACGAGGCCGGCGCGTTGAGCCTGACCTCCAAAGTCCGTGAATCGGGCGCGTTTATTCCGACTTCCCCCGGATCCCGGGTAAAGCCGAGCCGGTACTCGCGCGCGCCTTCGATAATGTCGTAAAGCGACGAATACGGCGAATTCTTTGCCGGATCCAAAATGCTAAGCCACGCCGCCCGGAAATCTTCCGCCCGCAGCGGATCCCCGTTCCAGTATTTGGCGTTCTGCCTAATCGTAAAAGTCCAAATCTTTTTGTCGTCCGAAAGCCTCCAGGAACTGGCGGCGGCGGGAACAGGTTCCAGGGTCAGGGGATTATAGGAAAAAAGCCCCTCGTAAAGGGCGGTAAAAATCTGGGCCTCGCTTGCCAAATAGGATTTGCGGAAGTCCAGTTCCAGTTCGCTGTCGGAAAAAACGGCGGTAACTTCCGTGCGATTCGACGGATCCGGCCTTGTTTCGGCATAATCGGGTTTTTCAAAAAGCTTCCGCCCCGGAGGCGGATCCGCAAAGCCCGCGGCGGCGGTAAAAAGCAGCGCCGCGGCGGCGCACAACCTGCCGGCTGTTTTTTTCATAATTTTCTCCTTTTCAAAACCGTTCCAAAACTTCGGGTCCGGAACCGGCTCTTTCTTTGCTCACGCGGACCGCGCCGATACCGCCGCGGCCCGCAATGGAATATCAGTCCGTGCCAATCCCCAGCCGCTTAAGCTGTTCTTCTTCCTCAAGCTGCGCGCTGTACTCATGGCGTTTCTGGTTCGCCTTGATAATCGCGTTTTTAATCGCGGCAAGTTCCGGCTTTATCCCCTTTATCTTTTCCCGCGCGTCACGGGACGTTTTAAAATACTCGTCAAGACCCGTAAGGGTTTTGTGCAGCGACTGGGCGTCGCGAATGGCTTTTTCAAGGAGGAAGAGAAGCTGGTTTTCGCTCACGGCGTCAATACGGGAGGAACTTCCCCCGTGCCTGCCAAGGGAGACAAAAACGTGGATTTTGCGATCCATATCCGCCCTGAATACGCCGAAGTTGATTTTTTCCCGTACCGGCGTACCTTTTGCCGCGTCAAGGTACTCTATATCGTATATCACCGGATCGGGGGCCTTGTGAAGCATCTGCCGGAACGCTATTCTGAGCCGTTCGAAAAAACCCTGTTTGCGGTTCTGGAGGGTAAGGCTGTTTTCGTCTATTTTTGGGGCAAGATCGGCCAGAGCGGTTCCAACGGAGCCGATAAGCGAGCAGCCGTCCAGCAGGATTGATTTAAACGAAACGGCCTTTTTTACCGTTTTCGGCTTGGCTTCCGGAACCGCGAGCTGCTTTAAGACCGCCTCGCGAAGCGTGTCCCCTCCGGGGCTGAAATCTTCCTTTATGATCTCTTCCACAAGGTCGGGATAAAACGGCCTTCCGGGCATGTGGAACTTCTTCCGTATAAGGTCAAGATTGGCTTCGCCGGCCTTCATGGTACCGGTCAGAGTCTGTCTTAGTTCCAGCTTGTACAATTCCCGGTCGAAATTCGCGGCTTCCTTCAGGTAGTTCATGATCGCGGCGCTCGTTTTGTCCAGGGTACCCAGGGCGTCGCCGATAACCCGGCCGCAGAGCGGGTCTCCTCCGGTTCTGGCCTGTGTGGTAACGTCCACTACGGCTTTGGTGGTAACACTCTGGGTATCCATGTTGAATTTGGTCCAGTCAATGTACCGTATCAGGGCGATAATTCTTTTTATGTTTTCCAGGGTCAAAAATTCGGTGCTGAGCTGCGAAAAATTCACGAGAAAATCAAGCTGATTGTCGTAGGCGGAAAGGCGCATGGTAAGCTGATCCATTTTGTCGCCTTCCTGGTTTATGGGATCGGGAACCTTGATTTCCCCGGCCTTCGCTTCATGCTTGTAGGGATCTTCGTGGATAAGCCGTTTCTGAATCAATTGATTGTAAATCGCCACAAAAGAAGTGTGGAATACCCTGCATGCTTCTTTGAGCTTGGGAAGCTCCGAGTTTTCAAGCCAAAGGCGGTACGCTTCAATCGCGGCGGACAGAGCGTTTTGATATTCTTTACTGTCCATTGGTAGAGTATGTAGTATTCGGATAAAAAAAGCAATCTTTCGCCGCCGCGGGGCACAGGGCCCGGCGATTTTGGGGCGCGGTTGTTGTAGACGCGGTGTCCCGGCGATATACTTGTCGTATGAGCCAAACAAAACTTGATATACTGGTCGATATCCTCAAAGACGCCCCGGACGAGGTCTTTATCCAGCCGCACAATGTACCCGATCCGGACGCAATCGCTTCCAGCCTGGGGATGTATCATCTTCTTTCCCAGCGGGGAATACAAAAACTTGCCATTGTCTACGATCAGGAGATAGAAAAGGCCAATTCACTGCGTATGCTGGAATTGTTCAATGTGCCGATGATACCCGCGGCCAACGCCTATACCCTTGGCGAAGAAGACTGGGCGGTACTGGTGGACGCCCAGAAAGGCAACGCCAATATTACGGACCTTCCCACCGACGAAGTGGCCGTTATCGATCATCACGAATACACGGGAAACATGGGCTATCGCTTTGAGGATGTGCGTCCCAATATCGGAAGCTGCAGCGCCATCGTGGCGGAATATTTTTTCGAAAACAACATAGAGCCGCCAAGGATCGTGGCCACGGCGCTGCTCTACGGCATCTTTATGGACACGGACAACCTTACCAGGGGAGCTTCGGACCTCGACATCAATATGTTTTACCGGCTTTACCGGCTTTCCGATATCGATCTTATCGTGGAACTAAAGGGAAACGAGATCTCCGTCAAAGACCTTGAGTTTTACGCCGAAGCGTTCAAAACCGTGGAAATTTACGACGAACTTGGCTTTCTTCGGTTAAGGAGCGCCAACGATTCGCTGCTCGGCGCGGCCGGAGATATCGTGGTCAGCGTATCCGGGGTAAATATCGTCGTGGCCTATGCCCAAAAGGAAAACGGGGTAAAACTTTCGGTGCGGAGTACCCGCGACGACGTAAAGGCCAACGACTTTATCCGTTACATAGTGGCCGGATACGGCGTAGGCGGCGGGCACGACAACATGGCCGGCGGCTTTATCCCCAACGAAAACCTCAGCAAAAGCCGTTCCCTGGATACGTTTCTCAAGCACAGGGCCATAGCGTTTTATGAACGGTGTAATGGCTAAAACGGCGGTAACGGATCGTGCTTCGATAATCAGGACAGCTTCTCTTGTGGCCCTTGCCGGCAACCTTGTTCTCGCGCTGGGCAAGATAATCACCGGTATACTGGCGGACAGCCTGGCCGTGCTGGGCGACGGCATCGATTCGTCGATGGATGTACTTATCGCCGTTATGACCCTGGTCGTTTCATCGGTGATAGCGAGGCCGGCGGACAAAAACCACCCCTGGGGGCACGGCAGGGCGGAAACCGTAGCCACGGCCATACTGTCGCTGATCCTGTTTTCCGCGGGCGTCCAGCTTATCATCACTTCGGCAGTAAAGCTGTTTAACACGGTGTTTCTCCACACCGAAAACACGGCGGCCCTGCCCGGACCGGCGGCCCTTGTCGTTACCGCCGTTTCCATAGCGGGAAAAATCCTGCTTTCCTGGAGCCAGTACCTGTTCGGCAAAAAGGCCGATTCGGCGATGCTCAAGGCAAACGCCAAAAACATGGCCGGAGACGTTGTTACGTCGGCGGGGGTATTTATCGGCCTGGGCTGCGCGCTGTTTTTCAGGCTTGGCGCTGTCGACCTTGTTACGGCGATACTTGTCGGCCTGTGGATACTCAAAAATTCGGTGAGCATTTTTCTTTCGGCAAACGCGGAACTGATGGACGGATCGACGGCGGATGAATCGTACCGGGAACTTTTTGACGCGGTGCGCTCCGTTCCCGAAGCGGGCAATCCCCATCGTACCCGTATGCGGCGCATCGCCGGATTCTGGGACATCGACATCGACATCGAAGTAGATCCCGCCCTTACCATTGCCGAAGCCCACACGATTGCCTGCCGGGTCGAAGATGCCGTCAAAAAACGAATTGACTGTGTCTTTGATATTATGGTTCATGTGGAGCCGGCGGGCAACGTTCAGAACGAAGGTTACGGCCTGACCGAAAAACAGGTCAGGGACTAACATCACCGGCAGCGCCCGTGCGCCTGCCTCGATAATCAGCGACGTGGATTTTACTATTATGGTATTTTCATTTGGACAGAACACTAGCATTTCAGGCGGAATTCCAGTATTGTTAACATGAGGAGTTTAGCATGATCGAAGAAAGAGTCAAAAGCGCCCTTGAGGATGTTCGTCCTTCCCTTCAGGCCGACGGGGGAGACGTTGAATTTGTATCTGTAAGTGACAGCGGAGAAGTTTCGGTAAAACTTACCGGGGCCTGCGGCAGCTGCCCCATGGCAACCATGACGCTGAAGAACGGTATCGAAAATTATCTTAAAAAAGAAGTCCCCGAAGTTACCGCGGTAGTCGGCGTCTAAGTTTTCCGGCCGGTGAAATTACGCTTTGCCGACGCGGCTGTTTTCGTCATTGTTTCCGCCGTAACGGCGGTCTGCGCCCTGCGGGTTTACGGAGGCGGCCGGGACAGGGCGCGTCTTCACATTCAGGGAACGGGCGGGAACTGGGTCTACCCGATGGACAGAACGGAACGGGTAGAGATACCGGGTCCCCTGGGCCAAACCGTCGTGGAGCTTTCCGGCGGCGGCGTCCGGGTGCTTTCTTCCCCCTGCGCCAATAAAACCTGCATAGCTTCCGGGACTATACACAGGCGGGGTCAGTGGATAGCTTGTCTTCCCAACGGAATTTCGCTTACCATTGAAGGCGAGAATACGGAACCGGACCTTGACGCCGCGGCCTTCTGACAGAACGGCTCTTTTGGGAGCCCTTTCCCTGTTTCTTTCCGCGATAGATTACGTTCTCCCCAAACCCCTGCCGTTTATGCGGCTGGGGCTCGCGAACCTGTCTCTGCTTTTGGCGCTGAGCGTTCCGGCGTTCCGGGAAAACCCGGCCGGGGAAACGGCGGGGCTTTCGCTCGGAAAATCCCCGGCGGAACGATCCGGGCTGCCGCTTTTTTCGCCGCAAAGCTACTGTCTTCTGGCGCTGCTTAAAGTAACGGGCCAGGCTTTTATTACCGGAACCTTTCTTTCGTATGTGTTTCTGTTTTCGCTGGCCGGATCGGCGGTTTCCGCGGCGCTCATGTACGGCCTGCGCCGGCTCTTCGGTACACGTATCAGCCTTGCCGGCATAAGCGTCGCCGGGGCCTTTGCTTCCAACAGCGTCCAGCTTGTCCTGGCCCGCTTTTTCCTTTTTGGCGAAAGCGCCGCGTACCTCGCGCCGCCCTTTCTCGCCGCGGGAATCGTAAGCGGCGCCGCCCTGGGAATTTTCGCGGACGTTTTTGCCGCGCGCTCGCGGCTTCTGCGGACCTGGGCGCGCGAACCGCCGGCCCCCGCGAAAACGGCCCGCGCGCCCGATCCGCCCGAACAGGAACACACAGCGCGGACTCCCGCCCGGCGGAACCTTCCTTCCCTGCCCTTGTTTTTCGCGGGGCTTGGGGCGGGCGCCGTATTCCTCGTGATCCCGCGGCCAGGCGTAAAGGCGGCGCTGCTTGTTCTGTTCTGGCTTCTCGCGGTTCTGGCCGGCAAAAAACCCCGGCTTCTTGCCGCCGCCGTCGTTATGGCGGGAATCGTCATCTGTAACCTGTTCCCGCCCTTCGGCAGGATCATCGCGTCGGCGGGGCCTTTTACCGTCGCGCTGGGAAGCCTGGAAAGCGGCGTCCGCAAGGCGCTGAACTTTGAGGGGCTTGTCATGCTTTCAAGGCTCATCGTTTCCGCCGAACCGCGGCTCCCCGGCGCTTTCGGGAATCTTTTGGCGGAAACCTTTCGTATTCTCGATCGCTTCAACAGCCGCCGGAGTCTGTTTACCGGCGCGGCCGGGAAAGACAACGACAGCGCGGCCAACAACAACACGGCCAATCCGGCGCGGAAAAAACGCTTTATGGAACGGCTCGACCTTCTGCTGCTGGAACAGTATACAAAACACCAAAACACCGGGCTTTAGAACCGCCCGGAGACACAGATACCGAACGCTGATCTCGCCACGGGAAACGCCGCTCCCGCCATAGCGGATCCCGAATTTTCCATGGCGGATCCCGCTCGCGCTATGGCGGATTTCACTCCCGCTATGGAAAATTTCATTTTTTCCATGGCGGATCCCATTCGCGCCATGGCGGATTCCGTTCCCGCTATGGCGGATTCCGGCTGCCATGCCGGGTACCCGCGTTGGGGCTGCCCGGAAAAGCCAGCGAAAAAACGAAAAAAAATCCTCAAAATTAAAGCGGGAAACAGCTTACAGGCATCTATATGGCTGTAAGGGGAAAAACCCTACGCGGCCCCTTGCCGGCAGGTCGCAGCGCCTGCCGTACCCTAAAGTGTTTCCGGGCTTTGTAAAGTTCCCGGAAAGCGGAGGCGTTATGAATAACCTCAACTCAATTTTGATCGAAGGAAATTTGGTGCGGGATCCCCTGTTTCGAACCACGCCAAAAGGGACGCCGTTGTGCACCTTCAGCCTTGCCTCCAACCGTTTCTTTAAGCAAGATTCAGGATTGGAAAAGGAAGTGTCGTTCTTTGACGTGGAAACCTGGTCGAAGCTTGCCGAAAATTGCTACAATCTCGGGCGTAAAGGCCGCGGAGTTCGGGTAGTGGGCAGGCTGAAACAGGAACGCTGGAACGGTTCGGACGGGAGGGCTCATTCCAAGATAGCTATCGTGGCTGAGCATGTCGAATTCCGTCCCGAATTCAAAAAGAACGGGAAAGGCGAAACCAGTCTTGCCGAAGAAGCCCTGTCCGAAAACACCGCGGCGGGACGGTCCGAAGAACCGGCGGAACTGTACCCCGAAGAAGAAATGATGGGGTTCTAGTGTTCCGGCTAAATCAAAATGTCAAAATAGTAAAATCCACGTCGCTGATTATCGAGGCAGGCATACGGTAAATCCACAGCGCCTGTACCTTGAACGGGCGCTGTGCTATTGGGTGGGCCTTTCACGGTATAAAGGCGGCGTGGGTTTTGACAATATACACTTTTGATTCGGCCAAAACTATCAGAGTGGGCTTTTACTTACAGAAGAGGTCTTGTTGAATCTGTGTTGGACAGAACACCAGTGTTCCGTAGTGTATAGGGGCTGTTCCGACTTCGGCTTTTGGAACAGTCTCGAACAGCCCCGAATAGCCTCACCGGCTATAACAGGGCTTCCAGGTCCAGCTCACAGGCTGTACAGGGAACGGTAATTCCCCAGTTTTCAAGCAGTTCCGGGTGAAGCTCGCCGAAAACCCCGATGGGTCTGTTCCCGTAAAGAATCGCCGCCGCCCGGCCGGGTATAAAGCGGCTGTCGGCGGATTCTTCCACGGCGTATTCACGGGCAAGGTAGTAGAACAAAGTCTGCAGCGCCGCGGCCACGACGTTAAAGTTTGTCCCGGCGGCGGCTTCAAGGAAACCCAGGTACTGGCGCGTTATGGTTTCACCGCTGCCGTCGAGCCGGGCGATTTTTCCCGCTTCGAAGATCCGGTGGGGATAAACCGCGTGGCCCGAAACGGATTCGCTCTGTACAAGGGAAGCGAGGACGCTGTCCCTGACATACTCGTAGTTTTCGGTCATCGGGTTGGATATGCGGATAATCGAAGCGCCGTCGCCGCGCATCTTTTCGACAAGGTCTTTGCGGGAACCCAGGTAGTTGTAGATCATTTCCTGGTAACCCATGCCGATCATGATCTCCTTGATCCGGCGGCTGAAAACCGTAACGGGGCTGAGCCGGCCTACGGTAAAATCCCGCGGACGTTCGGGGCTGAACGTGTCGAGCCCCCGGCCCATCATAATGTCTTCCATAACGTCCGCGGCGTGAAGGAAATCGTTTCGGTATTCGGGCGGCCAGGCCCGGACGCCGGGCTCGTCCTTACCGGGCGCGCCCGCGCCTGACGCGCCGCGTTCGACGCCGCCGGCTTTTTCCGCCCTTACCCCCATGCGGGCCAGGGCTTTAACGCAGTCATCGGCTTCGATTTTTTCGCCCAGGTATTTTTCAATCCGGGAAAGCGAACAGAACACCGGCTCCTGAAAATAGTACGGCGTAACGCAGGTTCCGCCGAAAGGAGTATCGTAACGGTACTCCACTTCTACCGGCTCAATCGTAAAACCGTTGTCGGCAAGATCGCAGGCGACAATCGACGCGGCCAGCGTAACCGAAGCCTGGTCCGTTCCGGTAAGCTCCACAAAAAGGTCCGTGTCGCCCACCTGAACCGCCCCAAGATCGGCGGAATTGATAATCGGCGGATAGGAAAGCACCCTGTCCCCGGAATCGGTTAACAGCGGATGCAGCGGTTCGTGTTCCTGGATGAATGCGTATTCTTTTCCCTTTGGATGCTGTCTGAGAATCTCCCTAAGAGAAAGGGGCGCGTCCCACTGAAGGGGCACAAACGATACGCCGTCGGGATCGACCCCCTTGTAGATAATCGGCCACTTGATAATGGAACTGCGGTAAAGCCCCATCGAGATAGTCCGCCGTTTACGGCCGAAATTCCAGGCAAGTTTTTCCTGGGTTTGGATCATGTCCCGAAGCATCGGATCGCTGATTGCCCTGCCGGAAGCGATAAAGCCCGCAAGATACGGCCGCACTTTTTGTACGGATTGTTCCACGACGACTTTGTGTTTGGCGGGCCGGGGGTTTCCCGGAGAGGAGAAAAACGGATAGACCGGCGCTTTGCCGCCGTTGTAAACTCTAAGCTGCCGGGCGCAGCCGGCGGTTCCCCACAGATCCGGTCTGTTCGTATCGTTCAGTTCTATTTTAAGAATCCGCTCGTCTTCGGGAAGGCTTTTGTCGCTGTCTTCGTCAAGTTCCGCCTTGGCGCAGCCAAGCGCCCGCTCAAACTGATCCCTGGTATTCCAGACGCTTTTGCCGCCGGGACATCCGGCCAGCGTAAAAAACGCTTTTTCGTTAACTTCAATTTTGGGCATCAGATCGCCTCCTGCGCCGGGCTGTTTTCTTTTGTCCGCCTGAGCCGCACGTTCTCTATGTCGTAGCTGAAAAGTTCCCGCAGGTCGTTGAGCCCCAGGGCCGTAAGGGCCATGCGATCAATGCCGATTCCCCAGGCGGCGACAGGCACATGGACGCCAAGGCTTTCGGTAACTTCGGGCCGGAAGATTCCCGATCCGCCCATCTCAAACCAGCCCAGAACGGGGTGTTTGATGTGAACCTCTACCGACGGTTCGGTAAAGGGAAAATAGCCGGGAACGTATTTTACCTCTTTGGCGCCGGCCACTTCCAGCGCGAACATTTCGAGCATTCCAAGGAGCGTTTTAAGGTTCACGTCCTCGCCAAGGACAATGCCTTCGGTCTGGTAGAAATCCGGAAGGTGGGTCGCGTCGACCCGGTCGTAACGGAAACAGCGCACAATGCCGAAGTACTTGCCGGGTATCTTCGCGCGGGGGAGGGTTTTTGCCGACAGTACCGTTCCCTGGCTGCGCAGGATAAGGGCGCGGGTAAAATCCCTGTCAAAACTGTAGCCCCATCCCCGGCTGCCGGCAGCGCCGCCTGTTTCATGGGCGGCGGCCACATTGGAAAGCCACGGCTCCTCAATACAGGCGGCGCGGGCCGGTTCGGCCGCATCCGGGCCGCCGTTTTCGCCCGCGCCGCCGCGCTTCGTTCCGGCGACGCGGTACACGTCGTGAATGTCCCGGGCGGAATGGAACTGGGGCATAAAAAGGGCGTCCGAATTCCAGAATTCGGTTTCCACAAGAGGGCCGTCAAACTCCTCAAAACCCAGGGAAGCGAGCTTGTCCTTTACGTCTTCCAGGAATTTTACGTAGGGATTGGTCCGCCCGGGAACAAGCCGGGTAGGCGGAACTTTTACATTGTAGGAACGAAACGCCTTTCCCTTCCAGCTTCCCGCGGCGAGCATTTCCGGCGTAAGGGCGCCGGTCTCTTCCCCGGTAATCCCCGCCGCGGCAAGCGCCGCCGCGAGAATGTCCCGGCTGGTTTCGTCCGGGCCCCGGGAACCGGTAAAGCCGAACACGACGGTTTCGCGGTCGATTTCGCGGAACGGGGCGGCGGCGGCGGCGCGCTTTTTGGCAAGGCCGCCCATGACAAGCCTTTCCGCCCCGGAAAGGCTGTCGTGGTCAAGAAGCCGCCCGGCGGATTCGGCGGCCTTTTCAAGAAGGCCCCGGATTAGCGCGAGATGTTCCGCCGCTTTTCCGCCCTCGGGCCGGCCGTTTAGCGTTTCATGTTCCGGCAGCGCCATAACGATCCCTTTGGCGGGATTCATGGCCAGTACGCCCAGTTTGGAAAGCGTCCCGAAAGCGCTGCCCGCGTCCTTGTTATCCAGCTTGAGGGCCGCGGCGATTTCGGGCATTGTCCGGCCCGGCTCTATCCGCACATATTCTATCATCCGTTCTTCGGGAGTTCCCTTCTCTTTCCACTCCCGTCCAAGATCCGTCAGTTCGAAAAACCACTTTGTTTCCCGCCGCAGCTCCGACACGATACCCTTTCCGGCAAGCCAGGACAGGGCCTGGTTTCCGTTCCCGTGTATAAGATCAAGGTCGGATTCAACTTTGTCTATTGTAAGCTCTTCGTCCTGCTTGTAATGAAGAATAATCTTGACTTCCAGGGGATGAAGATGCTTCACCGTTGTTTGTAGGTCGCCCATAGTGTTCCTTTTACGGGGAAGTATAACAAGTTTTGATATTTATTTCCATGTACCTGGTGTTTTGTCCGAATGAACCTCCCAAAATAGTAAAATCCACGCCGCTGATTATCGAGACAGGCACACGGCTACCACACAGCGCCCGTGTCTTGAACGGGTGGACATCTTTGTGAACTCTATGGCGCAAGATGTCCCCGCTCAAGGCGCAGCTCCCTGTCGCACAGGGTTTCGGCCAGATCCCGGTCGTGGGTGGCGAGGATCATCGCCTGGGGAAGTTCCGCGAGTATGCCGGTAAGGCGGCCGCGGGACGGCGGATCGAGAAAAGCCGCGGGTTCGTCGAGAAGCAGTATATCGGGCCGCATAACAAGAACCCCCGCCAGCGCGGCAAGACGTTTCTCGCCGCCCGAAAGACGGCCGCTCAAGCGTTCCCCAAGGCCGCCTATGCCGAGTTTTTCCATCACCTCATGTACGACCCGCGCCGTTTCCGCCTCCGGTTTTCCGTGGCTGCGAAGGCCGAACGCGATATCGTCATACACAGCCGGCATAAAAAGCTGATCGTCGGGATTTTGCAGGACAAGGCCGATGTTTTCCCGCAGCGCGCCGGTACTCTTCCTGTCAATTTCCTGTCCCTTAAGGATAATTTTTCCGCTTTCGGGAGTCAGTATCCCGACCAGGGTGAGGAGCAGCGTCGATTTTCCCGCGCCGTTATTGCCGGTAAGGGCGATCTTCTCGCCGGCCCGAAGGGAAAATGAAACGCCGGACAGCGCCGGCGGATCATTCGCGCCATAGCGAACCGTAAGGCCGGCAACGTCAAGCGTCACCAAAGGAGGTTTCCCATAACGGTTCCGATAAAGCGCGGAACGTTAAAAAACCGGAAGAACACGGCGGCGGCACAGACAACGGCGCAGTAAACGATGTCGGCGGCTTTCAGCGTTTTTCGTTCGGCAAAGAACGTTCCCCGAAAACCCCGGCAGCGCATCGCGTTGTATACCCTGTCCGCCCTGTCCAGGCCGCGAAGGAGCAGCGTTCCCAAAAGGGGGCCCATATCTTTTATCGCCGCCCTCTTTCCCGTGGAACGGAGTATACAGGCCGTGTACATGGCCTGGGCTTCTTCAAGAAGTACGGCAATGTAGCGGTAACACAACATAAGCTGAAGGCACAGCACAGACGGAACGCGCAGGCGGCGAAGGCCGGCGCAGAGTACATGGAACGGAGTCGATCCCGCGAGAATAAGCGCGGCGCTGACACAGAGAACCGTCTTGAGCATTATCGCCGCGAAGGCAAGAACGCCCCGGCTTACAATCAGATTCCCGAAAGCGAACGCCGGATCCCGCATGACAAGAAGGCAGCTGATTCCTCCCATAAGGGCAAACGGCATCGCGGGAACAAGCCGTATGACCGCCGCCTTTAACGGAATATCCGCCAAAGGCAGCAGCACGGCGGGGTAAAGCAGATAGGGCGCGAGCCTGCCCGGAGCCGTCGCGGGAAAGGATACGGTACACACAAGATACACAGCCGCCGCGAAAAGCTTGACCCCCGGATGTATCCGGCCCAGCGGAGAATCCTTCATCGCGTATTCTTCCAGCGCGGCAATTCCCGCGGCGGCCCGCCCCGGACTCATGACGGTTTTTTTCGCGCCCGCGCGGCCCTGATAAGCAGCCCTATGCCCCCGGCAAGGATAACGGTAACAACGCTCCCGGCAATTCCCGCCGCGGAAGTTCCGGCGGCGCTTTCGCCGTTTTTGAAGTTGTAATCGGGCATAAAGGCCGTCCCTTCCACAAGACTGCTCGCCGCCGCGTAAACAGGCCCGTCCCGTTCAAGTTCCGCGGTCCCGGCCGTTCTTTCCATGGACCACTCAAGACCGTCGGGATAGGCGGAAGCGAACAACGACAGGACACCGGCGGTAACAAGGGTAAGCGCGGCGAAAACCGCCAGCACTTTTTTCGCCGATACGGCGGATGGCGCGGCGGGAACCGCGCCGCCCAGAATTTCCGGGCGCGCCCGGTACACAAAGCAGAGTACGGCGGCGCTTACGATTCCTTCCACAAGGCCGATGGCAAGATGTATGGGCTGCATAAGAGCCGTGAACAATCCGAACGGCAGCTCGGTTATTCCCGAAACCAGCGTCTCCAGAACCACAAAAAAAGCGCCCAGCTGGAGTCCCGCGACAACCGAAACAACGGACGCAATCGTGATGGTTTTCGCGTTAAGGTTTTTTTTGACTATGGGCCGGAAAAGAAACAGGTACGCCAGCAGCGTGGAACAAACTCCCATGTTAAACACATTACAGCCATAGGCCAAAAGACCTCCGTCGGCGAAACACAAACACTGTATAAGCAATACCGACGCCAGTGTGATAAGAGCCGGCCAGGGGCCGAGTATCGCGGCAAGCAGGATACCGCCGCCGATATGCCCGCTGGAACCGGTTCCGGGAATGGTAAAGTTGATCATCTGGCCGGCAAAGACAAAAGCGCCCATAATTCCCATCAGGGGAACCTTTTTTTCGTCAAAGCCGCCGGACGAAAGTCCTTCCGGCGAAAGACCGTTGGATGGAAATCCGCCGGATGGAAATCCGCCGGTTACCTGACCGCCCCCGGCAGTCTTCTTAACCGCGAGGGCGAGGGCGGCTGCGCTGAGCGCCCACATTGTTCCCCCTACTGCCGGGGAAAGCAGCGCGTCAGTCATGTGCATACTGTACTCCTTTCACAGGGCTTTTTGTCCGCCCGATTCCGTCGATGACGGAATTCCGGCGTATCCGCAAAACCCCTGATTTATAAGATTGGCCAGATACCCGGCCCCGAATCCGTTGTCGATGTTCACTACCGAGATTCCCGGCGAACATGAATTAAGCATAGCAAGGAGGGCGGCAACGCCCCCCAAAGAAGCGCCGTAACCTACGCTTGTGGGAAGGGCAATAACGGGAACCGCCACAAGCCCCGCGACAACCCCCGCCAGGGCGCCTTCCATGCCCGCGGCGGCGATAATCACGTTGGCCCTGCGCAGATCCGGGAGCCGCGCAAACAGCCGGTGTATGCCGGCGATTCCCACGTCGGCGACAAGCTCCGTTCCGCTGCCGTAAAATTCCGCGGTTAACAGGGCCTCCCTGGCGGCGGCCAGATCGGAAGTCCCGGCGCAGACTACCGTGACAAGGCCCACAGGGCCGCCGCCTTCCCGTCCCGGCGGAACACAGGGACCGCCAAGCGAAAGTACCCTGGAAAGCCCGTCGTAGCGTGTTCCGCCGCAGCGCTTTTCCACGATATCCGCGAGTTCTTTTTCAGCGCCCGTGGCCAGAACGGGAATGTTTTTTTCCCGCATCGCCGTGATAATCGCCGCGGCCTGTTCCGTTGTCTTGCCCCTGCAATACACCGCTTCGGGATAGCCGGTTCGTTCCCGCCGCCCGTCGTCAAGACACGCGAAACCCGCGTTCTCCGTCTGCCGGCCGTTCTTTTGGACGGGGTTCATTTTCCGAGCAGCTCCTCCGCTTCCCACAGGGAAACGCCTTTTTGCCGCGCAAGCGCGGCCCTGTCCTCAAACTCAATCTTTTCCCGGAGCTTTTCCCCCCGGTAGTACACGGTTTTTTTCCTCCCGCCGTATTCGCCGGAAAGGGGTTCTTCTTCCCGTCTAAGGGCAAAACAACGGGCGGGAATTTCCCGCACTCCGATTGTTTTGGATCGCGTAAACATGACCCTTCGAAGATCGTCGCGTTTCGAAGACGGACAGAGTACCGAAACCATCGTACCCGGACGGCCTTTTTTCATGACGCAGGGAATGAAAATCACGTCCCGCGCGCCTTCGGCATAAAGACATTCCATAAGAAAGCCCATTTCCTCGCCGCTCATGTCGTCGATGTTGGTTTCGATAACAACGCAGGCGCCGATGTCGTCGGGATCGGCCGGCCGGCCCGCGTCGTCCTCCGGGCGGGCGGAAGGGTTCGTGTCCCCTTGCCGCTGAAAGGCCTTGATTTCCCGCAGAGAAGCCCTGAGCACATTCGGCCTGTCGAATTTTCGCGCCCCAATGCCGTATCCGCTTTTCAGTTCCGTAAAAGAAGCCTCGGACACAAATTCATCGACCTGGGAAGCGAGAATCGCCGCTCCCGTGGGGGTCGTCATTTCCCGGTTAAAGCCCCCCGTGTGAACCGGCATACCCCGGCACAGGATCAGCGTTGCGGGGGCGGGAACCGGCAGTTCCCCGTGGGCGCAGTGTACCGAGCCCCCGCCAAGTTCCACCGTTCCCGCAGAGATGCGCTCCGGGGCAAGCAGGTCAAGACAGACGGCGGTTCCCACAATATCGACAATGGAATCCAGCGCCCCGACTTCGTGAAACGTAACCTCATCAACCGGAACCCCGTGCACTTCGGATTCCGCCTTCGCGATCCGAAGAAAAATGTCCAGCGCCCGTTTCTTCGCCCCTTCCCGTATGGAAGATTGTTCGATGATACAGCGGATATCCTTCCAGTTCCGGTGATGATGTTCATGATGATCGTGATGGTCATGATGATCCTCATCATCATGTGTATGCTGGTGGTCATGATGATCGTGATGGTCATGATGATGGTGATGGGTATCGTGATCCGCGCGGCCGTCGTGAAGCCCCTCGACTTCCACAAGGGCCCTGGTCCCGGTAATCCCGTTTCGTTCGCCGCCGGTAAATTCAAGCTTCCATCCGTCCAGGTTGAGTTTTTCCAGTTCCGCGAGAAGCGCCGGGGGATCCACCCCCAGATCCACGAGCGCGCCCAGGGCCATATCGCCGGAGATACCGGCAAAGCAGTCAAAATGCAGTGTTTTCATCATTATGTTCCTTTGGTGTGTTCCGTTCCCACAGGGGGAAGGTTGTCCGCCGCCGGGCTTTCGGCGGTTTCGGGAAGGGTTTTTCGGATTGTCCGGTTAAGGCTCCCGCTGCGGTATCCTTCAAGCTCAAACGCGACATAGAGGAAGCCGGCGGCTTTGATGTTTTGGGAGATCGCGTCCAGGGCCGCTTCGTTAAAAAGCTTTTTTCGCTCCTCCGGCGCGGCTTCGATACGGGCAATGTCCCCGTGGGAACGCAGCCGGAACTGGCGGAACCCGAAATCCCGGAGAACGGTTTCGGCTTTTTCGACGCGGGAAAGCTTTTCCCGGCTGATTGTTTCGCCGTAGGGGATACGGGACGCGAGGCACGCGGACGCGGGCTTGTCCCAGTTGGGAAGCGCGAAACGGCGGGAAAGCTCCCTGACCTCGCTTTTGGTGAGTCCCGCTTCCCTCAAGGGGCTCGCGATACCCAGCTCTTCCAGCGCCTTAAGCCCGGGCCGGTAATCGCCGGCGTCGTCAAGGTTGGAACCGTCCAGTACAACGGCGACGCCCCGTTTTCCGGCGGCCTGTTGTATGGCGGCAAATTCTTTTTTCTTGCAAAAATAGCAGCGCCGGGGGCCGTTTTGGGCAACCTCGTCTTCTATTTCGTCTTCGCGGATGGTTATGTGTTCGATACCGATTGCCGCGGCCGTCCGGGCGGCGTTTTCCAGTTCGCTTCGCGGCAGCAGGGGAGAAACAACGGTAACGGCAATCGCGGCGCCGCCCAGGGCTTCGACGGCGGCGTAACACAGGAACGAACTGTCGACGCCGCCCGAAAAAGCGACCGCCGCCGAACCGTTCCCGGCAATGAGGGCAAGAAGTCTACGGTATTTTTCGCCGGGCGAATCCACGGATACGGCGGGCGTTTCGTCCCGGACGTTTTCCGAAATTCCGGCGCGTTGGCTTGAAGACATAACTCCCCCTCTAAACAAGTGAGGAGTTCATCTCCCGTTCATAAAAGCTTCATGCTTTCATAAAAGACTGCCGGGTTTTCCGGCCCTTGTCAAGCGTCCGGCAGGCAGCCGCGGCAGACAGCCGTAGGAAATTGACCTGTTATCGCGGTCAATCGGATATCCGAAGGAAGTAAAATCCATGGATTCCAACTCAAAATCCATGGATTCCAACCCAAAATCCATGGATTCTAACTCAAAATCCATGGATTCCAATTCAAAATCCATGGATTCTAACCCAAAATCCATGGATTCCAACTCAAAATCCATGGATTCTAACCCAAAATCCATGGATTCCAGGCCAAAGTCCATGGATTTTGCGATGCCCTAAAGAAGCGCCGGCTCAGCCGCCCCCTAGGGTTTTCCGGTAAACCTGCTTTCCGCCAGGATACGGACCAGGTTGACCATCTGCCCCGGATACCGGGCCATAAACGTGTTCAGGGAGGTTTCGGCGGCGCTTTCAAAAACGGCGGTCTGGAAAACCCCGAATTCGTTAAAATAGGGGATTAAAACCGCGTCGTGGTAGTGCCGGCGCATTCTGGGGGCCGGTCCCGTTTCGTTGTTTACCGACGCCAGGTATATGTATCCGGGTTCGTTGACGGCCAGTGTGTAGAGCAGGGCCTTAAGGCCCTCGATTCCAAAACCCGCTCCCGGCAGAAAGGCGGGATAACTTTTTACGGAAGTCTGCCCTCCCCGCCGGTCGATAAGCGCGGCGAAGGTTCCGTCCCGCAGCTCGACTTCTTCCAGCGCGGCCGGCAGGCCCAGCGCCTTTGCCGCCTCCATCGCGAGGTTCCGCGTCCAGTCAAGGCCGAATTGGGGATCGCGGATATCCGCGTAATTCGCCGAAAGAGAGGAGCCGCTTTTGGCCGAAGCCTTTTTAAGCGGGGTTATGGGAAGGAGCCGGCCGGTTACGGGGTATAACAGGCCGTCCACAAACCACTTTGTAAAACCGGAACAGTTCAGGCCGCCGGTATTTTCCCCGGCGTTCTGGGGAGCAAGGGTGTTGATATACACATAGCGGCCGTTTTCGTCGACGGCCCCGTCGTCGGCAAATTCAAGCCCCGGCAGCCCGGCGCGTACCCGGCTTACCAGTTCCCGCGAATCCCGGTACATGTCCGGGTCCGGTTCAAAATACCGCGCCGGGAATCTGGCCCCCAGGGCGTCGAAAATCGCGTTTAACGGCATGGTTATAAGGTTTTCCATGGAAATTCCCACGGGAAGCCCCCGGACAACATAGGCCTCGTACAGCACTACGTCGAGCAGGGTTTTTTCCCCGGACG
Organism: Treponema sp.; assembly: GCA_031255645.1. Taxonomy (GTDB): domain Bacteria; phylum Spirochaetota; class Spirochaetia; order Treponematales; family Breznakiellaceae; genus JAIROH01. The sequence continues at coordinate 12,924 of JAIRSC010000088.1, read as the reverse complement.
CGGCCTCGTCCCGGTTCCCGGCAAAAGCCCCGGAAACGCCGCTCCCGGAGTTTTCCATGGGCCGGAACTGTATGTACGTGTAGGGATCGCTGTGGAGAAAAATGCGTATCCGCTGATACGCGCCGTCCATAAGCCGGGTAAGCACCCAGGAACCCTGGGCCCAGCCGGGAAACGTGCCGTTCCACTCTCTGGCAAGGACTACCGTAAACTCGTTCCCCCTGGCTTCGGCCCTGACCTGGACGGGACTGCCGCCGGCAAGCGTCCGGGTAAAGGGCCTGTTCCGAAGCGCCGACGAAGGGGCTTCAATAAGCCAGCTGTCTTTTATGGCGGCCCTGAGGGCCGAATCGTCTTCTATTTGCCTGAGGGGAAGATCCGCCGCGCCCAAAATAACGGCGGCGGCCGGAGACAGTATTCCCAAAAGAACGAATAACATGGTAACATTAAACGATTTCATTACTATCAGTATCGGAAGAAACGATCTGTGGGAAAAATGCGGCGCCAAAAGTCGTTTCAATACCGGTTTGGCAGCTGGAGGTCTGAAAATGAAAACCGTTCTTGTCGTGGATGATTCCCGTATTATGAGGAACATCGTTATGAATACGTTTAAGCAGCTTAAAATCCCCTGCCTGTTTCTGGAGTCGCCGAACGGCAGGGACGCTCTTGATCAGCTCCAAAGCAGGCCGATCGACCTTGTTCTTCTGGACTGGAACATGCCGGAGCTGTCGGGAATAGATTTTCTCAAGGAAGTGCGAACCATGGACCAATATAAAGACCTCCCTGTTATTATGGTAACAAGTGAATCGGCAAAATACAACGTGATCGAGGCTTTAAAGAGCGGCGCTACCGATTATATAATCAAACCGGTAAACGAAAAAGTGTTTTTTGAAAAAATCTCAAAGATAAGCTTTTAGGAAAACAGTATGGAAAGATACATTCAGCCTTTTGTTGACGTAACAAAAAACGTCTTTAAGGAATTTATCGGCGCGGACCTGGAAGTAGGCCGTCCCTATTTTTCCCAGGCCGAGGTGGTTAACGAATGGGATATTTCCGCGGTCATTGGCCTGACCGGGGAAGCAAGCGGCGCGGTGGTCGTTTCCATGAAGGCCGGGCTCGCGGAAAAACTGACGGACACCCTTACCGGAAAAACCCATGACTCGATAGACGACGAAGTTACGGACGCTGTCGGCGAAATCGTCAATATTATCGCCGGAAACGCCAAAAAAGGCCTGGAAGAAGCGTTCCGGCTGATTATCAGCCTTCCCACCATAGTCCAGGGAACGGGACATCAAATTAAATGGCCCAGTGAAAAAGCGCGGATTATCTGCATACCTTTTACGATTTACAATTCCGAAATTTTTACCCTGTCGGTGGCCATTGAATCAATAAGGAGCGGTTAAATGGCCCAGCTGCGCGGTTTTTTTCGTAATTTTCTCTATAGCGGCAAAAGCAGCCTTACCGACAACGAGACCATCAGCTACGCGCTTCTCAACATGATTCTGACGATAGGCGCCCTGTTTCTTATTCTGTTCGGAATCTCGGTATATTATATCGAAGGCGATCTGTTCAGAAGCCTGCTTGACGGCAGTCTGGCCTTCGCCTGCATTATCTCCCTGGTCACGCTCAGGACCAAATTGCCGCTGGTCATTCCGGGCGGCATTACCATCGGCGCTTTCGGCATACTCTGTTCGCGGTTTATCGCGGGCGGGGAAATCAGGGGCTTCGGGGCCCTGTGGGTGTACATTTTCCCGATAGTAACGATTTTTATCCTGGGATTACAGATTGGGCTGATCTATACCTTCCTGCTTCTCTGTACAATGCTGACCCTCACTCTTGTTCCCGGTCTTTCGAAATATGACTATACGCTGGATATGGCGGCGCGGTTCTGCGGGGTATACGTCCTTGTATCCCTGCTTACGATGGTGTACGAGCAGGTGCGGCTTGCCAAGGATCGGCGGGTTAACAGGCTGACGGCGGAACTGCGGGTCGAGCGGGATACCATCAGCGTAATGAAGGATAACCTCAAACAGGGCCTGTTTCTGATGAACAAGGATTTTGTTATCCAGGGCGCGTATTCCAGCCCTCTTGAAAAAATCCTGTCAACGGAGAATCTCGAAGGGGCGAAATTTACCGATCTTCTTGTTCACTCCCTCAAGGAAAAAGAACGGGCTACCCTGGAAGATTATTTTGATATGGTGTTGAAAGGCGCTTACGACACGGAGATGCTGGAAGACATCAACCCTATTTCCGAATTTACCTATTTAAGCGAAGAAAACACCAGCATGAAGGTACTGCGATCTTCTTTTTCCGCGATAGACAGGGGGATAAACGACATTTACATTCTGGGAACCCTGGAAGACATAAGCGCCGCGAAAGAGATGGAAAAACAGCTTGCCGCGGAAGCGGGCCGGCGCGAAGAAGAAATGCGTTCCCTTTTCCAGATTATCCAGATAGAACCCAGAGTGTTCAAGGACTTTATTGAAGATACCGAATACGAATTTGATCAAATCAACAAAACGTTGATGAACAAGGATATATCCGCCCATGACGCCCTGACCGGCATTTACCAGTCCGTTCACGCGGTCAAATCCAATTCCGTTATTCTTGGGCTGGACAATTTTGGCGAAAAACTCCATCTGCTGGAAAACGAGATAAAGGAACTGCGGGATCACGAGGATATTGTCTTTGAAGACATTCTTCATGTTACGCTGGAACTGGAAAAAATCCTCAAGGAAAAAGACAAATTCCAGACTACCATTGATAAGCTCGAATCGTTCAAACTCGCGGGAAGCGTCAAGGGAGATCAGGATATACTGGTGGAAACCCTTTCCCGGGCCTGCGAAAAAGCCGCCCTTGCGTCGGACAAAAAGGCGCGTTTTGTTGTGGACGAAATTGACGGTCTGGTCCTCGAAAGCGGCCCGCGCCGGGTCATTAAAGAAGTGCTTATGCAGTTGGTGCGGAATTCCGTATACCACGGCATTGAAACGCCGGAAGACCGGGAAAAAAGCGGCAAAAACGGCGAAGGCGCGATACGGCTCGCAATCACGCGGCAAAACGACCAGATACACATCAGGCTCAGCGACGACGGGAAAGGTCTTGATTTTGCCAAAATCCGGGGAAAAGCCCTGGATCTCAAGCTTATCAAAAACGAAAAAGAGGCGGAAGACAAAAACCTGCTTCTAAAAGCCATATTCAGTCCCGGATTCAGTACGGCGGATCAGACGGACCTTTACGCCGGACGCGGAATAGGACTCAACCTGGTTCGGGAACGGATACGGAACCTTCGGGGATCGATTAGGCTTTCCAGCGAGCCGGGAAAGGGGACGGTCTTCAATATCCAGATTCCCTGCGAAACAGACGCCGAAGAAAACCGGGCATCCTAGGAGCTTTACATGGAACTTGATAAATTTGAAGAACAGGAAAAAAGAAAAAGCTCTCTCAAATTCCAGCTTTCCCTCTTTTTTGTTTTCTTTTTTATTTCCATTTTTACGGTGTTTATCCTGACGTCGGTTCTGCAGGTAAACGCCGTAACCCGCTATGTGTGTTCCCAGCTCGGCGTGCCCACGCTTGACCGCGCCCTGGCGGAGATCGACGTTGATTCGTTCGCGGCGCTAAGCAAAAGCCTGGATGCGGACGACCCCTATTATGAACAGACCAGAAAGCGGCTTCTGGAAATAAAGGAATCTTCCGGCTGTCTTTATCTTTACACGATGGCCCAGGAAGAAGGCACGGTGTTCAATTATATCATAGACGGCAGCGCCGAGCCCGATGATCTTGTAAACTTTTCCCCCATCGGTTCCCCGGAAGACCTGGCCGAATGGGACGAAGCGGTACTGACGACGATACGCACAAAAACCTTCCAGATGGGTACCATAGATCAAAACGACAGATGGGGCGCCACAATATCGGTGTACGCCCCGATTCTGGAACCGGACGGGGAGATGGCCGGCTTTGTCGGATGCGATATCGACGCTTCGGGGGTTATCTCCTGGATACGAACCCAGGTTTTTTGGCAGCTTGGAATTGTTGTCCTTTTCAGCATTATGGGAATTGTTGTATATGTCGTCATCATCCGAAAAGTCAACAGGATCTTTGTATGAAAACCGTTCTTTCCCTGTCCTATATGTTCGCCAGTTCCCGGACGCTGTGGATAAGCTCGTTGTCGCCGGCCAGCGCCGCTATGGACGCCGGGAGTCTGTAAGTCCAGTTAAACTCATTCGCCGTTCCGGGCACGTTAATCCGGTCCAGAGCCGGATCGGGGCCATACCACATTCGGGAAAGGTCGAGAATATCCTGTATCTGAAAAACCCGGAAACGGGAAGCCGCGGCGGCGGCGGCTTTAAGGATAATTTTCGCCGTTCCCGGATTGTAAACTTTCGGCAGCGACGGTACGCCGATAAAGGCGGCAAAATGTTCCTGATCCGCTTCCTTATCCCACCATTCCCGCGCTGTGGAACTGTCGTGAACCGAAGGGGTACACACGCTGAGTTCAGGATATTTGTCGAACGGCACATAGGGCTGGCCGTCCCTGTCCCAGTCGCGGAACCAGCGGATTACCCTAAGGCCCAGAATCTTCAGTTTGGCGAGTACTTTGGGGACGCAGTCCGGAACGGCGCCGAGGTCTTCGGCGCAGGGCAGCATTGTGGAGGAAGCGACAAGCACTGAAAGGAGTTTTTCGCCTTCCTGTTCCCATACCTTTTCCGAAGCGGCGCGGCGTTTTTCCAGCAGGGTTTCAAGAGCGTTCCGTTCAGGCTCCGACAGCGAGGCATAGGCCCTGGAAGAACGGCAATACCAAACCGGAAAAAACGCGCCGTTTTCGTACTCGATAAAAAGCCTGTTCTGCCAGGCTTTTACCAAAAACGCCGCCGCCGCCGGATGAAGGCCCAGCGCGAGGATGTCTTTTTCGCCTTTTATGCTGTCCTTGAACAGCCACATCTCTTCGCCGCCAATACGCTCAAGGGCGGCCTCAAACGCCCGGTCCGCCTCCATAGCGACTTCCGGCTCCGGCAGCCCGGCGCGGAGCGCGTCCCACAGTTCCCCTGTGGGAACGTGGGGCCGCGACATCCAGCGGATGCGGCCGCTGTCAAAACCAAGCTTCTCAAGATCGCCGCGTTTTACCGGCAGATACGGCACGAACCGGCCCAGGGCGGAAGAGTTATCCGTCCTGGAACTTGCCCAAATGCGGAAAAACCCCAACACGTGGTCAATACGGTACGCGTCGTAGTATTTTCCGGCCGCTTTAAGCCGGTTTTTCCACCAGGCGTAATTGTCCTTTGCCTGTTCTTCCCAGTTGTAGATTGGAAAACCCCAATTTTGGCCTTCGGGACTGTACATATCGGGGGGCGCTCCCGCCGACAGATCCATTCTAAAGATATTCCTGTGAACCCAGACATCACAGGAATCTTCGTTCATCAGAATGGGTAGATCCCCTTCAAGCAGAATCCCCAGGTCACGTATCGCTTTGGCCGCCCGGCTGAACTGGCTGTCCAGGGCTTTTTGCAGCCACGCCCAAAACAGGTGCTCGTCCCGCAGTTCGGGCTTTGCCCAAAGCGTCTCGACAAGCGCGCCGGCCGTATCCGGCGCGGCCTTTGCGCCCGCCGCGCCGGAAAGAATCGTACTTTTGTCCCATTCTTTCCAGCTTTTTTCGCCGTTTGCCTCTTTGAGCCTGCGAAACACCGCGTAGGCCTTAACCCAGGGATTCTCTTTTATCCAACCCGCGAGAGCGCCCGTTTCCGCGTCCCGCGCAATGGGCCCGGCGTTTGCGCGGTACATTTCCCGCAAAAGTTCCATTTTTGCCCGCAGTACCTGGTAATACGGAAAACGGCGTTCCCCGTCAAACCTGCGGCCCAGTTCGGCGATTTTTTGCCGGAAATTTGCCGCCTCTTCCAAATCATCTAAACGTATGTAAAGCGGATGCAGCGCGAAGGCGGTCAAGGCGCTGTAGGGGGAGCTTTCATAGCCCGTATCATTTACCGGCAAAATCTGAATAAGGCCGATACCCATTTCGACGCACAGCGCCGAAAACTCGATCAGGTCAAGATATTCGCCGACGCCGGTACTTTTGCTGCCGCGTAACGCGCCGACAGGAACCACCACTCCAATGCGCCGCTCGTTGATTTTTTCTGTGTCCATATTCCCTCCAGGGGCTAATTCCATTATACTATATTTTGTGAATAAAATATTAAAAGAAAAAATAATGGAGGCATTTGCTTCGGTTCTTCCCATTTCGGTCATAGTTCTTATAGCAAGCGTTTTCCTTGTTCCCATGCCGACCGGAACCATTCTTACCTTTTTGGTCGGATCGGCGCTGTTGATTGTGGGAATGGGATTTTTTACGATGGGCGCGGACATGGCCATGATGCCCATGGGCGAAGGGATCGGTATACAGATCACCAAAACCGGCAGCCTCGCTATAGCCCTCGCGGTAAGCTTTATCATGGGGCTGGTTATTACGATAGCCGAGCCGGACCTTCAGGTGCTTTCCCGGCAGGTACCGTCCATTGACAAATGGGTTCTGGTAATAACCGTCGGCCTGGGGGTAGGTTTTTTTCTGGCCGTCGCGATTCTACGGATATTTATCAAAATTAGACTTTCGGTAATGCTGTTTATTTTTTATATTGCCGTGTTTGTCCTGGTATTTTTCGCTCCTTCCAAATTCATTCCCGTGGCTTTCGATTCCGGCGGCGTAACCACCGGCCCCATTACGGTGCCTTTTATTCTTTCGCTGGGCGTCGGCGTTGCCTCGCTTCGTACCGACAAACATTCCCAGGACGACAGCTTCGGCCTTGTAGCCCTGTGCAGTGTAGGGCCCATACTGGCGGTGCTTCTTTTGGGGATATTGTTTAATCCCCAGGGGGTGGAAGTGGAAGCCCACATGGTTCCGGAAGTGGTAACCTCCAGGGACGTAGTTGAAATTTTCGCCTTTGAATTTCCAAATTACGCGGCGGAAGTTTTTAAGGCCATAGCGGCCATACTGGTGTTTTTCTTTATTTTCCAGCTTATCTGCCGCCGTTACAAACGGCACCGGCTCGGGCGCATTATCATCGGCTTTGTTTATACGTTTATCGGTCTGGTCGTGTTCCTTACCGGCGTAAATGTCGGTTTTATCCCTGTGGGGCAGTTCCTTGGTTTGAAACTGGCGGAATCTTCATTCAGATGGATACTGATCCCCCTGGGTATGCTTTTCGGCTATTTTATTGTCGAGGCGGAACCGGCCGTCCATGTGCTTAACAAGCAAGTCGAGGAAATTTCTTCCGGGGCAATTTCCCAGCATGTCATGCAGAGGAGCCTTGCCGTCGGCATGGCTTCCGCGCTGGGCCTGAGCATGTTCCGCATTCTTTTTAATATTCCCATTTTGTGGATACTTATTCCCGGATACATAATCGCCCTGACGCTTACGTTCTTTGTGCCGCCGATTTTTACCGGTATTGCCTTTGACTCGGGCGGCGTTTGTTCCGGCCCGATGACAAGTACCTTCCTGCTTCCCCTGGCCATGGGAACCGCCCAGGGTTCCGGCATGAGTCTTATGGAAAACGCCTTCGGTATTGTCGCGTTTGTTGCCATGGCGCCCCTCGTCGTGATTCAGATTGTGGGCCTGGTGTACCGCAGCAAACTCAATATTTCCGACATGGCGGCCAGTGAGGAACTTGAGGCGCTTGCTTCAGCGCAGGACGCCGGAGTAATCATCGAGTACGATTACAGGGAGGTTTCCTGATGGCTGAGAAAAAACCGGCCAGGCCGGCGGAAAAAACCGTATCAAAGCCGGTCAAGAAACCAAACCCCGAAAAAGCGCCGGCAAAAAAACGAGGGATCCTGCCAATACTGCGAAAACGGACCAAGCCCGAACCGGAAACAATAAGGGTTCCCGCGTCGCCGGATACGCCGGCGCTGAAATTTATCTTTTTTATCATTGACTGGAAAGCCTCGATGTATATAAGTGAAATCTTTGAGGAAAACCATGTCCGCTTTCACTTTATCTGTAAAGGACGGGGAACCGCGAGCTCGGAAATCCTCGACCTTTTGGGCATAGGCGCCAGCGAAAAAGCTATTGTCCTTTGCCTGGAACAGGACGTGATGGTACCGATCCTTATCAGGGAAGTGAACCGTGGTCTGGGGCTCTACAACCCCGGAGCGGGCATCGCCTTCGCGATTCCCCTTTCGGCGATCAACAAACCGATACTTCAGGTTTTCAAGGACAGTATCCGCAAACACATTTCCGACAAAACGGAAACAAAAAAAGAAAAGTGGAAAAAACCGGACAAAGAGGAAAAAATGAACGAAAAAAAATTCGATCTTATTGTGATAGTGGTCAATCAGGGTTACAGCGACGAGCTTATGGCGCTGGCAAAAGACGCCGGGGCAACCGGTGGAACCATTGTCAACGCCCGCGGTCTTGTTCACAAAGGGCCGGTCAAATTTTTTGGAATCGCCGTTCAGGATGAAAAAGAGATTATCACAATAATCGCCGACAGGGACCAAAAAACGGCGATTATGCACGCTGTCAGCAAAGCCTACGGCATTAACACCAAAGCGCAGGGCATTGTCTTTTCCCTGCCCGCGGAAAACGTTACCGGTTTAAGCCAGTCTTAGTGTTCCGTTCCTGCCTCGATAATCAGCGACATGGATTTTACTATTTTGGCATTTTGATTTGGAGAGAACACTAGACAAACGGGAACTTCGTTCCCACAATCGGGTTCCAGCCGGCTCTCTTGTTTTTTCCATTTTTATCTGAAATAATAATGGCAGAGGTAGAATAATGAAAAACTTTTTGTATGTAATGGTGATATTTGTGATTGCTGTTTTCGCAGTTTCCTGTTCGACCCCTGCTCCCAGTCCTGAACCAGATCCCGCTCCCGCTCCGCAGCAGGAATCGTTTGAACAGGTATACGAAGCCTACGCCGACACACTTATCCTGGATGGAGCCCTAAACCACACTGTAGTCAGGGGCAATACTCTTTCCGAAATTACTCAAGCCGAATACGGAGAAAACAACCTTTATTACTTCCCGCTGATTATGCTTGCTTCCCAGACGGCCGGTATAAGCGATCCGGATCTCATTATGCCGGGTATGGAACTGACAATTCCGGACCTTTCGACAAACTTGAATAATCCCGGTTCCAGAAGCCAAATTAAATCTTTCCTGGAAAAAATTGCCGGTGTTTATGACAGGAAAAACCAGGCTGCGACAGCTCAAAACCTACGGGATTTGGCGGCAACCCTCTAATTTGAGTTTGTCAACATTATAGCATTGGCCAGTTTCTTGTTTTATAGTAATAGCTGAAGTTGTTCCAAAACTTCAGCTATTGGAACAGCCTCCTTGAATGTAGGATGTTTCTCATTAATACTTCATGTTAATGTTAGATTTAGTTATGCGGCGGTTCCGCCGTTTTTACAGGAGTTATTATGGAAAATCGCCGTTATTTTTTTACCTCCGAGTCGGTTGGAGAAGGCCATCCCGACAAACTATGCGATCAGGTTTCTGACGCGATTCTTGACGCCTGTCTCAAGGACGATCCGCAAAGCCGGGTTGCCTGTGAAACGTTTGCCTCTACGTCAATGGTTCTTGTCGGCGGGGAAATAACCACGAACACGTTTGTAGACTTTCAAAAAGTAGTCAGGGAGGTGGCCGAACAAATAGGTTACACCAATCCGGACTATGGTCTTGACTGCCATTCCATGGCTGTTCTGGATATGATTCACAGTCAGTCGCCGGACATAAGTCAGGGCGTTTCCGGCGCCGGTCTTACAAAGTATAAAGGCCAACAGGGGGCCGGCGACCAGGGCATGATGTTCGGGTTTGCGTGTAACGAAACCAAAGAACTGATGCCGCTTCCGATTATGCTGGCTCATAAAATCCTTATTCACGCCACAAAATTGCGGAAAAACAAAACGATAAAATGGCTCAGGCCCGACGCGAAAAGTCAGGTCACCATTGAATATGAGGGGCACAAACCGCTCAGGATCGACGCTGTGGTAGTTTCCCATCAGCATGATCCGGATGTGTCCTACAAAGACCTGGAATCGGGAATTATCGAAAGTATCATAAAACCGATTCTGGAGCCGACGGGACTTTTGGACAAAAAAACCAATTATTACATCAACCCCACCGGACGCTTTGTTGTCGGCGGCCCTTTCGGCGACACGGGTCTTACCGGCCGCAAGATCATTGTGGATACCTACGGCGGCATGGGCCGTCACGGCGGCGGCGCGTTCTCCGGCAAGGATCCGACCAAGGTTGACCGTTCCGCCGCCTATGCCGCCCGCTATGTGGCAAAAAACATAGTCGCCGCAAAACTGGCGGAGCGCTGCGAAATCGAGCTTGCCTATGCCATCGGCGTACCGTTCCCGGTCTCCGTTATGGTCGATACCTTTGGAACGGCCAAAGTTGACGAACAGCAGATCGAAAACGCGGTTAAAAAAGTCTTCGATCTTAGCCCGGCGGGAATTATCAAAACCCTTGACCTTCGCCGCCCCATTTTCCAGAAGACGGCCTCCTACGGTCACTTTGGCCGCAGCGGGTTTCCCTGGGAAAAAACCGACAAGGCCGAAGACCTGGAAAAAGCGGTAAACTAGTGTTTTGTCCAAATCAAAATGCCAAAATAGTAAAATCCACGTCGCTGATTATCGAGGCAGGCATACGAAAAAAACCGGGGCTTTTGCCTTAATTATTCTTCGAATTTTGCCTGTCCGTGTGGTTTGGACTAAAAAAGGAAACTATACTTGGATATTTTGTCGCTTCGCAAATCCATCCGCGATACCGCGGAAGTTATTTTTTCCCGATCCGGGGGGCCGGGGGGCCAAAACGTCAACAAGGTAAATACCAAGGTGACCCTGCGCCTCGTTCTGGAAAACCTGGCCGGCCTTGGCCCGGCGGAGGCCGCGCGGCTCAGGGAAAGTCTTGGACCCCGGCTTTCCCGTTCCGGGGAAACGGAAACGCTTGTCATTGCTTCCAGCGAGGAACGCTCCCAAAAGGTAAACCTTGAGCGGGCCTATGCCCGCGCGGAAGCGCTTGTCCGCGCTTCCGCGCGGCTTCCCAAACAACGCCGGCCGACCGGGCCTTCCAAGGCCGCGCGGGAAAAACGGCTCCGTTCAAAGCGCCTGCGCGGCGGCATAAAGGCCGGCCGGCGCGTTCCCCCGGAAGAATAGCCGTCCGGTTCCGTTTCAACCTGGCCGCGTTCACACTGACAAGCAAGCCGACGTTTCACGTGAAACATCGGCTTGCCCCGGATTGAAACGCGATATATAATCTTCTGTGCCGGTAATGCCGAAACTTGTAAAGTCCCGTCAAATTCGGGAATCTCTGGGGAAACTGATGAGTCTCCGCGCGGCAATCCGCATTGCATCCGGAACGCAGAGCCATTACCGGATATGAGGTTCGTTCCGCAAGGAAATTATTTAATTGTGGGGTTTGCTGCCATGTCATCTAAATATACTATTTTTGAGCCGCCGCAAGCTCGCAAACAGCGGTTTGCGACGTGGTGTCAAATCCCACCACAAATGAAAAAACCGCTTTTTTTCCTGGCCTTCGTTTTGTGTTCATGGACCATTATGGCCGAACCTCTTTCTGTTCCCGTAAAAATTGTCTCGTATCTTATAAGCAGGCGGCAAACCGCCGCCCAGTACGAAAAAGCGGATCTTATCATTGACGACGAAACGCAGTCCTGGGAAATAGTTCTGTACAGAAAAAGCGGAACGGATCCCGAACGCATCAAACTGGAAAAATTTGAAGATGTCGGACGGAACAACGGAGTTTTCAGAACCATAACCATTCAGGAAGGTTCCACAACATCCGGTTCCGGCCTCTTTGCCTATATGCCGGTTTTTACCGACGGGAAAATTCAGGTTGATTTATGTGATACCAGGACCGAAGGCGTCAGACGGCGGCTTATTCTGGAACTGTAAGCCAAAAAAGTTTCACGTGAAACATGCCGCGGCCGCCTGGACGACCGCGGTTATAGAAGCTTCCAGTTCAATTGCCATATACCAGAACTGTTTCTCTTCCGTCTGAATCACTGCTGTACAATTCCAGTCTGTTCCGGACAAGCTTCCAGCTTTTTACGTTGATAAGGTATTGAAAATAATCCTCTTCCCGAATCCGTTCGGGATCGTAGATGGACGCCATGAGCGTACCCGCGGGCGGTTGTATGGCCAAAGCGTTATTGGCGCCGGCCTGATACGGCGCGACAAAGCGGTTTGGAGCGGCTTTTCCGGTAACCCGTTCACCAAAATTGATGGTAAACAGATCCCCGAATCCGTCGCGTTCAAGCCTTCCGCGATCAATAACAGTAACCGCCGTGCCCTTTCGCAGTTCCAGCAGCTTCCATTCTTTTCCCGCTATAGAAGCGACCGCCGCCTGGGCCGGTCCGCCGGCCTGTTGGCTTCCCGCCTGCTGCTGCGCGGACCGGGAACCGGACGAAGCCGGGGGGACCGCGGCCGGCGGCTGGGCGCCGGATTGCCGGGCGGGTTGTTCCGCCGGCCGTTGTTCGGATTGCCGCGTGGTCTGTTCCGCCGGCTGCTGTCCGGATTGCCGCGCAGTCTGAGCGGATTGCCCGGCGGCCGATTCCGCCGGCGGACGGGCCTGTTCCGGCCGGGCGTCTGTTCCGGCGGCGGGCTCCCCGGATTGCCGCGAATCCCGCCCCGCGGCGGACGAACGGGCGGCTGTTTCGGACTCGTTCTCAAAGTCGGGCAATTCGCCAACATAGTTCTCTTCGCAGTCGTCCACACCGGTAAGAAACATCCCGCATAACATAAACGCTCCCGCCAAAAGCAGGATTCTTTTAACGGTAAAACGCTTTCTTGACATAGCCTCTCCTCCACGGATACACTGAAAACACAACGAGAGCGTTTTCAGCGCGTCCTTATACCGCATAGCCGCGGTCCAGTTTTTTAAGATCGCTAAACGTATCTATTTCAATTATATCTTCAAAC
>JAIRSC010000132.1 GCA_031255645.1 Treponema sp. | reverse complement strand
GCCGGCAAGATCGATTCCTTCCGCTTCGGCCATCCGGCGCGCGAGGGGCGTCGCGGAAACGCCCGCCTGTCCCGCCCGTGAAAAGGCCTCGACATCGGCCCTGGTTATTTCGCCGTTTTTTCCTCCGGGACTGAGTGAGGACAGGGCGACGCCCCGTTCTTTCGCGAGGAAGCGGGCGGCGGGAGTCGCTTTGGGCCGCGGGCCGTTTCCGGCTTCCGGCCCGGAAACCGTGGCTGCCGTCCGGGCCGCCGCGCCATCTGTCCGCGCGCCATCCGCCCGCGCGCCGTCCGAAACAGCCGCGCCCGCGGGGGCCGGCTCTTGGGGAACAGCCTCCCCTTCCCCGCCGATCCAGGCAATCGCTTTTGTTACCGGAACCGTGTCGCCGGCGCCGTAAAGCACCGCGAGAATCACCCCGTCGTAATCCGACTCCAGTTCCATCGTGGACTTGTCCGTTTCTATTACCGCGACTACATCACCTTTTTGTACTTTGTCGCCCTGTTTGACTTTCCATTCTACGATCTGTCCTTCTTCCATTGCCATGCCGGTTTTGGGCATGATGATTGAATTGGCCATCATTCCTCCTTGCCGCAAAACGCCGCTACAGCAGCGATTCAACAGCGGCGGCGATTTTTTCTTCCGTGGGAATTATCTGGGCTTCCAGTTTGGGATTGTAGGGAACCGGCGTATCAAGCCCGCCGAGCCTTTTTATCGGCGCGTCAAGATAGAAGAACGCGTCGCTGTCGGCGATAACGCTGACAAGTTCCCCGCCGAATCCGCCGGTCTGGGGCGCTTCGTACACGACAAGCGCCCTGCCGGTTTTCCGCGCCGAAGCGACGATTGTCTCTTTGTCCAGGGGAACCAGCGTCCGAACGTCCACGACCTCGATATCGACGCCTTTTTTCGCGAAGTCTTCGGCGATTTTAAGGCAGCGGGGAACCATGCGTCCGTAAGTAATGATGCTCAGATCCGCGCCGGGGCGCTTTACATCCGCCTTGCCCAGCGGAACGATATAATCTTCCCCCGGATCGGGAACCGGCCCTTTGCTGCGGTACAGCAGTTTTTGTTCCAGAAACACAACGGGATTGGGATCGTAAATAGAAGCCTTCAAAAGCCCCTTCGCATCGTAGGGAGTTGAGGGAACGACCAGCTTGAGACCGGGTACGTTGGCGATCCACGCCTCGGGGCTTTGGCTGTGCTGTTCCGCCGCGCCGGTACCCGATCCCGCCGGTGTACGGAGCACCATGGGCACCGAGCCCTGGCCGCCGAACTGAAAACGGTTCTTCGCCCCCTGGTTAAGCAGCGGCTCCATCGCCAGCGTGATAAAATCGCTGAACATGATTTCCACGATGGGAAGAAGCCCCGTCATCGCCGCGCCCACGGCGCAGCCGGTTATCGCAAGCTCGGAGATCGGGGTGTCGCGTACCCGTTCTTCACCGAATTCTTCGACCATGCCCCTGGAAACGCCAAACGCGCCTCCGTAGACTCCGACATCCTCTCCAAAAAGAATGATCCGCCTGTCTTTCCGCATTTCTTCGCACATGGCCTCTTTTATGGCCTCGGCATAGGTTATTTCACGCATCAATCGCTCCTACAGTACAAAACCGTTTTTCGGTTTCTGATCCCGGACATCGCCGCCGGCATACACATCGTCAAATATCCGGTCGATGGACAACTCCGGGGAAGATTCGGCAAAGGCGACCGCGGCCGCGATATCGTCCCCCGCGCGTTTGTCAAAAGCGTCCAGTTCCGGCTGAGTAAAAATCTTTTCTTTCAGGAGCTGTTCGCGATAGCGCTTTATCGGGCATTTTTCCTTCCACGAATTTACCTCTTCTTTGGTTCTGTACAACTGGGGATCGCTTTTGGAATGTCCCATCCAGCGATAGGTATCAAGCACCATAAACATCGGCCCGTTTTCAAGGACATATTCCCTGGCTTTTTTCGTTTCTTCGTAAATTGAAAGAACGTCGTTGCCGTCAAGACGCAGCCCTTTTATGCCGTAGGAAGCGGCCCTGACGGAAATGTCTTCTATGCGCATGGATTTGCTGATATGGGTGGACATTCCGTAAAGGTTGTTGGTACAGACAAAAAGCACCGGGAGTTTCCAGACGGCCGCGAGATTCAGCGATTCGTGAAAGGCCCCCTCGTTGGTAGCGCCGTCGCCGAAAAAACAGACGGTGATATTCGGCTTGTTGAAATACTTCTGGGACAGGGCGGCGCCGACGGCTACGGGAATGCCCCCGCCCACGACGCCGTTCGCGCCGAGGCTTCCGACGGTAAAATCGGCTATATGCATACAGCCGCCCTTGCCTTTACAGTAGCCGGTTTCCTTTCCCAGGAATTCGGCCATCATCCGCTTTATATCCATGCCGCGGCCGATAGCCTGATTATGCCCCCGGTGGGTCTGGGCGATCATGTCCTCTTTTTCCAGGGCGCGGCAGACTCCGACGCCGGTCGCTTCCTCGCCTATACAAAAATGGGCGGTACCGTGTACTTTGCCTTCCACGAAAAGTCTGGCGGCGGTTTCCTCGAAAATACGGGTTTGCATCATTTTAAGATACAAATCGCCGTGCTGTTCTTTGGATAATTTCATATCAAAAACCTCCATAGAGTATATTTTATCCGGTTTGCCGCGATTTGTCAAATGTAAAAATAACAGAAAATATTCTTACATTTGTTCCGCGGGCTTTGAGCCGCGGATATTGAATAACCCCCACCCACCCCAGGCGCGCAAACGCAGTTTGTGACGGGGTATTAAACCAGACTTTCGAATAACCCCGGCTAAAAAGACGCCTACCGTCTTGCGTAACAGTACGCGCAGCCCGCCGGACAATT
>JAIRSC010000118.1 GCA_031255645.1 Treponema sp. | reverse complement strand
GGGGAACGTTTGGAAACCCGCCGGGGTTTCCAAACGTTCCCCGCGCTTAACGGAAGGTAGATAATGGCAAAAGCGGTTTTCAGGCCCGGCGAGGTTACGCTTGTCGGCAGCAGGGTGGTTCTCGATCCTCCCCATTCTTTCCCCGGACTCGAACATCTTGCCCCCGTGGAAGAAGTCGTTGAGGAAATAGAGGAAGTCCCCGAATACCAGGGCCCCACCGCGGACGATCTCCGCAGGGAGGCCGAAGCGTTCAAAGTCCGCTGGGAACAGGAAAAAGAGGCGATGCTCCGTTCCGCCAGGGCGGAAGCCGACATGATCATCAAAGAGGCGGAACAGGCCGCGTTCCAGGAAGTCAAACGGAAAACCGATCAGGCCCAGGCGGCGAAGCGCGAGGCCGAGGACGAGGCGGAAAGAATCACAGCCGAAGCCCAGGCGAAGGCGAAGCAGATTGAGACGGATTCCCTTGCCGCTTTTGAGACGGAACGCAGGGACGCCGAAGAACGGGGAAGGCTTGCCGGGCGGGAAGCGGGTTTTACGGAAGGCAAGGCCGAGGCCGAGCGCCTTGTCCAGCGGACCCAGACCATACTCGAAAGGGCGCAGGACAAGCGGGTGGAAATCCTTACCGAAACCGAGCAGCAGATTATCGACCTTGTGCTGCTTATTTCCCGCAAGGTTATCAAAATTATTTCGGAAAACCAGCGCAACGTGGTTATTTCCAACGTGGTGCAGGCCCTGCGCAAGGTCAAGGGCCGGGGGAACATCATTATCAAGGTAAACATGATCGACGTAAAGCTTACCACGGAGCATACCAGGGAATTTATTCAGCTTGTGGAAGGGGTAAAGTCCCTGCAGGTTATAGAGGATTCGACGGTCGATCCGGGGGGCTGCGTTATCGAGACCGACTTCGGCGAGATCGACGGACGGATATCGAGCCAGCTTGCGGAACTGGAATCCAGGATACTCGAAATTACCCCGATTAAGGCGAAAGCGAAAACCGCTTCCACCGGAGAGGGCCTATGATAACGGAAGCGGTGTCGATTATCGACAAGTATCTGGAAACGGCGGAAAAAGTCGATCCGATAAAATGTATCGGCAGGGTTGTTAAAGTTCAGGGGCTTTTGATCGAAAGCCGCGGCCCCCAGGCCATTATCGGGGAACTGTGCCGTATCGAAGTCCCGAAAGGCCGCGGGCTTATCCAGGCGGAAGTCGTGGGCCTGCGGAACGACATCGTTCAGCTTATGACCTTCGAGGATACCGACGGCATTGAGGTGGGAAACAGGGTAATCGCTTCGGGGACGAGGCTTGAAATTCCCGTGTCAAAAGAACTGCTGGGCAGGGTGCTTGACTGCATGGGCCGCGCGCTGGACGGCAGAAGCGATATCGCCTCGAAAACACGTTACCCCGCGCAAAATACGCCGCCCAATCCCCTTAAACGGCGCAGGGTAACCCGGCGCATAATCACCGGGATCAGGGCGATAGACGGGCTTTTGGCGGTAGGACGGGGCCAGCGGCTGGGCATTTTCGCCGGAAGCGGGGTAGGGAAGTCCACGCTTCTCGGGATGATCGCCCGGAACACCAACGCCGACGTCAACGTCGTCGCCCTTATCGGCGAACGCGGCCGGGAAGTAAACGACTTTATCGCCAACAGCCTGGGGCCGGAGGGCCTTGCCCGGACGGTGCTCATCGTCTCTCCTTCAAATTCGCCGCCGCTGGCGCGGCTTCGAGGCGCCTACACGGCTACCGCCGTGGCCGAATACTTTCGGGATCAGGGGCTCGACGTTATGCTCTTCTTCGATTCGGTTACCCGCTTTGCCCGCGCCCTGCGGGAAATAGGCCTTGCCACGGGAGAGCCGCCCGCGACCAAGGGCTATACCCCAAGCGTTTTCGATTCGATGCCGAAGCTTCTCGAACGCTGCGGAACCAGCGACAGGGGAACCATTACCGGTTTTTACACGATCCTTGTTGACGGGGACGATCTGGACGAGCCGGTTTCGGATACCGTCCGCGGTATTCTTGACGGCCACATCGTGCTTTCCCGCCGCCTTGCCGAGGCGAATCATTACCCCGCCATCGACGTTCTTGGAAGCATCTCCCGTCTTGCCCCGGCGGTGTCCGGCCCCGTAACCCAAAAAGCCGCGGGTTATATCAGGCGGCTCCTCGCGGTTTACGGAGAGTCGGAGGATCTTATCAACGTGGGGGCGTATCACCAGGGAACGAACCCCGTAATCGACGAGGCTATCGCGAAAAAAGCGGCCATAGATTCGCTGCTTGTTCAGACGGTTGACGAACGTTCGTCACTGGTGGAAACCCTTCAGGTTATGACCGAAATTAGCGGGCTGACCATTCCCGTGGAAGAGATGGATTCGCCCCAGGATGCCGAGGGGATTCTTCCCGAAGACGCCTGTGATCCGGCGGCGGAAGAAACGGACGGCGCGGAATCGAACGCGGCGGAACCGGAGGAACGGATTCTTTGAGGCGTTTTCATTTTAAGCTTGAAAAAATACTTGCCCTGAGGCTTAACCGGGAACACGAAACGGAACTGGAACTGGGAAGGGCAATCGGCGCGCTTACCGAACTGGAAAACAGGATTAAAGCCCTCGCGGAAGAACGGGCCGCCGCCGCCGCGAGCCGTTTCGGCAAAACACGCGGCGCCGCGGAAATCCTCTCCTACGACAACTACATACTCAGACTTGACAGAACGAAAGACGCGCTTGTCGGAGCGGCGGCCAAAGCGGAACTTGCCGTGGAAGAAGCCAGGGCCGTCTATATTGAAGCCTCGCGGGACCGGAAGGTTCTTGACAAACTCAAGGAACGCCGCCAAAAGGAATACCGCCGCTCTATGCTTGCCGAGGAAGTCAAAACGCTGGACGACATATCGGGCGGACGGGCGGCAAGACAGGCGCTTAATTTGGGCGCGTAGATTAAACGCGCCGGGTTTTTTTGTCGCTTATAGCGGGAAACGGGAGTCGGACCCGCGACATCGACCTTGGCAAGGTCGCGCTCTACCACTGAGCTATTCCCGCAGATATCAAAGTTTTCCGCCAACTCGATGCTTTTGGAAACCCTGTTTTACCAGGGTATCATAAAAACAGTTTCTATGAAACCCCTGTCAAGCCGCCAAAATCCGCCGGTTGCGGCGCGTAACCCTGTCGGCGCCGTTTTCAGCTGTTTTCGCCCGCACGCTTCGGCCGCGCCTGTTGTTACCATGTTACAATATAGACAGAACGGCCGTTTGTCAAGCCGAAATCGCCGAAAGCCGGAAAATTTCTTCATTCAGCCAGTTCGTATATACATGAAAACACGCAAAACCCCCGGCCTTCCGCGAATCGAGCGGCTAAACGCCGGTAAGCTTCTGAATCGTCTTTTCCGTCAGTTCTATCACCAGCGGAAAATCCTCTTTTTCAAGCAATACCGCTTCCCCGTCCATCTGGGCGAGTATGGGGTTTTCCCCGTCGATTACCAGTTTGGCGGCGTTTCCCATAATCGACTCGGGCATGAGGATATGGTTTCCCGAGGTAAAGCGGCCCTTGATGGCAAGTTTGCGGAAAAGGGACATCTGTTTTACCATGCAGACATTTCTGTCGTCGGGAAGAATTTTTTTCTGCGCGCCGTAACTGCGGCGGCCGCTTGCGCCCATCGCGCAGAGAAGAAGCCGTTCCCTGAGGTTCATCACTTCCCCGCCCCGCGCGTCGTAGCCTTTGACCGAAAGCGCCCCTACCCTGTAGATCCTGTCGTAAAGGAGCGACGCGATATCGACCCAAAGCTTGTAGGAATCGCCGGGAAATTTCCCTTTCATTTTGTTGGTCATGTGGGTAACAAACGCGTCGAGCCCTATCGAAAGGATATTGAAGGCAAGAAAGGGGTTCCCGTCCGGCCAGGTTTTGCCCGACGCCGTGGAAAGCCTGACGCCCCCCGTTTTCTCGGGCCGTGACGGATTAACAAGCAGGTCCAGGGCTTTCGACAAATCGGGAGAGTCCGCGCCGTCGTTGCCGGTTCCCATCGGGAGCCGCAGAACGGCAAAGCGGGAACGCTGTTCCGGCGGCGCGGAGAAAAGCGCCTGTAAAACCTCGAGGCTCGTTCCGTCTCCGCCGGCGGTAATTACCAGGTAAAACGGATCGGCCTTTCCGGCGTTTCCGACGTTTCCGACGTTTGCGGCCTTTCCCGCGTCTTCCGTATTTCCGGCGTCAAGGAGGGCGGAAACGATTTTACCGGCGTGGCCGGGGCCGGTCGTGGGGACAAGGCCGAAACCGTTGTTTTCGTCCGGCGGGCCCGAAGGCCCGGCGTCCCCGCGCCGGGGATTTTTTTTCGCCCTGTCCAGCGCATCCTCGAGAGCCACGCGGTGTTTTTTCCAGCGGGAATTGATCGTAAATCCGCCGGCTTTCGGGTTCGCGATAATCGTCCAGCGCAGGGGCCGTTCGGGAACCACAAGGCTATGGGAACAGATTTCGGCGACGGCGGAAGCGAAGGTTTCCAGTTTCTGCATCGCCGTCGATTGTATCACAAAGGGCGAATTTTGTCAGGCGAGAGACTTCGCGGAAACCGCCCCGCCCCGCGTTGTATCCCGGCCCGCGCGGGGACGCCGCTAGGGTTCGTAGCGTTCCTTTATCCTGACTATGCGG
>JAIRSC010000073.1 GCA_031255645.1 Treponema sp. | reverse complement strand
TTACCAGCTTCGGGACAAAGAGGGGGCTTTTGCCGCCCTGGCGGAAGCCTACCGCCTGTCCGTTCCCAACGCTGTTGTTATGCCCTTTACGGAACCGGGAAAAGATATGCGCGCCCTGGCCGGCGCGGCCCTAAAGGAAAAGGTTCCGGCGATTCCCTCCGGCTGGCTTGAAAAAATACGCCTGCTCGCCGCCGGTTACGCGAAAAAGCTCTTTGCCGTAACGGAAAATCTCAGGCTCGCGGCGGAACGGAGCGGCCAGGAAATGCCCGCGCTTTCCCGCCGGGAAATGGAAGTCCTCTCGAACATGGCCCAGGGAATGACACAGGAAGAAATCGCCGGTATTTCTTCCCTGTCGGTAAATACGGTTAAAAGCGCCATACGCAGTATTTACAATAAACTTGGAGCGGTTAACAAGGCCGACGCGGTGCGGATAGCCGCGTCCCAGGGCCTGGTGTAAAAAGCAAATGTCCGGGCAAATTTTTCAGGATGAATCCGCAAATCAGGCGGCCCTGCGTTTTCTGGAGCGGCCGCGGACGGATCGTATCCTGGAAACGGCCCTGCAAAGCCGTGTCGTTACCGTAGTGGCGGGAGAAGGCAGCGGCAAAACCCACGCGGTAAACTCGTTCCTCCGAAAAAAAAGCCGGCGGATTATCTGGATGCAGATCTCGAATCTGGACAACCTGAGCTGGCGGTTTTGGGAAAACTATATCGGAGAGGTAGCCCGCGTCAATCCGGATGCGGCGAGGATTTTTTACGGCATGGGGTTTCCCGAATCGGGCAGACAGCTGGATCGCTATCTTGGCATGCTCAAGGACGAAATAATAGGCCCGGAACAGCATGTGCTTGTTCTTGACGATTTTCACCTTATCACGAATCCTTCGGTTCTGCGTTTTCTGAATCAGGTACTGTCCATGCCGGTTTCAAGAAATGTCATTATCTTTATTTCCCGGATGGAGCCGGCGATAAACACCGTCAACTTTCTGGCAAAGGGGCTTCTTTCCCGAATTACCGTCGAGGATCTCCGGTTTACCAGGGAGGAAACGGACGCCTATTTTCGCCTTCACGACGTCGTCCTTAAAGAGGACGAACTCGCCCATCTTTTCGACAAAACCGAAGGCTGGCCCCTGGCGCTGGCCCTTATCCTCCACGAAATAAAGGCGAAAAAAAACGGCGGGCGCAGCTGGGATCAGGTGATGCGTCCCGTCAGAAAAATGGAAGAAAACATTTTTTCCACGATGGAAACGCCGCTCCAAAAGTTCCTTGTCCAGCTTTCCCTTATCGATCACTGGCCCCGGGATCTCCTTGAGCGGCTCGATTCCGGCAAGAGAAACATCGCCGCCATGGAAAAATACAGTTCCGTTATACGCTTCGACACCTACCTCCACGGCTTTAGGATACATCATCTTTTTCTGGATTTTCTCCGGGAAAAACAGGAACAACTGTCTTTGGAAGAAATCCGGGAAATTTGCGGCAAGAACGCCCAGTGGTGTATCGAAAACGGTCTCCCCACCGACGCGGCGGTGAATTATGAAAAGGCAAGGGACTACGGGGGCCTGGTACGGCTTATCGAATCCCTTCCCCGCATGCTGCCCCGGACGGTGGCGTCTTTTCTTCTGGATATCATCGAACGGTTGATGGCCCGGCGCGCGAAAGAGCGGGAAGATCGAAACGGGGAAAATCCGGACGGGAAAGATCAGGACAGCGAAGATCAGGAATATTGGGATTTCCTTTTTATGTACTATATCGTCCGCGCCCGGCTTCTGGCGTTTCTTGACCGTTTTGTCGAATCCGCCCGGGAATGTTGGGCGGTTATCATCCGCTTCAAGTCCCACGCCCCGGATCCCAACCGTTCCCGGATCCTTGCCGCGGCGTACAACAACATGGGAGCCCTGGGCATACGCTGGTGCCGCTATACCCAGAACTACGATTTTGCCGGATGGTTTGAAAAGGGATACCGGTATTATCTTGAAAATCCCGAACCGGTCCGCGGGCAGATAGGCCAGAGCATTATCGGTTCCTACGCGATTCATGTGGGAGCGTCCGCCACGCCGAAAGAAGTCGACGCCTTTATAGACGCCTGCGCGGCGGCGGCGGGCTATACCGCCGTCTCCCTGTCCGGTTATCTTTGCGGAACCGGCGCGCTGGCTCGTTCGGAGCTGGCCTATTACCAGGGAGATTTGAACCGGGCGGAACAATTCGCCCGCCAGGCCGCGTACCAGGGCCATGAAAACAACCAGTACGAGGTGGAAACATCCGCCCTGTTTTATCTTATGCGGCTCAACATCCACAGGGGCGATATCAACGGCATTCGGCAGGCGGAACAGCAAATGAAAGTCCATCTGGAACGGGGCGGATACAGCAACCGTCACAATGTCCACGACATCATTATGGGACGTTTTTATATCCGCCTTGGCCTTATCGACCGGATCGCCCCCTGGCTTAGAATGGAAGGCGAAGAAGGGGAATTAAACGTCCTGTCCCGCGGTTTCGATACCCTTGTCCGGGCCAGAGCTTTGATCATCGAAAAAAAATATTCGGCGGCGCTGTCTATTCTGGAAAAAGAACGGAACGAAGGCGATCTGGAAAGTTTTCTTGTGGGATGTCTGGAAATGGCCCTTCTTGAAGCGATTGTCCGTTACCGGCTTGGAGACACGGAAAACGCCGCGGCGGCCTTCAAAAGGGCCTACGAGGTACACCTGCCCCACGGTCTGGTCATGCCCTTTGTCGAGCTTGGGGAAAATATGTACAGCCTGATCGGCGCCTTCCTTAAAGATCGTTCCGGCAATCCGCCGCTGGCCGCGGCAGACGGCGAATCGCCGGGAATCCCCAGAAAGTGGCTGGAAACCATACGGAGAAACGCTTCGGCCTACGCGAAAAAAAGAGCCCTGGTAAAAGCCTGGTACACGGGCCAGGAAACGCCCGTTCACGCGGACTTTTCGCAGCATGAACTGGCAATACTGAACAGCCTTTCCCAGGGCCAAACCAGTGAAGAAATCGCCGGCGCGATGCGTATTTCCGTCAAAATGGTAAAAAGCGCCGTGCGGAGTCTTTACATCAAACTTGGCGCGTCAAACAGGGCGGGCGCCATACGCGCCGCCACCGAACGCGGTCTTTTATCGGATACCAGGTAGAACTCCGCCCCGGCCAAAATCCCCGATGTAAAAGCCGGGTTTCGGCGCGTTTTTAGGCCATGTCCTTTACCCTGAGCCGGAACGAAGCCCGGCGCAGGGCCGCGCGGGCGGCGTTCGATTCAAATTTAAAGCTGCTTGAGGCAATGGTTTCTTCGGCCTGCTGCCGCGCCGCCCGCGCCCGTTCTCCGTCGATTTCTTCCGGCCATTCGGCGGCGTCGGCGACAAGTATCGTATTGTGGCTTTTCACCTCAAGAAAGCCTTCCGCGACAAACGCGGTTTTCCAGACTCCGGTTTTGTCTTTTATTTTGAGGAAACCCGTAACAACCGGCGCGGTAAAAAACGAATGGTTCGCGTACACGGTTATTTCCCCGTCGCTCAAGGTAAGGGTAACGGCTTCCACCTCATCCGAAAAAAAACGGCGGTAAGGGGTATGTACCTCGAACCTGAAAAGCGCGGCCATTACTTTGCCCTTTCAAGCACGTCGTCGATACCGCCGGCCATAAAGAACGCCTGCTCGGAAATCGCGTCACATTCGCCGTCGAGGATCATCCTAAAGCCCCGGATCGTTTCCTTGACCGGCACATAACGGCCGCCAATGCCGGAAAACTTTTCCGCGACAAAAAACGGCTGGCTGAAAAAGCGCTGAATCTTGCGCGCCCTGGCCACAAGAAGTTTGTCTTCCGGGGAGAGTTCGTCCATCCCCAGAATCGCGATAATGTCCTGCAGTTCCTTGTAACGCTGAAGAATCTGCTGGGTGCGCCGGGCCGTTTTGTAGTGTTCCTCGCCGACTACGGCCGGATCGAGGATTCGGGAACTGGAAGCCAGGGGATCGACAGCCGGATATATTCCAAGCTCGACGATCTTCCTGGAAAGGGTCGTGGTCGCGTCAAGGTGTGCGAAGGTCGTGGCCGGCGCCGGATCGGTAAGGTCGTCGGCGGGGACATAAACGGCCTGAATACTCGTGATGGAACCTTTCGAGGTACTGGCAATACGTTCCTGCAGGGCGCCCATTTCGTTGGCGAGGGTCGGCTGGTAACCAACGGCGCTGGGGATTCTGCCCAAAAGGGCGGACACTTCGGCGCCCGCCTGGATAAAGCGAAAAATGTTGTCGATAAAAAGCAGCACGTCCTGGCCGCCCTGATCCCGGAAATGTTCGGCCATCGTAAGGCCCGCGAGGGCGACCCGCATTCGGGCGCCGGGGGGTTCGTTCATCTGACCGAAAACCAGCGCGGTTTTGTCGATAACCCCGCTTTCGTTCATCTCTTTCCAGAGATCGGCGCCCTCGCGGCTCCGCTCCCCTACCCCGCTGAATACCGAATAGCCGGAATGTTCCGTAGCGATGTTCCTGATAAGCTCCATGATTATAACCGTTTTCCCGACGCCGGCGCCGCCAAACAGGCCTATCTTTCCGCCTTTGGCATAGGGGGCGATAAGATCGATTACCTTAATCCCCGTTTCGAACACTTCCGTGGCGGGCTTCTGCTCGGAAAAACCCGGGGCGGGACGGTGTATGGAAGCGAACTCTCCGGGGTTAAAGGGGCCCTTGTCGTCGATAACCCGGCCGGTAACGGAGAACATCCGCCCAAGAACAGCCTCGCCGACGGGGACACTGATGGGCTTTCCCGTGTCCTTTACGACAAGGCCGCGGGTTAATCCTTCCGTAGCCTCCATCGCGACACAGCGGACTTTGTTGTCCCCGATATGCTGAAGCACTTCCAGTATCAGCCCGTCTTTTTCGCCGGAGGAACCGGTCGTCTTTACCCGCAGCGCGCTTAATATTGACGGGACATGGTTTTCCTCAAAACGTATGTCGACTACGGGCCCTGTTATCTGGGTAATCATTCCCGTGTTTTCCATAACAATCGTCTCCTTGTGTTATTCGCTTAACGCCGCGCTGCCGCCGACAATCTCGGTGACTTCCTGGGTTATTCCCGCCTGGCGCGCCCTGTTACAGCTCAGGCTGAGCGATTCCAGCATTTCCCCGGCGCTTTTGCTCGCCTCGTCCATCGCCGCCATACGGGCGCTCTGCTCCGCGGCGTAAGACTCGACCAGGCAGCCGTAAACAATTCCCTTGATATACAGAGGCGCGAGCGCGTCGAAAACCTCTTCTTCGGAGGGCAGGTATTCAAAGCGGAGTTCCACCCGTTTTTCCTGGCCCGCCCTGGTTATTTCTTCCTGAAGCTTCCCGGCGTCCAGCGGCAGTATCTGCCGCCGCAGCGGAAGAAGCTTTATCGCGCTGTACATGTGGGTATACACGATATGGATTTCGTCAAACATTCCCCACAGGTACTGGGAAATAATATAGTCGGCGATTTCCTGGGCGTCTTCCACGCCGGGAAGTCTTGAGCGGAACGAAAAATTCTCAAGGATCACGTAGGGCGAATGAATAAAATACCGGTAGCCGATTGATCCGATAAGAACCAGCAGCGGATGGGAAAGGCTTTCGCACAGGGAATTGACCTCGCGGAAAATGTTGGCGTTGTAGCCCCCCGCGAGTCCCTTGTCGCTTGTTACGGCAAGCACCGCGCTGCGCTTTATCCCCGCGCCGGGTTTTCCCCCGGCCGCGGCCCCGGAAGGTTTGAGAAAACGGCTCTCCATTGTTTCGGCGCCCGCGAGGATATCGCACATGGTTTTTTGTATACGGGTAAAAAACGGCTCGGTATCCTCAAGAACCCTTCGCCCCTTCCGAAGCTTCGATGTCGAGATAAGGTTCATCGCTTTGGTTACTTTCAGGGTCTGGCTTACCGCCTTCATCCGCAGGCGCAGATCCCGTAAATTTGCCATGTTAGTTTTTTTTCACCTGTTTGTAGTCTTCAATCGCCTGGCCAAGTTCGCGTTCCAGTTCCACGGAAAGCGCCCGCTCGGCGGCGATTCCTTCAAGAACGGCGGGGTATTTTCGCCGCAGATACTCAAGCAGCCCTTTCAAAAATTCGGAAACCTTTTCCACGGGACAGTCCAGCAAATACCCGTTTACCGCGGCGAAAAGCACGGCGGTCTGTTCCTCGACCGGCATTGGGGAAAACTGTTCCTGCTTGAGCGCCTCCATAAGCCGCTCTCCCTGGGCAAGCTTGTCCTGGGTCGCCTTGTCCAGATCGCTTCCGAACTGGGCGAACGCGGCCATTTCCCGGTACTGGGCAAGATCCAGGCGGAGCCTTCCCGACACCTTGCGGATCGCCTTTGACTGCGCCGCCCCCCCGACGCGGCTTACCGAAAGGCCCACGTCCACGGCGGGGCGAAACCCGGAGTTAAACAGCTCCGAATCGAGAAAGATCTGCCCGTCGGTAATCGAAATTACGTTGGTCGGTATGTACGACGAAATATCCCCCGCCTGGGTTTCAATGATCGGAATCGCGGTGATCGAGCCGCCGCCTTTGGCCGGAGAAAGTTTTGCCGCCCGTTCAAGCAGCCGCGAGTGAAGGTAAAACACGTCGCCGGGAAAAGCCTCCCTGCCCGGCGGCCTGCGCAGAAGCAGGCTGATCGTTCTGTAGGCGACGGCGTGCTTGGAAAGATCGTCGTATACGATAAGCGCGTCTTTTCCTTCCCGCATAAAATGCTCGGCCATCGCGCAGGCCGAATACGGGGCAAGGTACTGCAGGGCCGCCGAATCGGAGGCCGAAGCCAAAACGACAAAGGTATAATCCATGGCGAGGCTTTTTTCAAGATTGCGGATAATCGCCGCCACCGACGAGGACTTCTGGCCTATGCCGCAGTACACGCAGCACACGTCTTTTCCCTTTTGGTTGATAATCGCGTCCACGGCAAGGGCGGTTTTTCCGGTCTGCCTGTCGCCGATAACAAGCTCCCGCTGGCCCCGGCCTATGGGGATCATCGCGTCCACCGAAAGGGTTCCGGTTTCAAGCGGCGTATCGACGCTGCCCCGGTCTATCACGAACGGGGCCGGGGATTCCACCGGCAGGTAGGCTTCCGCCTCGACGGGGCCTTTACCGTCTACCGGCTCTCCCAGGGGGTTCAGTACCCTGCCGAAAAGTCCCTTTCCCGAAGGAACCGACACGACCCGGCCGGTACCCCGAACCTCTTCGCCGTCTTTTACCAGGCTTTCCCCGGAAAAAAGCACGCAGCCGACGCTGTCTTCCTCGAGGTTAAGGACGATCCCTTCGGCGCCGGAGGCAAATTCCACAAGTTCGCCGTAGATCGCCCCGTCGAGCCCGTAAATGGAGGCGACCGAATCGCCCACCTGGGTAACAAAACCCACGCTCTCCGCGGCGGTCTTGCCGTCCCAGTTTTTTATTTCTTCCCGCAGAATTTTGGAAAGTTCACTGAACTGCGCCATGTACACTCCATGAAGTGAATCGAAGTTGAATCGCCGGACATTATCAGTTCCGGCGCGCCGCTCCGCCGAGATCGGAGGCCATCTTCGCAAGCCGGGTTTTTAGGCTTTCGTCGAACAACGCGCTTCCTATCCGTATCCTAAAGCCCCCGACAAGTTCCGGGAACAAACAGCAGCTTAGCTCCACGTTCCCGGCGTTCATTTTTTTTCCGAGGCGCTGTTTTAGCGACTCGATAAAAGCGGCGTCCGGTTCAAACGGCGCTTCGAGCACCGCCCGTACCGTTCCCTCGTTTTTGTCGAGAATGTCCCGTATCCGGCCGGCGATTTTTTTATGCTGATACAAACAGCCCTTTCGTACCATCAGAAGAAAAAAATTCCTCGCGTAGGCCGCGGCGCGCGCGTCCGGGCCGGAAAGCCCGGCCTTTTCCAGCGTCCTGTCGATAATCACGGCAAAACGTTTCGCGTCGTTCAAGCCCGCCGCTTCGCCGGGGATTGTAAGGGCCGCGGCGCAGTACAGTTTCAGGGCTTCAAACGCGCGCCCGCTTTCTTCCGGTTCCAGCCCCCGCAAAAAGGCCCGCGCCCAGGGTTCCGGCCTGAACATTATTCCAGCTCTTCCAGGGCTTCGCGGGCAAAGCGGAGCTGTTCTTCCCCGGCCAGTTCCCGCTTCAAAAGCCTGCCCGCGGCCTGCGCCACAAGAACGGCGGCCTCCGCCCGGAACAGGGCAAGGGCGGCCCGGCGTTCGTTTTCGGCCTGCGCCCTGGCGGCGGCGGTAATGCGTTCCGCCTCGGCCTTTCCGGCCTCCCGTATTTTTTCGGCCTCTTCCAGGGCCTGTTCCCGGGCCGCCCCGATAAGGGCCTCGGCGTCGGCTTCGGCGCCGGCGAGTTTTTGCTCGTACTGTTCAAGAAGTTTTTTCGCGTCCCAGGAATCCTTTTCCGCCCTGTTAATATCGTCCCGAATCTTCCTGTTTCTGTCTTCGATAAATTTGCGTACCGGTTTAAACAAAAACGCCCTGAGCAGAAAAAAGAGCACAAGGAGGTTAATAACAGTGATAAAAAAGGTAACGGAAAAATCGAGCATTTTACTTTACGAAGATCAAGAGCAGGGCCACCACGAAACCGTAAATGGCCGTCGCTTCCGCCAGGGCGATTCCCAGAAAAAACACCGTCTGGATTTTTCCCGAAGCCTCGGGCTGGCGGGAGATCGCCTCGGCGGATTTGCCCGTGGCGATGCCGATCCCTATGCCCGCGCCAAGACCGGTAAGCACCGCGACGCCCGCGCCGATAAGATACATTAAATTGTCCATCATTCTCCTCTCTTAAAGCGGCGGTATCGCCGCCTGTGATAATCGAAGGTTAACACGAAGTGTTAACGGCAAGCTTTCCAAAAAAGCGGCGCCGCTTACGCGTCCGCATGATCCGTCTCCACCGCTTCCGACAGGAAAAGCGTCGTAAGGAAGCTGAACACCAGGGCCTGTATAAGGCCGTCGAAAAAGTCGAAGTACAGGGAAAAAAACGGCGGAATAAACACGGGAACGACCGCCGTGATAAGCTGCATGATGATAAACCCGCCGAGTATGTTACCGAAAAGCCGCAGGCAGAGCGAAGCGGGCCGGATCGCGTAATCGAGGATATTGAAGGGCAGCATTATCGGCACGGGGTGAAGCAGGTTTTTCAGCCAGCCCTTGATGCCCCTGGCTCCAAGGCCGCCGAAAAAAACGACCAGTATCGACATAACGGCCATTGCCGCGGTAAGGTTGATATCCCGCGTGGGGGGCTTTATCTCGAAAAGGGGCTCGAAGGTTCTGCCGCCGAAACGGAAGGCTATCGGCGTCAGCACGGGTATGATGTTCGCCACAAGGAGGAAGAGGAAGATTGTCCCGATATAGGGACCGTAGAGGCCGGAACGCCTGCCGAAATACCGCTTTGAAAACGATTCGAGAAATTCGATTCCCGCTTCCAGCAGGGACTGGAAGCCGGCGGGTATCCGTTTAAGGCTGCGGGTCACAAGAAGCGACGCGGCGACCAATACGGCCATGACAATCCAGCTTATCAGCACCGTTTCGGTTATGGGGATTTCCAGGCCCCCAAGCCGTATGGTAAAAATCGTCTCAAATTCAAGGGCCTTTACAAGCCGCTCGCCGATATCCACACTGTCCCCCGCCGGTACGGCCGGCCTTTTTATGTTTTCCGCTTCGGCGCGGGCCCCGCCGCGGGGCGCCCGAGCTTACTGTTTGAAGAAAAAATCATCTTTAAAGTACTTTCGTAAAAATTCTTCGGAAACGGCGTCGTTTTTGTTCATTTTTGTATAGGTCGCTTCCAGAAAACCCTTGGTCAGGTAGAAACAGCCCAAAAGGAAAAATTCCGCGACCCGGTTTACCGTTCCCATAGCCTGATACATCCTGATTGTATTGTCAAGAACGAAGTCTGTCATCAGGTAGTTTATGACGACCTGTTCGGCAAGGCTTATCGCGTAGATTACCTCGGATATGGGGAAGCCTTCGTTCATGCGGCTTTTCCCCAGTTTGACAAAAAAATCGCCTACCAGCGCCCGGTCCAGGCCCCTGTCCAGGGTTCTGGCCAAAAGAGGGTAAAACGGGATGTCGGCTTCTATAAGGACGGCGTCTTCCATTTCGTTGTAATGTTTAAGCTGGGGCGCTTTTCTAATCAGGTCTTTCCAGCGCAGGGCAAAATCGCGGGCGTTTAGATTCAGGGTGTCAATGATAAGGCCATCTACCATGGGGTTATTATACTACGGAGTGAATTGTGTGGCAAGGCGGCGGCACGGCGGCCGCTGGGACAAAGGCGAAAAAGAGGGGGATTCGAGTCAAAACAGGTGTTTTTAGCTCAGCAACGCCTGTTTTTAACCGTCAATGAGCCCGCCGCGATAATCAGCGGCGTGGATTTTGCCGGCGTTACGCCGTTTGATGTAAGCGGAACACTAGTTCTGGCCTTCTTTCTTGAACCCCGCCGAAAAACGTTCCAAAAGGCCGTCAAGCGCTTTCTTTGAGCTAATTCCGAAACTGTCCAGAACCTGTGGCTCTATCTGATCAAAACTGACGTTGCCGTTTTCGTATTCGCACATCATGTTCGCAAGGTATACGGTGAAAACCAGGTCCCGTTCTTCCTGGAGAGCGGAGGTCGGATCGTGGTGGAACTGGATGGCGTGCACCAGATGTTCCGGGAAATTCCATTTTTCCGCGACTTTGGCGCCGATTTCGGCGTGGTTCATTCCGGCCGCGAGGTCTTCGAATGTAGAGGCCGGAAGCCCCTTGTCCGAACAGAAACCCTTGATTTTTCCCAGAAGATCCGGATGTACGTTGGCGAAAATAATTTTCCCCATATCGTGCAGTATGCCGCCCACGTACACATCGTCCAACAGGTTGTTGTTCTTCTTGAAGTTTTTGATAAGATTGTAGGCGTAAAACGCGGTCTTGTAGGAATGTTCCCAAAGCTGTTTCTTTTCGCTGGTATCGTCGCCCAAAACCTTTTGCGTCCCGTAGGAATACAAAAGGTTTTTGATGCCCCTCATGCCCACAAGTTTGACCGCCTCCGATATGTTGTCGACTTTTTTCGCCAGCATATACTGGGCGGAATTGACTATTTTGAGAAGATCCGCGGTAAGGGCCGGGTCCATGGAAATCTGACGCGCAATATCGGTAAGCTCGGACTTTGGATCGTTTATCATCTTTTGTACAAGCATTATATTGTCCGGGAACTGGGGCAGCGAATGGACATTTTCCACGATGGTTTTGGAAAGGTCGGAAAGATTTTCAAGCCGGGTTTTGTCAAGCGGCACTATGATACGGGCAATGGTCTCTTTTTCCGTCCCGATAATGTCGAAACAGTCTTCGTCAAGGCCCATCTTTTTAAGCATCAGCACCAGGATAACAAGCCCAAGTCCGGCGCCTTCGGTATCGTCCATAACCTGGGAAAGGGCGTCTTCCAGGTTGCTGTACTGGCGGGAACGGGCAAGTTTGTCGTGAATTCTCACAAGCTCCGTCTTGGTAATGGCTATGTTGTTGCGTACTTCTATATAGATAACGTTCTTTTTCGCCTGAATAATAAGCTTTATATAAAGTCCCTTGTCTTTTTGAAGCTGAAGGTAATGGGCTATGTTGTTAAGCGTATCTTCCTTGAACGTAACCATGCCGATCTTGTAATCTTCCTGATTATTGAGATCCAGACCCCGTTCGGCAAAGTAAACCCGTTTTGTATTGGCCTTTTTCGCGTTTACCGCCAGTTCCTGAACACAATAAACAATGTAATCCTTGAGTTTTTCCTGATCGACCTGTTTAAGAAAGGCGTCGAGAACCTGTTCGATATAAACTTCGATCTCGTGTGGAAGTGTAAAGGTCGTTACTGTTAACGGTATACCCGACTGAACGGCCTTTCGGATTTTCGTCGTGTCAACTACCAGTTCCTGGGCTTGAGCCATTCTTTCTCCCTTTTCACACTTTTATTCGCAAGCGGGCAATACCCAGGAGCCCGCTCACTCAGTTCGCGGGGAGCTTCCGGGGCGGTTATAACCCTGCTTCGAAACACGTTGAAAAACACCGAGGTATTTTTCAACGTTTTCTTTAGGTAGATTCTACCATATACGGAAATATATAGCAAGACTTACACAAGTCCCTTTTGGACGCTATAATGCGGAGAAACAGGGGAAATATATGGAATTATTGGTACTTGAAATCTGCGCCGCCGTTTTTTTGTTTTTGCCGGTAATAAGGCCGGTTTTTAAGGCTTTGTGGAACCTCGACGGCCTTGTTTTGCTTCCTGTATTGTCACTGGGAATACTTATTGGAATCTTCCCCGTTTATGGTTTTCGGCCCGAATGTGTGCCGCTCCTGGTTTTTGCCGTTTTTACCAATTTGACCAATTTAAACGCGGTAATTTCGCTTTTTTCCCATCTGCATAATGACGATTACCGGGACAGGGGCCTGCTGTACACCGCCGTCAACCTTGCCGTATTCGGTTTTGTCCTGTGGATCGCCCTGTACTATTCGCCGCCGTTTGATATGGCGCCCTATGAAAAAGCCCGGACCATGCTGCTTCAGGATCGGGGCAGGAACGAAGAATTATGGCTGCGTATCTACGCCCCGGAACCGGACCTTTCGTCACAGGCTCTTCGCCCCCTGTTGCTGCTTGTCCCGCCGGTCGCCGGTTCCGTGACGGTAACCGACGCCGTATGCGCCGGCCTTGTGGAAAAAGGCTTTACCGTACTGAGCTATTCCCGGCCGGGTTTTGATTCCCCGGCCGTATCCGAATCGGGCGTGTACAGGCGGCTCCCTTTTTCCCGGCTGTTCAGGCTGGGCAACGCCCTGTGCCGGGGGCTTACCGACGCGGCGGCAAACGCCGCCGGCCGGGAACTTGAGGAAGGCCGCGAAAAGGACGTGGAATTCCTTCTCGCGGAGCTTTCCTGGAACAAGACACTGCGGGACGGGCTTTCCGGCGCGGACAAAAACTGCGTTTTTCTGGCCGGATACGGGGCGGGCGGCGCGGCGCT
The DNA here is from genome assembly GCA_031255645.1 of Treponema sp. Lineage (GTDB taxonomy): Bacteria > Spirochaetota > Spirochaetia > Treponematales > Breznakiellaceae > JAIROH01. Next base: position 15,639 of record JAIRSC010000073.1, on the reverse strand, counting down.
GGTAAGTTTTGCCGCCGCCCCGGACTTTGCCGCCCGTTTCAGCCAGGTAAAGGGGATTATCGCCCTGGAAAGCCCGCTCTATTCAAGCATCGACTGTGATCCGCCGCCGCCCTCTCCCCCGCCCACGGAAAATCCGCTAATCGCCTTTTTTCGCGAAACGGGCGTTTTTTTTCGGAACCTTGTTCCCAGAAAAGTCAACGGCGTCGGGGCCGTCCCCGAGCCGGAAATTCCCCTGATGTTTGTCGTTTCCGACAGGGTTCGGGAGCGCGGCGGGCGTTATGAAACCATACTGAAGACGCTCAATTCGGCCAGGGGGCCCGTCCTTGTAGCCAGTCTTTCCGGGGCAGGCCCTTTTGACTATTCGGACAGCCCCAGACTGTACCCCATCTACAGCTTCCTTTTCCGGGGCGGGGAAACGGGCCGGGCAAAGGAGGAATATCCGGGCATTACCGCCGCCCTTATGGCGAATTTTGCCGCCTTTGTCATGGAATCCGGGGAAAATTCCACGGAATTATTCGGGGATTCCGTGGAAGACGCCGCGGAAGGCGCTGGGGAAAATGTCGTGAGAAACCTTGTGGACAACACCGGGGAAAACGCCGCCGGGATTCCGGAAATATACCTTACCGCCCCGCCTCCGGAAAAAACGGCTCTTTTCGGCATGAACCTTGAAACAGGCGGGGTCTGGAATTTACCCGACAGCCGGTTTATACTTCAGCCATGAGCGTTGTTTTGACGGTTGCTGCCCTGGACACGTATTTTAGATCGATTTTCGATATGGAGGAATTTTATTCCGTCGATTCCTCAATGAACGGGCTGCAGGTTGATAACGACGGCGCCGAAATAAAAAAGATCGCTTTTGCCGTGGACGCCGCTCTTGAAACCTTTAACCGCTGCGCGGACGCGGAGGCCGGCATGCTGTTCGTACACCACGGGCTTTTCTGGGGCGAGCCGCTGGCGCTGAAAGGCGTCCACCGGGAACGGCTTAAATTCCTCCTTGAACGAAACATCGCCCTGTACGCGATGCACCTTCCGCTGGATCAGAACCCCCGGCTCGGCAACAACGCGGCGCTGGCGGAGCTTTTGGGCATCGAAAACCCGGAGCCTTTCGCGCTGTACCACGGCAAAAAAATAGGATACAGGGGAAAGCTGAAAAAGCCCCTTTCGATAGAAGACGCGGTCAAAGCGGTTTCTTTTATGGGAAGGCCGCCGCTGGGGATTTTTCCGTTCGGAAAAGAATTAAGCGAAACCTGCGCGGTCATTTCCGGCGGAGCGTCCCGCGAGGCGCTGCAGGCTCTGGACGAAGGCGTCGATCTGTATGTAACCGGGGAAAGCGCCCATTCGGTATACCACCCCGTTCTGGAAGGAAAGCTAAACATGATAGCCGGGGGGCACTACTCTACCGAAGTGTGGGGTCTGCGCAAACTTATGGAAGAATGTGCCGCCGTTCTCAATATAGACGTGGAATTTATCGACGTACCCACGGGGTTATAGGATTTTTCGTTAACGCTGCGCGTTGACATTTGATAACAGACGGCGGCGATTCCGCCGCGCAATACAGGGGTTTTGATGACAGTTAACATGAAAAAATTGCTTCCGTTTTCGCTTACCGCTTTGGCCGTTGGAATAGATCAAATTTCCAAATTCTATATAGTCAAAAACTGGCCGAAAAACGGAACTTTTATCAAAGATGTTTTTGGCAACGAGTTTCTTGAAATTTACCATGTGCGGAACACGGCTATCGCGTTCAGCCTGGGACATAACCTTCCCGATATGCTCCGGCCGTTTTTGTTTATTCTTGTTCCCGCGGCGGTGCTGGTTTTTCTGGTAGTTTACTATTTTAAATCAGACGAATTTACCCCTCTCCAACGCTGGTCCATAGCCGGTATACTCGGCGGCGGCATCGGCAATCTTATCGACAGGGTCTTCCGCCCGGAGGGGGTAGTCGATTTTATCAGCGTGAATTTTTACGGATTTTTGGGCTTTTCCCGCTGGCCTACCTTCAATTTCGCCGACTCATTTGTCGTGGTATTCGGGCTGATCCTGCTTGTTACGATTTTCGTTAAAGACAGCGCCCTCGCCCGGAACGCAAAACGGCGCGAAGCTTCCGGTGGGCCGGAAAAAACAACGGCAAACCATGACCGTTCCTAAAACGGCGCTTTTTATCGCCGGGGCGGCGCTTTTCCACGCGCTCGCGACGCTGATCCTCTTTGTGGCGTTCCTTTTTTTGTATGTTATGATTGTGATTCCCCACATTCCCGCCGGAGCGGTTTTCGCGGGATTCCCGGCGCTTTTTATCGCGGCCTTTGTCCTCTCTACCGCGTTGTACCGCGGGGCGCTCAAGGCCCTGTCGTTGTAACGGACACGCGGGCCGGACACGAAACCGGGAACAGGCTCCCGAACCCCGCCCGCGAATCAATACCCGTCGGACATGGCGCGGTTAACGTCCCGCTGGTACAGCTCCTGGTAGGTGTAACTTCTGTCCCGAAGTTTTTCCTTTATTTGTTTGGAGAAGGGGATATGACGCCAGAAAATGCCGCGAACTTCCTTGTCGAGTTTTTGAATGGCGTCGCTTTCCTTGGTCATCCAGGTAATGTAATCGGCAATGAAGGTTTCCTTTAGGTCTCCCTTGAGCTTCATTTTCTGGAACCACTGGTAATAGTTGCCGGTAAGGCCTTCTTCCATCCAGTAATACGACGCCTTTTCCTTGGCGACCTGCCAGCGCAGATCCGCGACGGCGGAAAGCAGGGCAATCGTAAGATTCTTGGGATACATCGGCAGGGCGATACGGCCCCGGCTTGTCGCCCTGTTAAACCGGTCGAACGGTTCCCAGCAGATTCCAATGTCCCCGTAACTGGGAATAAGTATCACATAGGGGATAATGCGATTCATCCTGTTTTTATATGAGCGGCAGAAAGCTTCCGGGTCTATGCTTTCGATTTTTGCCATCATGGCGATAATGTTCTCCCGGAACCCAACGTCATTGGGGCTACAGCGGAAATATTCCGCCGAAAGGATGGGAAAATGATTACCCTGCCGGCCTATGGTCATTTTGGTCATCTGCCGGACGGTATCGAATTCGGTATCCACGGCCCTGACGTCTACCTGTACGGTCCCGCCTTCTTCCGCCAGTTTGGCTTCAATGGTTCTTACGTCCGCCTCGGCCTGGTAATAATCTTTTAGGAACATTTCAAGATCGTGATCCGTTTTAAGGAGGGTTTTTAGCAATTCCTGTATTTCGGAAAAAATCTTCCGCTGAACGTCGGTATAGCAGGAATTAACGTCGGGAAGCCCGTCAAGGGGATAGTGGTCGGTAGCGTCCTTAATCCTGTCCCGCAGAACCCGTTCTATGTTGATCCGTTCCTCATCCTTGGCTTTAAGCAGGCTTCTCGCGCCGTCTTTCTTGCCGACGGCCTTTTCCATGAGCTGTTGAAGCTTGGTCTGGGCGTTGGTTTTTGAAATACGCACTTCGTCGGTGGCCGAATTCCGTATTACCCCCGTGCCGACGGCCCTGAACCATTCGTCCAGATAGTAAATGGGCTGATTCAGCTCGTTGTTTATCACAAGTTTGGCGAAAAAATCCCTGTCGTCGGGGTTAAGAAAAGTCGGATGCAATATATTGAAACGAAGCAGGTATTTTTTGTGTTCCGCGAGCTTTCCCGGCGCTTTTCGGGCAGTTCCGGCAAGAAAATCCCAATAGGCGGTGGTAAGCTGTTGACGGTACACGCTTCTGTCTTTGGGATCCTTGGTGTTAACGTATTTTTGCAGTATGGTATGAACCCTTTGGGCGCTGTCTCCCTCCCCGGACATGGCGGCTTTATAGTAGTCCGGATCCGAAAAAACCTTGAGGGGAGTGTTTTCAAAACGTTTGGTTATTTCGGGGAAGGCCTCGGCGTTAAGGTCCAGCTCCGCTTCGTCGGGCTTGTTGTCCACTTCAAGCGGTTCGTCGAAAAGGCTGGAAAAATCGGGAGCGGCGGGCGCGGGCGGAGCATCGGCCCCAAGAAGGGCGGCAATTTCCGGATCCATATCCCCCTGAAACAAATTTGCCATGATCGATTGAAATATAACAGTTTGAAAGAAAATTTTCAAGCGGGCGCCCGTCCGCGAGCCCATACCCTGCCGCTCGCGGCGGGAAGCTTCAGTATAAGCGGCAAGCGGCGAAAAACGCCGTGTGGCGTTTACCGGGTTTTTGCGCTATCATGGTTTCGATGGAAAATATTCGGCCAAAGCCGCCCAACTGCCTTAAATGCGCCCACTTTAAGATTACCTGGGATCCTGATTTTCCACGCGCCTGCGAGATATTCGGTTTTAAGGGACAGTCCCTGCCGTCTCAGGAAGTTCAGCGCGCCACGGGCCTGCCCTGCCCCGCGTACAGGTTAAAGGAAGGCCTGAAACAGTAGGCCGTTGGACCGGACACGGATACCGCGGCGCCGCGGGCGGAATCCGGGACAGGCCGGGCAAAAGCCGCCCGGTTCTTGTTATGCGGGAAAACGATAACACTAACGGCAGCGCTACTTGCTTAAAGCCTGCCAGAAGCCTTTCCAGGATTTGGGATCCCGCAGATAGTAACGGCACTGTTCGGCGTAAAAAGCCGGGGGGCTGTCCTTGTCCGCGATGGCTTCAAACAGGGAAAGGGCGCGGGAAAAATCGCCCCCGTAGAAAATGTCTCTGGCTTCGTCAAAGGCTTTGATGACGCTTTCCTTTTCGCGGTAGGCCTCTTCGGTAAGGGGTTCCCAGACGGTTACCGGCTGGCTTTTGCCGACCACCGCGACCTGGGCAAGCTTGCGTCCGTGGAAACCGCGGCGTCTGGCCGCTTCGGTAAAGGTGTTGTCCGTACACATGATAAAGGTACCGAACTGCTTGTTAAGGCCTTCAAGCCGGGCGGCAAGATTTACCGCGTCGCCCAGCATTGTATAGTTAAAATGCTTTTCGGAACCGAAGTTCCCGACTACGGCGTATCCCGTGTTAAGCCCTATACGGGTCAAAAGACGCTTGTTGATCCGGGGATCGTCGATATTCCAGCTTTTGAATTTTTCCTCAAAGTGCCGGGCTTTTTCGGCAAGCTGCTTCTGGCACTCAATAGCCGCGCCCAGCGCGCGGGCGGCGTGATCCTCAAGGCTTAAGGGGGCGTTCCAAAACGCGATAATCGCGTCGCCCTCGTACTTGTCTATGGTTCCGCCCGAATTTTGAATGATGTTGGTAAGAAAGGTAAGATATTCGTTAAGCAGCTCTTTGAGCTGATCCGGATCGAGATGTTCCGATATTGTCGTAAAGCCCTGAACATCGGAAAAGAAAATGCTGATTTCCCGGCGTTCGCCGCCGAGGGTAAGCTTGTCGGGGTTCGCCACAAGCTGTTCAATGTAAATGGGGCTTAGATACCGGCTAAACGCGTTTTTGATAAACCGCTTCTGGCTGCCCTCCGTCGCGTAGTTGTAAATGGTACAGGCAAGGAACGCCGCGAGCGTACCGAACAGGGGCGCCACCATCGCAAGCCACCAGCCGCCCGAATAGGCGGCAAAAGTCCCGGCCGTGATACCCGCGGCAATGATAAGCGTTCCCCCGACCGAAAAAAGGAGTTTCCCCAAAAAAACGGCCAGAAAGGTAACGATAACGATTGCGGCAGCCAGCAGCAGCCAATCCGCCCAGGGCGGCGCTTCCCGGATAAAGTCATTGCTCAAAATATTGTCGAGCATCGTGATGTGTATTCCGACGCCGGGATAGTTGGAAGAAATGGGCGTGGCGAACATATCGTAGAGTCCGGGGGCGTAAAAGCCGAAGAACACGTGTTTGCCGCTAAAATCTTCCGGATAGTAAAGCGGTTCTTCCCCGGCGGCATAGGCTTCCGCGCTTTTAAGTATGTCCGAGACAAAGTAGGGAATGTAGCGATCAAGCGGCCCCCGAAACCGGAGCAGGCTGTTTCCGTTTCTGTCTATGGGAACGACGTAATCGTCCCATTCAAGCTGACGCTTTTTTTCGTTATAGCGGATGTTCGCGGCGCTCCCGGAAACAAGCAGCGAGGCCGCGGAAAGTCCCGGCACGGCCTTGCCGTCGAAAAGCGTGAAAAGCCGCGCGCGGCGTATAATGCCGTCGCTGTCTATCGAACTTGTTACATTGCCGACAGCGCCGGCGGCCTCGCGTAAACCCGGTATCGGAAACTGGGCTCCCACCCAGTTTTCCGATACCGAAAAACCGGAAATGATCGAATCAAAGTTTTCGGGAACAAAAAGCGGCTTGTTCAGCGAAGCGGGCCAGCTTTCCGCGCTGCCGGACTGCGAACTGAAAAAAACCGCCTGCACAACCCGCCCGTAGTTTTTCGACGCTTCAACAAACGAAGCGTCGTCGGCATACGCCGAAAGGCCCCGAAGCTCTTCCATGGCTTCCCGGTAGCCTTCAATCCCGAATCCGCCCGGCCTGCCCTGATCCCGTTCGGCCGGCCTTCCGCGGGACGGCTGCTCCCGGCGGCTCTCCGCCAGGGCGGTAAAATTCGTCCGCATTTCTTCCATTTTTTCGATTGCGGTATCGATTATTCTGTCCTGGTCGGCGCTTCGGTATATCGAAGGTTCGGAAAAAAGAACGTCGAAAACCACCGACTTCGCTCCGCCCAGATTCATGTAATCGACCAGGTTGGCGTAGGCTTTTCTGGGCCAGGGCCAGGGCCAGCCGTGCTCGGCGTTTGCCCAGTCGATGCTGCCCTGATCCAAAAGAACGACAATAATGTCGTCGGAGGGTTTTGAGGAAGCGGCGAATAAATTTACCCGCAGATCATAGGCTTTATACTCAAAGTAATCAAAGGCCCCGAAAACGCGGAGCAGGCCGGTTCCGGCGCATACGCAGAGTATGATAACCAGAACCGTAATGCCTTTTTTGTAGTGTTTCATAGTCCTTTTCACCCGGGGTTCAACGCCCGAAATCCCGCCGCAAACCGCGTTTGCGGCGGAAAGCTCATTTTTTTACCGCGGCGTAGCGTCCCCGCCTGAATGTCTGGGTATCGGCTACGGTATACGAGGCCAGGCGTTTGTTTACGCTGGCAATACGATCCGCGGGAGCGGGATGGGTTTTACCAAAACCGGACCCGCCGCGCGTGTTTCTTTCCAGCGCGCGGAGCATTCCCAGAATGGCCGAAGGTTCGTAGCCGGTCGACGCCAAAAGGGAAAGGGCCGTCGAATCGGCCTCGTATTCCTGTTCCCTGGAATAGCCCTTGCTTATCAACGTAACTATGATTTCGCCTACGGATTCATTCATAATATCGGCCAGTTCAGCAATGTTGCCCCCCGCGGCGCTGCCAATCCCCGCCAGCAGGCCGGAGGTCGCCGCCTTGATATAGCGGGAATTCCGTATCGCGGTAAGGCCGTGCTGAAGCTGAATATGGGCGATTTCGTGGGCGATAACCGAGGCAAGTTCGTCTTCCGTTGAGGTACAGGCGATAAGTCCCCGTGTAACAAAAATATGTCCGCCCGAAGTGGCGAACGCGTTAATTTCCTCGGTGTCGAGAATCGCCACATGGTACCCGTTCCAGATTTCCGGCCTGGGAGAGTTAACTGTAATGGCCCCGCATATCTTGTTCAGGTAAAGCCGGAGGGCCGGGTCCGCGCTATAGACCTTGTACTGGGTGGTGATATTGGCGGCTACCGCCCGTCCGATATAGTACTCGTTTTCCGGGGTAAGCTCACGGGCGGCTTTGGAGGATTCCGCGAAGGTACCCACACCCGCGCCGATGGCTCCGGCTACGGTGTCGCTGGCGCCAAGGGCGCTGGCCCCCGCGCTCGCCAAACCGCCCAGAACGCTTGAATCAACCGATTCACAGGTTGTCAACACCGCCAGAACCAGGCCAAGGGCGGCAATATATGAAAGAATTTTTTTCATTTTATTCCCCCCTGGCCAAATGGCCCTCGTCAATAAACCCCAAAAGATCTCCGTCGGCGACCGTTACCTTTTCCAGATCGTCTACCGCGCCATAATTTAGATCTTTCCCGGTTTTATATTCCCGTTCCACTTCTTCGGAAAAACCTTTCCCGGCCATCGCCATTTCGCTTGCCGACGCGGAACGGGTATCGCCCTGGGCGACAACCCGTTTCGAGGTTAGGTTGGAAGAAGCCGTCCAGCCTGTCAGTGAACCTGAACGCAGCTGCGCCCATTTACCGTTCACCGCAAGCACCGTGACCTGAGCGCCGTATGTAAGGTTTCCTACGGTTCGCGCAAAAAATCCCGTACTGGCTTTAAGGGGAACCGATCGTACCGCAACATACATGGTCTCTCCCCTTCGCTGGGCAAATACCGCCGACACAGTCAGGCACAACAGTAAAATAAAAAATATTCTTTTCATATCCATCTTATTTTATACCGCATATGCGCAAAACTCAAGCCATAAAACCATTACTTGAAATATTTAAACCTTTCCGGGCGGTGGTTCCCGCTCTAATTATAGAGCGGACAGATAATGTGTCATAATGATACAATCATATTGGGCCAAAACGACACATTGTTTCTTTTTGACTACGCGGTTTTTTCCGGCGGGATATTTCGCCGGCGGACCGTCTCAACCCGCCGGGCCGGACTATTCATAATTCCTTACTATATAAGGAATTATGAATAGCGCCGAGAATCGGGACAAATAACGGAGGCCGGACGGAAACTTGGCACGGTTTTTGCTAGATAACGAATGTCCCGGGATGTGGAACAAACAGATCCCGGCGGAGGGCTTCGGCATCCGCCCGTGGACAACGGACGCTTCGTATGAAGGTCCAAAACATTCCAAACGATTTGGAGGTTTGTATGAACGCTGTATCTTTTTACCGCCCTGTCAGCATCGGAAAGACGCTGAACGATTTTGACCGTTATCTGGACTCTTTCTTCGATTCTTCCCTGTCTTCTTCGGACAGCCGGATCCGCGGGGACATTCCCGCCGTGGATGTACGGGAAACCGACGCCGGGTACTTTCTTGAGGCCGAACTTCCCGGCTTTGACGAAAAGAACATCCAGGTCCATGTGGACGGCGGCAATCTTACCATTGAAAGCCGCAAGGAGGAGGAAACCAAAAAGGAAGAGAAAAAAGACGGAAATTACCTGATACGGGAACGCCGGCGCATGAGCTTTAGCCGCTCGTTCAAGCTGCCCGAAAACGCCAATACCGAACAGGTAAGCGCCGTTTTCAAAAACGGGGTACTTTCCCTGGAAATCAAAAAACGGGCCGAATCCCAGAAACGGCTTGTCAAAATCGAGGCGAAGTAAGCAAAGCCGCGGCGCCCGGAGATCTTCACTCTCCGGGCGCCGTATTTATAATTGAGCGTGTGGGTCGGGAGACGGCAGCGCGGCGTGGGCCCCGGCAGCGGTACTTAATTTGTTTCAGGCTTTAGGCCCGCCACATCCCATTGGGGAGGGATTTTTACCGGCTGTCCGCCGCTGTTTACAAAGGCCCAGGTAACTTTTGCCCTGGCGACAAGGTCGTTTTCCCGCGTTACTTCCTGGACGATGGTTCCGCTGACACTTCCTTTTTTTTCGGGCCAGGAGCGGATCAGAAGGACATCGTCCACAAAGGCCGGCTTTTTATAGTCTATTTCTACCCTGGCTATATACACGCCGTAACCCGCCGCGACCGCCCCGGGATAATCGAAGTTCATGTCTTTGAGCAGTTCGTAGCGGGCGTATTCAAGGTAGTTAAGATAATTCGCGTTGTTTACGTGGCCGTAACTGTCACATTCGTAGGTGCGGACAATTAATGTACATTCACAAACCATAATTAAATACTATATAATTATAATAACTGCTGTTTCAAGAATACGCCGGCACTTCATGCTGCTGTTCGATTATTACAGACGGCGATACGGCCGTTGTTTGGATAGAGGTTATCATGTTCCGTTATTGTCCTTCCTGCGCGTCGGAAAATATCCGTTTTGAAAAAAACAAGGTGTTTCATTGTCCCGAATGTGGTTTTACCTATTACCACAATACCGCGGCCGCCACAGCCTGTATTGTCAGAACCGGCGCGGGGCTTCTTTTTTTGGTGCGGAACAAAGAGCCGGGCCGGGGGAAACTCGATCTGCCCGGCGGTTTTGTCGATCCCGGCGAAGGGGCGATGGACGGACTGCGCCGGGAATTTATCGAAGAAATAGGCTGGGATCCATACGGGGCGGATAAAGATCCCCACAGCTCCCGTTTTGTCCTTTTCGCGTCCTTTCCCAACACCTATCCGTACAGGAACATTTCCTACAACACCTGCGATCTGTTCTTTTTTCTGGACGCTCCCGGCCTTGGCGAAAAAGACCTGAAGCTTGAAACCGCGGAAATCGCCGGAGTGCGGTTTATCAGGGCGGAAGAGCTTGACCCGGAAGAGCTGGCTTTTGAATCGGTGAAAAAAGCGATCGGGATTTATCTGGCGGATCCGCCCCATCATGCCTGATTTTCAGCGTTCCCCGCTGCGTATCTTCGCCGCCTACTACAGGCCCCACTGGAAACTCTTCGCGGCGGACATGTTCTGCGCGTCCCTTGTCGCCCTGGCCGATCTGGCTTTCCCGATGATGACCCGTTACAGCATCGAGGGCCTTGTTCCGCTGCGCTGGGACGGCGGCTTTTTCCGCGCCCTGGCCGCGGACGCTTCGGGCAGGCTCCGGTTTTTCGCCGTTATGGTTATTCTGATGACAGGCGTCCACATTCTGCGGATGGTGTTTTCCTGGTTTGTCACCTACTGGGGCCACACCGTAGGGGCCTACATTGAAGCCGACATGAGGCGGGATTTGTTCAGCCACCTCCAGACCCTGCCCTTTTCGTTTTACGACAACCACCGGACCGGCCATATCATGAGCAGGGTAACCAACGATCTGTTCGAGATAACGGAGCTTGCCCACCACGGCCCCGAAGACATCTTCATCTCGTTCCTGACCCTTGTGGGATCGTTTGTCATCCTTCTTTCCATGCGCTGGGAAATGGCGCTGATCTTTTTGCTTGTGGCGCCGCTGTTGATCATTCATACGATGAGGTCAAGAAAGCGGATGATGGGCGCGTCCCGGCGGGTAAAGGAAAAGACCGCGGAAATCAACGCGTCGCTTGAGTCGAGCATTTCCGGCGCGAGGGTGGCGAAGGCCTTCGCCAACGAAAGCTACGAAACGCGGAAATTCCACGGAGGCAACGAACACTTTATCGGCGCGAAAAAGAATTTCTACAAATCCATGGCAAGCTTCAGTTCCCGGCTGGATTTTATTCTCCACATCCTCAATGTAGTTGTAATCGCCGCGGGAGGATTCCTTATCATGGCGGGACGCATGAACATGGCGGAGCTTGTCGCCTGTAATCTCCTCGCGTCGGCCGCGATCCAGCCGATTAGACGGCTCGCGAATTTTGTGGAACAGTACACTACCGGCATGGCGGGTTTCGGCCGCTTTGTCGAGCTGATGCGGGAAGAGCCGGATATCAGGGACAGGCCCGGCGCTGTGAAACTGGAACGGGTACGGGGAGACATTGAATACAGGAACGTAAGTTTTTCCTACAACCGCGATGTCAGGGTACTGGAACACATCAACCTGAAGATCGCCGCCGGAACTACGCTTGCCCTGGTCGGACCTTCGGGCGGCGGCAAAACGACCCTTTGCCATCTTCTTCCCCGGTTTTATGAAATCCGCGAAGGCTCGGTTACAATTGACGGCACGGACATCAGGGACATAAGCCTGGAATCCCTGCGGAAAAACATAGGCATAGTCCAGCAGGACGTGTTCCTTTTCGCCGGAACGATACGGGAAAACATCGCCTACGGAAGGCCCGGCGCTTCGGAGGACGAGATCGTCGAGGCGGCAAAACGCGCCGAAATCCACGACGATATTGTCAAACTTTCAGACGGCTATGAAAGCCTTGTCGGGGAGCGGGGCATAAAACTTTCCGGCGGCCAGAAACAGCGCGTTTCCATCGCCCGGATATTCCTGAAAGATCCGCCCGTCCTGATTCTCGACGAGGCGACTTCTTCCCTCGACAGCGTCACGGAACAGAAAATACAGCGCGCCCTGGAACAGCTCGCGAAAGGCCGCACGACCCTGGTTATCGCCCACAGGCTTTCCACAATCCGCGGCGCCGGCACAATCGCCGTTATCGACGACGAAGGCATCCGTGAACAGGGAACCCACGAAGAACTGCTGCGGAAAGGCGGCATGTACGCGGGACTGTACGGGGCGCAGTTCAGCCATGGCTGAAACCGTTTTTCCGGGAAGGCCGCGTTGTGCGGGAAGGCCGCGTTGTGCGGGGGCGCTTTTTACAGAACGCTTTGCAGAAACTGCCGCGTTCTGTCGTTTTTCGGGTTGGTGAACATTTCCGCGGGCGGGCCGGCTTCGAGTATCGCGCCCTCGAACATAAAGACTACTTTGTCGGCGACTTCCCGGGCAAAACCCATCTCGTGGGTAACGACAAGCATCGTCATGCCGGCCCGGGCAAGGCCTTTCATAACGTTAAGGACTTCTCCGACAAGTTCCGGGTCAAGGGCCGATGTCGGCTCGTCAAAAAGCATAATCCGGGGTTCCATGGCCAGGGCGCGGGCTATGGCGACCCGCTGCTGCTGGCCGCCCGAAAGCTGCGACGGGTAAGCGTCGATTTTGTCGGAAAGCCCCACCCGTTCAAGAAGCTGTTTTGCCTTGGCCCGGGCTTCTTCCGTCTGGGTTTTTCTGACGTGAACCGGAGCGAGCATAAGGTTTTCCAGCGCCGTCTTGTGGGGGAACAGGTTAAAACTCTGGAAGACCATCCCCACCTCAAGAAGAGATTCGTTAATCTCGTCCCTGGAAAGCTTCAGCGTATTGACCCCGTCCTTACAGTCAAAAAGAAGTTTGTCCTCGATGTATATTTTTCCCGAATCTATCATTTCAAGCCGGTTAAGACTGCGCAGGTAGGTGGATTTTCCCGCGCCGGAAGGGCCGACAATACAGACCACTTCCTTTTGTTCCACCGTAAGGGAGATGTTCTTCAGCACCTCCAGGGGGCCTCTTCCCTGTTTTCCGTGAAAAGTCTTGCAAACATCGACGGTCTTTATCATTGACATGGCTGGCTCCGGAATCTTCGGGTCTTGCGCGTATTCGGCTTAGACATACGCGGAATATTTTGTTTCCAGCTTGTGGAAAATAAACGTAAAGACCGCGGTTATGATAAGGTAGAGTATCATCGCCGGTATGTACACCATTGCCGACGCGGTAGACGACGAAATTGAACGGGTTACCTTGGTTATGTCGGTAAGGGCGATAATCGAAACCAGCGACGCGTCCTTGAGCATCATGATAAATTCGTTTCCCACAGGGGGGATAAGACGCCGTATGGACTGGGGGATAATCACCAGCGTCATCGTCTGGCCGTAGGACATCCGCAGGGCTTTTGCCGCCTCGAACTGGCCCTTGTCGATGCTCTGTATCGCCGCCCGGATAATTTCGGCGCAGTAGGCCGCCGAATTAAGGCTGAACGCGATAAAGGCCGCGATAAACCGGTTGTTGATCGTCAGGACAGAAGTAATCTGGGGAAGGCCGTAGTAGATAAAATAAAGCTGCATAAGAAGCGGCGTGCCCCGGAAAAAGAACACGTAGGCGGAACAGATCCGGTTGAGCCAGGCTTTTTTCGACATTTTGCCCAGAGCCAGAAACAGGCTCATGACAAGGCCCGCGGAAACCGCGAGTATCGTAAGCCACAGGGTAACACGGGAACCTTCGACAAGCTGGCCCACCCAGACGGTGATTGTCCGGACAAGATCCCCGGGGCCCGGCGGAAGGACACGTACAACGGCAATAGCCAGGACGGCCGCGGCGGCGATTGCCGCCGCCGTCAAAAAATTCGACAGAACGAACAGCGCCTTCCGTTTGAGTTTATACACACTGTTCTTTCTAAGGGCGTATACGTCGCCGGAAAAAACAAGCCCGAAATAAAACCCCCAGAATATACAGAGGATCAGTATCCGGATATACCGGTTTGCCGTAAACGCCGCGAACAGGCCAAACGGCAGATAGTACAGCAGCAGGGGCAGCCACAATTCGCCCAAAAAGAGCGCGATAATAAACCAGCGTTTTCTGTAAAGGGGAATATCGTTATAACTGCCCCCGGATAAACTGAACATCTGCTGCGCTACCTTGTTATAATGGGGCTGTCCGAAAACGCGGGAAAAACCCGCCCCGGACAGGCCCCGTTTTGTTCCGCGTCCGGATCAGCGGACCGAAGAAACGACGTCGGTTCCGAAAACATCCCGGGATATTTTTTGCAGAGTACCGTCGGCGTACAGCTCGTCAAGGGCCTTGTCAAGGGCCGCTGTAAGGGCGTCGTTGCCTTTTTTCAGACAGACGGCCAGCACTTCGTCGTTGCTTATCTCGGCGGTAATCTCAAAAGGATTATTCGGCCTGGAAAGGTATTCCGCCGCCACAACGCTGTCGACCAGGATAACGTCGACCCGGTTCAGGGTAAGTTCGTCGAAGCAGTTCATCACCTTGTCGTACTCAAAAACCTGGACCTGCGCCCCGGATTCTTCGATCCAGTTGGTGGCAAGCTCGTCCGAGGTCGTTTCGGCCTGATAGGTAAGCCTGAGCCCCTGTACCTGTTCGAGGGTTCTGGGTTTGACCCTGGCGTCCTTGCGGACCACGAGAAGCTGGGCGTTGGCTATATAGGGTTTGGTAAAGTTATAGCGGGCGGCCCGTTCTTCGTTATAGGTAACGGACGAAATGATACAATCGTATTTGCCCGTATCAACCCCGGCGAAGATCCCGTCCCAGGCGGTATCCACATACTCGAACTTGAGCCCCAGTTTCCCGGCAAGGGCCTTGGACAGCTCTACGTCAAAGCCGATGGGGGTTTTCCCGTCGCTGTCAAAGTATTCCATCGGGGGATAGCCGATCTCCATACCCACGGTCAACACCCCTTGCTTAAGGGTCAAACCCTCGGATTCTTCCGTTTTCCGGGCACACCCCGCCAGCGCCAGGACGATCAGGGCAAAAAAGACAATTTTCTTCATTAATTGATTCCTCCTATCACCGGCAGCGGTATCGCCGCCCGTGTATGTAAAAACTGATTTTACAGCGGTTCCGATTATAGGCCTTTTCGCGCCGAAGGTCAAGGAATGTTTGTATATATATACAATAATCTGTATAAAGATGCGGCCGTGAAAGCACGCGCACGGAAAATCCCGCCTCTTCCGGCGCCCTGCCGTTCACCCGGCTTGCCGTCCGGGCAAAAGCCGTGGCTCCGAAGAAAAAAGCCATGGCCCGGAAGAAAAAAGCCGTGGCCCGAAAGAAAAAAGCCGTGGCCCGAAAGAAAAAAGCCATGGCTCCGAAGATAAAAGCCATGGCTCCGAAGATAAAAGCCGTGGCTCCGAAGATAAAAGCCGTGGCCCGGAAGAAAAAAGCCGTGGCCCGGAAGAAAAAAGCCGTGGCTTCCGGGATAAAAGCCATGGCTTCTGGGGTAAAAGCCATGGCTTCTGGGGTAAAAGCCATGGCGGATGAGTCAGAAGCCACGGCGGATGAGTTAAAAGCCACGGCGGATGAGGCAAAAGCTATAGCTTCCGGGTTAAAAGCTATAGTTTCTGGGGTAAAAGCTATAGCTTCTGAGGCAAAAGCTATAGCTTCCGGGGCAAAAGCTATAGCTTCTGAGGCAAAAGCTATAGCTTCTGAGGCAAAAGCTATAGCTTCCGGGGTAAAACTATGCTAT
>JAIRSC010000058.1 GCA_031255645.1 Treponema sp. | reverse complement strand
CTCCAGGCTAAAGCCCACAGATTAACGCGCAACATCCGTATCTGGGACTGCCGGATGCCTTTGTAAACACTATGGGCGGCGGCAACCCCTGCTCGGGCTAATGTACAGCGTCCGTGTCTTGAACGGGCGCACGAAGACGAAACCGGCGGGGCCTGTCCATGGGAACGGCACGAAGGGTTCGTGCCGTTCCCATGGACACCCGCCTCCGCTTCTTCTCTGTGTGCGCCCGTTATGTTTTCCGGGCGCTGTGCTGTTGGGTGGGCCTTTCTCGGTATCAAGGCGACGTCGGCAGCAGAACAATTGGAGCATTCACAACATAAAGGTGTACGCGGTCATAAAGTACAGGTACGCTCCATGGCAATTACTGACGACAGGGGGCGTATGCCGGATTAAGACACGGACGTTGTTATATTACAACAACGTCGTACCGGTGGGCGACGCTGTCTGTATTGTTAGAGCATGTCAATGATTCTGTGACCGTATATAACGGTAGCGAAAAATTCCAGGCGATTCGTGACCGGAGGACGCCTTTGTTTGGACAGGGGCGGCGGCAACTCCCCCGCGAAGGGCATACGGCGTCTGTAAGAAAAAGCCAGACCAGGGTCTGCGTAAGTAACGGTGACGGCCGTCCAGCCCGAGCAGGGGTTGCCGCCGCCTATAGTACTTGCAAAGATGTCCTTCAGGGGTAGACCGCTTCCGGTTCGTGCCGGCGCAGGGGCCGCTGGATAAGTTCGTAAGTCGTGCCGAGAAGTTCTTCGGTGTCCAGATAGGCGAAGTGCCCGTCGCCGTCAAGGCCGAAACCCGCGCCTTCCATCGTTACGGCGATGCCGGCGGCTTCGGCTTCCGCGATGGCGGCCCTGATGTCGGCGACGTATACGCCCAGATGCTGCATACCGTATCCGTGTTTGTCGATAAATTCCTGATACACCGTATCGCCCTCAAGCTGCTGTATCAACTCAATCCGGGTTTCCGAAAAGTTGTTCAGGGCGATGCGGGTTTTGTAGGAACAGGGCTTTCCGCGCCGCGTCATGTACGAAAGAAGCGGCGGGCCGTAGGTGTATATCTGCCAGCCCCCAACGCCGAAACGGTCGTAGTAATTTTTTACCGCGTCGTCCACGTTTTTGACGACAAAACCGACCTGGCAGGGCCTGACGCTCGCGGAAAGAAAATCCAGCATCTTATGTTCCGGACGGCGCGGAATCACCCTTCTCGTATTCCTTGTAAAGAAAGCGCCGGATTTTTTTCTGGGCGTTTTTTTCGAATTCTTCCATGCGCAGGGTAAAGCCGTTGATCTTCTTGTACAGGACAAGCGAACGGTTGACTTCTTCAATCTCTTTTTTGACAAGGCTGTCGATAAAAGCCCGCGTTTCCCCGCTCAATTCCCCTTCTTTGGAAACCCTGTCCGGGTAATCGGCGGAAAGGGTCTCCCTGTTGGGTACCGCGACGGCGAAAATACGCTCTCCCTTTTCTTCCTTTCGGCCCACGACAAGAATCTCGCCGATGACGCGGGAACCCTCAAACTTCTTTTCGATTTCTTCCGGGTAAATGTTTTTTCCGCCGGGACTTACGATAAGGTTCTTTTTGCGGCCGTTTATGTAGAGATAGCCCTCTTCGTCCCGGTAACCGAGATCGCCCGTCCGCAGCCAGCCGTCTTCGGTCATCACCTCTTTGGTGGCTTCGGGATTGTTGTAGTAACCCAGCATAAGCGACGGCGAGGTAATGACGATTTCCCCGACTCCGTATTCATCAGGATCTTCTATCCTTACTTCGGTGTATTTTACCGGCAGCCCTACGGAAGCGTTTTTCTTGAAGCCGGGAGTTCCCACGGCGATAAGGGGGCCGTTTTCGCTCATCCCGTAACCGTGGAAGATGTTAAAGCCCAGCGACTCGAAAAAATCCGCCGTTTTTGGGTTAAGGGGGCCGCCGCCGGCGACCATTATATGCATGGAGCCCAGCCCCGCCTTCTTCCGCACGAATTTCAGCATAACCCGGCCAAAGCCGATCTTGTTCTTTTTCGCCCGGGAAAGGGCGATACTCCGCAGAATACCGATAACGGCCTTTACCGGAAACGGCAGTTTTTTAAGACCCGCCTCAAGAGCGTCTTTTACCTTGTCGTAGAGCAGGGGAACGGCGATAAGCAGACTGCCCTTCGCGTCCCGGATATCGTCTATGACCACCTTGCCCACAAGTTTTTCAACGATGATAACGCCCGATCCCAAAATAAGCGGGGCCGCGAAAGAACAGGCCGTCGGATAGGTATGATGCAGGGGCAGTACGTTGATAAAAAGATCGTCGGAAGTAGGCTGAATGGCGAGTATGGCGGCGTTTACATTGGCGATGATTCCCCAGTGGGAAAGGGTAACGCCTTTGGCGAAACCCGTGGTTCCCGATGTAAACACAACGGAAACGGGGTCCCGCCGCGCAATGCTGTCAACCGAAGGCAGGCTTGTACCTTCGGCGTTGATTCCGAACGCGCCGTAATCTTCGGCGTCGTCGATGCAGATCCGCAAAGCCTCAGGGATGTCCAGGGAACGAGCGAATTCCTCTTTCCGCTTTGAATAGAAGAACGCCCTTGCCCCGGTTATCGAGATAATGTTCCCACATTCCTGTTCGCCGATAAGATAATCGACCGGAACAATGATACAGCCCGCGATGGCCGCGGCCATCCAGGCGGCCATCCATTCGGGACGATTTTCCGCCCACAGAACGATCCGGTCGCCTTTTTTCAGCCCCGCCTTGACAAGCCCCCGCGCGATACGGCGGCATTCGGCGGCGTAAAAACGATACGACCATCTGGCAAAGTCCTTTTGCTTTCCGGAACGGTAGTAGATGGCGGTTTTTTCGCCCCATTTTTCTTCAATACCGTCAAGCGCGGCGATAAAATTCGGATAGGGAAGATCCGGCCAATCGGCTGTATACTCAGTCCAGTTTAACATGACTCTATTCTATACAAAAAAAAGGATTTTGTCGAGAAAAAAATGAAAAACCGCAACTTTTTTTAGTTTGCCGTGTCGGCCCCGTCCTGCGGCAGCGTAAAAGTCAGCTTGACCGGATTATGATCCGAATTTTTAAAATCCAGGTCTATGGTTCTTACCGAATCGACCCGTACGTTGGGAGAAACAAGAAAGCCGTCTATAACGTAGAACTGGTTGTCCTCCCTGTCGCCGTTATAGGGCCTGTCAAGAAGCCGGGCGCTCGGAACGGCGCTGTCCGCGGCCCAGACCCCTCCCGCCGAATCCGGCTCTATGGTTCCGGGCATGAAATGATCCGTGTCGACAAGGGGGAAATTGTCTTCCGCGCCGGGAAAATTCGCGTTAAAGTCCCCGCCCGCGACACAGTAATTGCCTTTGGCGTATTCGGCGTTCAGAAAATCGGCCAAAATCCTCATTTGGGCGGCCCTTCCCTCGCCGGAATCGTAGGCTTCCATGTGGAGGTTGATCAGAACCAGCTCCCTGTCGCTGTCCGCTATGGGAAGCCGTTCTACCAAAAGGCAGCGTTTGAGCTGGGCGGTCCGCACCGGCCAGCCGAAGGGGCTCGGAAGGGCTATGCGCTCCGCCTGGGTTCCGGCGTAGAAGGTGTTGAGGGTAAGCAGCCCGCTTTCTATCCGCCCCAAAAAGCGGGGAAAAGGATACGGCACAAATTTACAGAAATAATTGAGGGCAAACGCCGAAGTTCCCCGCCAGGAACCGGCAAAATAATCCGCCTGATCGATGCCGTAGGAACGGCGGGAATTAACATCTACCTCCTGGAGAAAAACAAAATCCGCCGCCCGGGAAGCGAGGAACGACTGTATTGCCCACGTATTGTTTTCGACAAAGCCCCTGGAAGAAGGCCGTACCCCGCTTCCGCCGTCCAGAATAAAATCCTGGGCGGCGTCAAGGGCCGCGTAGCCGATGTTCCAGGAATAAAGCTCCAGGGGCTTTTCAAAGGGAACCCTGGCTGGCGCGTTCCCCTTTACCGGAACCGCTTCCGTGGCGGAAGGCCTGTATTCGTTCAGGCTTAACCAGCCAAAAAAGAAAACCGCCGCAAGTACCAAAAGCCCCGCCGCGCAGCCGGCGATTTTCACCGCAACCGATATATTTTTCATAATCTCTCCGAAAGTATAGCCGGGAATCCGCGGCTAAGTAAATGCCGCCTACTATACCGCGCCCCTGGAGCCGTTCAGGGGCCGTCTTCCGCCCGGCGGACACGAATCCCCAGGCAGGCCGTTACCCGGCGTTCCCGGCCCGGAACGCCGTTGACCGGGGTGTTGAGCGCGCGCGGGCGTTCCCCGCCCTGCCGCAGGACGAGCGCGCTGGAACCGCCGCCGTCAAAACAGAGCGCGTCGGCGGCGCCCAGGCCCTCCATAAGGGCGGCCGTTTCCGCTTCCGTGGCGCCGGCGCTGCCGGGGCGGCGTCCGTCTATGACCAACAGGTAAAGGAAGCGGCGATCCGCCGAAATACCCGCGGCGCTCCGGGGGTGGCGGACATCGCCCCGCTTCGACAGGGCCTGGGCGCTGGGCTTTCCGCCTTCAAGTATCCGGTAAAAGCCCCCGGCGGCGGTTTCAATCGCCCCGAAACCGGACGCGCCGGAGGGGGATACCGCCTCCGCCTGGCTAATCACCGCGGCCCGCGGAACTTCCGGGGTATTCAGGGCCTTTGCCGGGCCGTAAATTACCAGGGCGTCGTAGCGCGGATTGGGCGGGGAGATCACAACACCCCCGGAAACCACAAGCCCCACCGTCCGCGCGCGCTCCACCCGGGAGAGGCCCTTTTCGCCGGTAATTTCGAAGGGATTGGCGTTAATCGCCGCGACGCATCCGTGGTTTTGGGCAAAAGCCGAAACCGTGACGGCCCGGATCGTTCCGTCTTCCGGCAGCGGCCCGGCAAACACCTCGATATTCGGCTTTGTTAAATCGGCCCGGATCGCCCAGAATTCCAGCGCGGGCCCGGAAAATTTCCCTTTCAGCAGATCGATCCCCTCTACCGGGCCGTCTTCTCCCAACACGCTCCGCCAGGCGAAAGCGTTTAGTTCCCCGAACCGTTCCGGCCGTTTTGGGGCGGATACGCAGGAGAGAAAACCAACGCAGCAAAAAAAACAGACAAACGTGCGAAAGAGCGGTATTTTTTTTGACATATTCTTCATTCACAAGCGCACAAGCGGCCGGCGGCGGTCCGCCAGCCGCTCACACGGAAGATCAATATTCCGTGCGGCCTCTGCGGCTTTTCTTCATTAGTTTACGGGCAATCGCTTTCTTTTTCCGGTTCAGAATCGTAGAAGGTTTTTCGTAATATTCCCGTTTTTTATATTCCCGGATAATTCCCTCTTTTTCCACCATGCGCTTAAAGCGCTTGATGGCCTTTTCCAGCATTTCGTTTTCGTCAACGACAATATGAGCCAAGCTTGATTCACCTCCTTTTGGGTAAAAAATATGATTTCTCCCGCGCCGGGGTTTGGAAAGCCCCGCGTGGGTTTTTTGAATCCGCGGCGGACACTGGAGCCAGTCCCAAAAACCGAAGTTTCGGGACAGCCGCGCTATTCACCCAGTTTAGCCAAAATAGCGTCTTTGTCAAGGAGCGTGCGGCCGACAAACGCTTCGGGATCGGTGTTTTCCCCGGCCACCCTCAGTTCCCAGTGGAGATGGGCGGCGGTGGCGAAACCGGTAGCCCCCGCCTCTCCCAGGGCGTCGCCGGTTTTGACGACCTGGCCCTCGGAAAGGCTGATTTTACTCAGATGATAACAGAGCGAATACACTCCCGGCATGTGCTCGATGATAACCGTATTCCCCGTTACGATTCTCGGCCCGGCGAACACGACCCTGCCGGGGGCGCAGACGGTAATCGGGGTTCCTTCCGGCGCGCGGTAATCGATACCCGCGTGGATCGAGGTGGCGCTGCGCCCGTCCGGGTATTTGTTGACCCGGCGGCTTCCGAAACGGCTCGTCTGAACCCTGGAGTTTACCGGCAGCGCGAAACCGCCGGTACAAAACAGTTCTTCGCCGGTGCGGTTTAAAATTTGAAGGAGCCGTTCCGTTTCCCGCGTTTTTTGCGGATCGGGAACGGTAAGGATATCCGACATCGCGCTGGTCAGTACAAGGTTTTCCGTCCTGAACTCCCGGCTCTCTATGGTGATGGAAAGCTCTCCCAGCAGCGCGCCGTTTTCCTCAATCCGAAGCCGCGCGCCGCCCGGCGCGGCTGTCGAGGGCGCGGCCATCAGCGCCGCGTAGACAGGCCCCCGGGAGCTTTCCGGGTACAGGCTGAAAAAGAACGCCTGCCCGATACGCCTGCCGGCGTTCCCGAACAGCCGCGCCCTGGGCCGGCTCCCTCCGCTGGTGGAAAAGGGCCTGCCCGCGGCGACGACCACAAAGGGGTCGCCGGGCCGCACCGAATCCGGGACAACGGCGAACTTCAGCGCCCCGGAGGAATTGCCGGTCTGCGCCGTCAAACCCTGAAGATACAGGAACGCGCACAAAAAAAGCCACAGCGGCTTCAAAAGCCGGCCGATCTCCGGATCACCCCGCCGGCCGCCTCGGTTCTTTAGCTGGTACATTGGGTTTATGCTACAGTAAATCCCGCGAAAAGACAACGCCGCGCCGCCCAAACAAACGCGCCCGCGGACCGCTCACAAGCACTTCTGGGCCGCTCACAAGCGGAGGAATCTGTGCTACAATCATGAATCATGAAAAAGCTTGTCCGCTCTTTTTTGGGGACCTTCTTCGGGAAGGAACTTGATTTCCGGGTGCGGCTGTTCAACGTGCTGGCCCTGGCGGGGGCGGTGATAAGCCTCCTGGTGGCGGCGCTGGGTTTTTCCATCGGGGCGGCGCCGCTGAACAGCGTCGCCTGTCTTTTTTCGTTTTTGCTGGCCCTTGTTTTCCTGTATCTTTCGAACCGCAGCGGGCGTTACCGCCTTTTTTATTTTATCACCATCGTGCTTGTCTTTATCCTGCTCTTTCCGCTGATGTTTTTCAGCGCCGGGGCCTATCACAGCGGGATGCCGGTGTTCTTTGTTTTCGCGGTGGTGTTTACCGTGTTTATGCT
>JAIRSC010000133.1 GCA_031255645.1 Treponema sp. | reverse complement strand
TGTCCGGCCTGTAAACAAAAGCCGATTGGTGGGCGATACTGGATTCGAACCAGTGACTTCTACCGTGTGAAGGTAGCACTCTCGCCACTGAGTTAATCGCCCACCAATCGGCCGTATCTAAAAACGCCGGACACGCGCTGTCAGTGTTTTTCCGGTCCGGCGGATAGTTGTTATGATACAGTTACAATACGATAGATCGTATCATACCGGAAAGGCAAGGGCTCAATCACTTAACTCCACAGTTGTTCCGGGTATACTCCCGCCGCGGTGTATTCACCGATCCGCTTTATGGCCGCCTCCCTGTCTTCCCTGTAGGTAACCCCGAACCAGCCGGCGTCCGTTTCAAGGGATCGTATCTTCAGCAGCCCGTTTTTGATAAACCAGTCGGCCGCCGAGGGGAGGTAACATTCGGCTTTGGGTTCCGCCGCCGACGCGGCAAGAAATTTGTCAAAATAACGCCGCAAATCGGCAAAGACAGAAAGCGGGAAACCCCAAAAATTCATCGAGACGGGCGTCGCGTCTTCCAGAAAGCGTTTTGTCCCGTCCGAGGTATTGTAGATTTTGCCGTCGGCTTCGCGGGCAATGGCGGTAAGCTCGTCAACCGAAGCAAGATAGCCGTTCCGCACTTCGCAGACCCCGCGGGTAACCGTACCCATGGGGCTTAGGGTTTTTTCAAGACGGTAGGGAACAATCGCCCCTTCGCTGACATTCCCCGACAGATAGCTTCCCATCACCGCAAAGGCTTCCCTTCCGTAAAAGTCGTCGGCGTTGATCACCGCAAACGGCGCGTCTATGTTTTTTTCCGCGCAGAGCAGGGCGTGGGCGGTTCCCCAGGGCTTGGTACGGTTAAGCTCCCGCGCCCCGGCAAAAATCTCCGGGGGGATAAGGCTGTCCATCTCCTGAAACGCCAGTTCGCAGGGAAAGTTTTTTCCGATGCGCCCAAGGACAAGTTCCCCGAAATCCTTTTCAATATCATGGCGAATAATGAACACCGCCTTCCCGAAACCCGCCCGTTTTGCGTCATAGACCGAATAGTCAAGAAGCACTTCCCCGTTTCGGCCGATTTTGTCCATCTGCTTGAGTCCGCCGTAACGGCTCCCCATTCCGGCCGCCAGTACCACGACGACAGGTTTACTCATGTTTGCCTCCCGGTTGTAATTTTTTCCTCAAATCGCGCAAGCGCTTTGTCCGTAAGTTCGGGGGGGAAGTCTCCCCCCCTGTCCGTTCCGGCTGTCCCCGCCCCGGCGGCCCGGAGCCGCCGCCGCAGTTCGGCAAATTCCGCCCCGGAAAACCGCACTCCTTTAAGCGCATGCTCTTCAAACGAGGCGCAGCAGCAGGGAGCGATTTTTTTCGCAATGTCGAAAAGAACTCCCGCGTAAAGCCGTATCTCTTTCTGCGCGTGGGAATCAAGGCGCAGTTCCAGAAAATGAAACAGGTTATGCAGATCTATCTGCCAGTACCATTCGGTATAAAGGGAAAGGGGCAGGTTAATCCGGGCCAGTTCCCGCGCGAGGCCGCGGTCAACCAGTTCCCGGTAATCTCCATAGGCCCGTTTCTGGCCCGCCGCAAAACCGCCGCGGATTGTTTCCGCTTCTTCCGGATCGACGGCGCCGGAGCGGCCCTGTTTGTTGTCCGCGCTTTGAAGCGCCACGTCCTCCGCGGCGGGAATGTAAAAATCGTCGTTCATGACCGAATAGCGGCCCGAAATCTCGTTCAGCCTGGCGGTCCGGTGCCTAATCCACTGGCGGGCCACAAAAATGGGAAGCTTTATATGAAAGGTCAGCGCCACCTGTTCAAACGGGCTGGTGTGCCTGTTTCGCAAAAGATAGTCGATAAGCCCCGCGTCCTCCCGGTAGGTTTTTGTTCCTTCTCCGTAGGACACCCGGGCCGCCTGGACAACCCGCCTGTCGCCTCCAAGGTAATCCACGAGCCGTACAAAACCTTTGTCCAGAACCGGAAACTCCCTGTCGAGAATCGCTTCCGCTTCGGGTACTATACAATGAGCCATGTCATAAAACTAACAGAGTTTTGGGAAATACTCAACGATTTTGCGTCGATTCTTCCGTTCCCCGCATGGCCCCGTTCCCGTCACGGCGGGGATCGGCGCCCGCGCGCCTTTCAAAAGCCGGAAATGCGTGCTACACTCTTGCCATGAAGCTGATTTTTTTGGGCCCTCCGGGAGCGGGAAAGGGTACGCTGGCCGTCAGGGCCGTGAATGTTATCGGGGTTCCCCACATCAGTACGGGGAACATTTTCCGGGCGGCCATCGCGGAGCAGTCTGAACTGGGCCGCAGCGTAAAGGCGATCCTTGACGCGGGAAAACTTGTGGACGACGAAACCACCATCGCCCTGGTACGGGAACGGCTTGCCCGGGACGACGCCCAAAAAGGCTACATTCTCGACGGCTTTCCCCGCACGATACCCCAGGCGGAAGCCCTGGCCGGGTTTTCCGCCGTGGACAAGGTTATAAATTTCGACCTCTCCGACACCCTTGTCCTTGAGCGTCTCGGCGGCCGGAGAACCTGCCGGAAATGCGGGGCGAATTTCCATATCCTGTTCGGCAAACCGAAACAGAACGGGATCTGCGATTCCTGCGGAGGTGAGCTTTATATCCGGGACGACGACAGGGAAGAAGCCATCGCCAAACGTCTTGAAGTGTACCGCGAACAAACCGCTCCCCTTATCGACTACTACCGGAAAAAAGGCCTGCTCGTCAACGTAGACGCGGGACCTTCCCCGGACGCGGTGCTGGAAAACTTCAAGACCAGTCTCGACATAGCCGGGTAACACCGGCCGCGGGCATAACGCGCGAGCCTTCCCAACGCTTAAACCCGGCCCGCGAAGCTGAAGAAAATTGACCGGGCGGACGACCGCGAAACCGGCGAATCCTGTCTATGGAATGGCGGCATCGTGGAACGGCGCACTTGACATATCGCGGCGCTCATTTAAGATTGTACCAGATGAGCAGTACAAACGCCAAAACGGGAATAAGCTTCAGCCTGAACCCGGCCGACGGGACGCCGATTTACCGGCCGATCATCCGGCAGATTGAATACGCCATCCTTTCAAAGCGGATACGGCCCGGCGACAGGCTGCCCACAATCCGTTCCCTCGCGGTGTCCCTGAAAATCAACCCCAACACCATCGCCAGAGCTTACGGAGAACTGGAAATCCTCGGCGTTCTGATTACCCAGGTGGGGAGCGGCACCTACGTATCGGACAAGGAGCCGGTTTTGGAAGACGACAGCAGGAAACGGAAAGTCCGCGAGGTATTGGACCGGTTTATCGGCGAGATGGAAGCCCTGGGGGTTTCAAAAACGGAATTGGCGGAGATGCTGAAAAAGACCTAAAACACGGAGGTTTGTATGGATCTGTTTAACGAACGCAAGGCCGGCGGGGAAAAAACGCCGCTGATAAAAAATCCCGGCGCCCGAAAGAAAGCGCGGGGCTTTCCCGTAAAAGGGGCGCTGCTGCTAATCCTCCTGTGGGGATTTTTCTCGTTCCCCGTGATGTGGTTCCTTGGGAGAAAAACGCCGGCGGGCGCGGATCTTGTATGGCCCCCGGCAATCCTCGCCGGGATACTCCTTGTTTCGGCAATCTGCAAACTCGACGAATGGGAACGGGCCGTTGTGCTCAGGTTCGGCCGTTTCCATGGGGTAAAAGGCCCCGGCCTTTTTGTCCTTGTTCCGCTGGTAGACCGGATCGCGCAGACCGTAGACCTCCGCATCCGGGTAACCGACTTCTCCGCCCAGGAAACCCTCACCGGCGATTCGGTAACCGTCACCGTGGACGCCCTCTGCTTCTGGCTGGTCTGGGATCCGGAAAAAGCCGTCCTCGAAGTGGAAAACTACGAAGACGCGGTGGTTCTCTCCGCCAAAACCGCCCTGCGAAATTCCGTTTCCGGCCACGACCTTTCCACCTTCCTGGAACACGGCGAGGTGATCCAGAAACAGATTCAGGAAGAAGTAGACCGGAAAACCACCGAATGGGGCATCACCATCCAGCATATCGAAATCACCGATATCCAGATTCCCGAAGCGCTCCAGGATTCCCTGTCCCGAATCGCCCAGGCGGAACGGGAAAAGAAGGGCCGGATCCTCCTGGCCGACGCGGAGATCGAGATCGCCAAAAAACTGGAAGAGGCGGTAAGCATCTACGCGAAAAACGAAGCGGCAATGAAGCTCAAGATACTTTCGATTTTGAACGAGGGTCTCAAGGCGGGAAACTCAATGATGCTGGTGCCCAACTCCATCGCCGGGGAGCTCAAGACAAAAGACATTTTTGGCCTGGAAGCCCTGGCGGAACTGCGAAAGGAAAAAGAGGCATAGCCTTCGTTCCCGTTTGCGTTGTTTTTTGGCGGGCGGGTTTCGCTCCTTTGAAACGGTCCCAATTCGCGTAAATTTGGAATTGCCGGTACAAGCGCGGCGGCGTTTCATGCCCTATAAGGGGTATGAAGCGCCTTTTGTTTTTGTGGGCCGCGTGTTCGCTGGCCGCGGGCCCGGTTTTTGCCGGGGAACCGGCTCCCGCCGCGAAAAACCGGCCGGAAACGCCGGCCCTTTCCCTGCTCTTTGCCGGTTCCTGGGAACGCGGCGGAAACCTTTCCGGGCGCGCCCGGCTTGTTCTTGAAATGCCCGCGTCGGGTCTTGGTTTTCGCGTCCAGTATACGGATCGCAGAAACGCTTCGTCCCGGGGCGCGTTTGCGGAAAGCTTTAGCGAAAACAGCCTTGCCGCGTTCTCCGGCGGGGTATACCACAAACCGACCGGTTCACGGTTTTTATACGGGATGATAACAACATCCGGCCTTGCCGCGCGGATTACAAATCCCCGGCTCAAGGGGCTTCCGTTTGAAGAAAACCGCGTCCCGTCCCAAAGCGAACTGAAAACCGAAAGCTCCACCACGGCCCTTCCGTCGTTTTATCTTCATCTGGCAAGCTCCGAATTGGAAGCGGGTTCTTCCCCGAAATTCCGCGTTAAGGCTTTTGGGGCGGTTTCCCTGAAATCGGAAGGAGAGCCGGGTACTACGCTTTCTTTTTCTCCCGGAGGGGGCGCTGTTACCGCGGGGACAACGCTTTCTTTTTCGCGGAATTCCTGGGCGCGGCTTGAAGGTTACTATGCCGAAGGAACGATTCCTCCAAGAACGCAGTCCGGCTGGTTCAGCCATAAACCCGCCCTGCCCGAAAGGGACTTTCGCGTTTACGCGGGAAGCGTTACGCTGCATTTCCCCGGATTCGGCCTTGCCGCGGACGGCGCCTGGTCGGAAACCTTCGCCTATGGCCGGGGTTTTTACGGTAACCTGGGCCTCCGCTTCGGCGACAGACCCTGGAGGCTGTCTTTTGCCGCGGACGGTTCCGGCAGCCGTTATACCGGGCCGGACGGCGGCGAAAACGGAGCGGAACTCCGTTTCGCCGCCAGGCTTGAACGAAGGGGCAGGCGCGCGAGTCTGTTCAGGATCCAGGCGCTTGTACGGGCCGCCGAAACGGAGGACAGCGATCCCGGAGCTTTTTGGGAACTGGCGGAAACGCCGAACCGTTATTCATTCGGCGTTTACTACCGTCCCCAACAGGGCGGCGGATCCTTCGGCGTCCGCGCTCTTTCATTCAGCCTGAAAAACGACAGCCGGGTTCCCGAAAAAGAAAGCGCCGGGGCGGAAGCCCTTGTCTCGCTCAGGCTGTTTCAATTGGGCTTTGACAGCCGGATCAACGTTTCCGGTATCAAGAAAGAAAATCCCGAAGAACATCCGTCTTTTCCGGGAACGATACGGGCCGGCGAATACCGCTTCGATTCACTGCGGCTGCGCGAAAGTCTTGTCTGGAGCAGGGGCTTTTTTCAATGCAAAGCCGGGTTCGGTTATACCACGGAAATGAAAGCCGCCGGGCCAAAGACGTTCTATGACGCTTCCCTGGCCCTAAGCTTCAAAGGCAAACACGGCTGGTTCAGTCTTAAGCTCGATTCCCCGGATTTTCCCGGCGATTGGGGCTGTACTCTTTCCTGGCTGCTGCGCAAGTAAGGCGGCACGGAGGCCGCGGTGATCATGCTCTCTGCCGTAATAAAGGCTTTAACCTGGCGCCCTAGCGTGCTGGCGAACTCTATTGACTGGAATTGTCAGGGAGCGCAGTAATAGTTTTATGACCGCGTACACCTTTACGGGAGGAAGGCCCACCAAATGGTACAGC
>JAIRSC010000170.1 GCA_031255645.1 Treponema sp. | reverse complement strand
TTGGTAACGTCAATCGTGTGAACCGGATCGGCCTTGGTATCGCCGATCTGAACTATGGTGATGCCCGGATACCGGGCCAGCGCGTCCTGATAACCGGCGGCGCGGTTCCGGTGAAGCTCTACGTCGGGTTCGGTAAGGATCGCCACTTCGCCACTTTCGCCGATAGCCTTGGCCAGGGCGCTGCCCCCCACAAGGCCGGCGTCGTAGCTGCCGGTTCCCACAAAGGAGATCCGCCTGGACGCGCTGACGTCTCCGTCCACAGTCACCACGGGAATACCGGCGTCCACCGCCTTGTCGATAACCGGCTGCAGAACGCCCTCGGCGCCGAAGGTGATAATGCCGTCGGGTTTTTCCGCGATGGCCTGTTCAAAGGCGTTAATCATGGCGGTCATGTCGTAATCCGCCGGGCCGGTGTACTTGGTCTGTACGCCCAGCATTTCGCCCGCGGCCCTAAGGCCGATCTTGTGGTCGTAGAAGTATTCAAGATTTCCCAGGCAGTACACGCCAATGTAGAGATCGTCCGAAGCGTCCGGCGCGGCCCCTGTTCCGCCGTCCGCGCCGCCGCTCCCGCCGCAGCTCATCATTATGAGCGCCAGCGCCATAATAATACCGGTAATGCTCAATCCTCGTTTCATGTCATCCTCCATACTGTCTTCACTAAATTTGTTCTCCGTTATACGGAGATTTTTCGCGTCCGAATCTTAGATCCGCTTTCGTTTGCGGTAAACGTCCAGCAGAACAGCGACGATGATAATCGTTCACAATCATTCCAGCTCGATTTCCAGCTTCCACCGAACAAGGCCGTTTCCCGGCAGTTCGGCGGGATATCCCCATTGCCGCGCGTTCTCGGGAGAATCCATCGGCGCGGTTGCCGGTTCTATTCCTATGTTGTATTGATCTTTGTAACCGCTGGAATTAAGCCAGATTCCCATATAGGGAACCGTTTCGGGATCAAAGCGTATGATCATATTGGGATTCGTTATTCGTATTTCGCCGTTTTTGAGAGGGCTGTCAAAGTAATATTTTTCGCAGACCCCGGCGCCTCTTTTCTGGAGCCGGTCCAGCCAATAGGATTCGCCGTTTCTGTCGGCGGTTTCCGGCCATGTGTGAAGCGATCCGAAACCGTTCAGCCTGCTGGACATATCCAGGGTTACCCGAACCTTCGAAACGGCGTCGCCGGGAACGATCCGCGTATGTTCGTTTGCGTTGATGAGCATGTGCGCGGCCCAAAGACAGGGAAACGCGAAAGCCGATTTATTTTGTAGTTCATATTGAATACACAAACTGTTTTTCCGCAGGGTCAGCCGTTTGCTTAAACGGTAAGGCAGACGAACGCCGTCGATATACGCCCGGAGTTCTTCCGCTTCGATTTCCGTTTTCCAGTCGAGAGCCCAGATCTCGCCGTGATCCGCCATGTGGACGCCGCTAAAAACGCCGCTTTGTATCAATCCCGCGTTGACCGTGGGAACCATATCGTCGAAGCCGGAAAGATCATATTCGCCGAAGTTTCCCTCAAACACGGGGACAATAAAACTATCGCCTTTACCCTGGGAAATGTATTCGGCGTTATTCTTTTGTATTGAAGCTACCTTTCCGCCTGTCTTAAAAACCGTTACCCTTATGTGATCGTTTTTGAGTTTATAGGCTTCCGTTCCACGATAGCCGCATCGTTCAATCATGCAGGTTTCTCCCATTACTAATACTCTCCCCTCGACGCATCAGCGCCTGTACCGGGCGCGCTGATCGCCCCGCGCGCCTCACGCGCGGGATCCCCCTTCCAGCGCCTTCGACTCAAAATTCTGCCGGCTTACCAGTTGGGCGGTCATGCCGCCGTCAACGATGATATTGCTGCCGGTGCAGTAGCTTGCCTCGTCGCTCGCGAGAAATACCGCGGCGGCGGCGATTTCTTCCGACGTGCCGGGACGTCCCGCGGGAATGTTGGAAGCCCAGTAACGGCGGCACGCTTCCCGGTCCGGCGCGGCGTTCATGATGTCTGTCCATATCTGGGTGTCGATAAGGCCCGGCGAAAGGGCGTTTACCCGCACGTTGCGGGCCGCGTATTCCACGGCAAGGGATTTCGTCATTCCCACGACGCCCCATTTCGCGGCGTCGTAGGGCGCGGCCTCGGGGAGTCCCGCGACGGTGTGAACCGACGTAATGTTGATAATGCTGCCGCCCCCCGCTTTCAGCATTTCGGGAATACCGTAACGGCAGAAGAAAAAGGTTCCCCGAAGATCGGTGTTGATTACCCTGTCCCAGTCTTCCGTCGCGGTTTCCGCGAAGGGCTTTACAAAATTTACCCCGGCGTTGTTGACGATAATGTCGAGCCGCCCGTAAGCCTCGACGGTTTTTTGTACCGCGTTTATCACGTCGGCCTCCAGCGAAACGTCGCACTGGACAAACAGGGCGTCGCCCCCGGCGGCCTTTATTTCGCCGGCCGTGTCCTCGCCGCCTTTCCCCGGACGAATGCAGGTTACCACACGCGCCCCTTCCCGGGCAAAACGCAGCGCAATCGCCTTCCCGATACCCGTGCGCGTTCCTGTTACGATAGCGATTTTATCCTTAAGCCTCATATCGCCCTCCGTGAATTAAATGATGGTAAAGCCCCCGTCTACGATCAGGGTTTGTCCTGTAATGTTTATTCCCGCCCTGGTGGAAAGCAGCAGTATGGAACCCACAATATCCATCGGGACCGCTATTTCCCCACGGGGGATTTTTTTCAAAAGATTTTCAACGTAGCGATCCTGTTTATAGAGGTTTTCGGTAAAGCCCGTCCTGCAGGGTCCGGGAGCTATGGCGTTGACGCGGACGCCCCTGCCGGCCCATTCGCCGGCAAAGGAACGGGTCATCGCCTCAAGGCCCCCCTTGGAGGCCGCGTAGTTTACGTTATTCGGCATGGAAACATGGGCCGCCGTCGAGGAAATGTTCACGATGGCCCCGCTTCCCCGCGCGGTCATGGTCCGGCCTATGAGGGCCGTAAGGAGGAACACGCTGCGAAGGTTGACTTCCAAAAGAACGTCGAACTGTTCGGCGGTTATTTCGTCGGCGCTCGCCCTGCGGGCAATGCCGTGGCTGTTGACAAGGATATCGACATGACCGGGTTTTTTGAGGATTTCATCCCGCAGGCCGGTAACTTCGGATTCGTCGGCCGCGTTGCAGACGAAAGGGCGGGCCTGTCCGGAAAGGCCCTTCATCTTCGCGGCCTGGGCTTCCAGGGCCTCCCCGTTGATGTCCACAAGCAGGACATCGGCCCCAAGAGCGCAAAACACTTCCGCCGTACAGGCCCCGATGCCTCCGGCCGCGCCGGTTACGAGCGCCGTTTTTCCGCTAATGTCAAACAATTCCTCGAGAATTCCCATCGTTCCGTCCTGTTGTGGCCTGGAATGAAGCTCCTCGGAGCAAAGCGCGCAAACGTAGTTTGTCACGGGGCACTAAACCAGGCTTTCGGATAACGCGCTTTCCTTCTACGAAGGCTAAACGTTAATCCCAAGGATAAACGTTAACCCGCGTCGTCTTATAAGCGGCGCCCCGATGGACGCCGGCGTCTTTGGAATTAACGTTAACCCAGTCCGTACAGAATATCACCGCTTTCGCGGAAACGCAAGCTTTTTTTTAAAAAAACGCGCCGTTTCGCGGGTTTCGTGACAGGAGCGGGAATTTTCGCGGGGAAAAAGCCGCCCGATACACAAAAAACGAATAATCGGCTATTATTCAGGCAAGGATATGCGTACTACTCTCAAAGACATTGCCGTCCGCCTGGGGATAAGCGCCAACTCGGTGTCCAAGGCCCTGCGGGGCAAGTCCAAAATCAGCGAAAAAACCAGGTCTCTGATCCTGCAAACCGCCGCGGAGATGAACTATACCCCGAACGAGACGGCCAGGACGCTGGTACGGAAGGAACTGCGCATCGCCGCCGTTTATCCCGTGGGGCCCAGGGAATTTTTTCAATACTGCGCCGAGGGGATACGCAGGGCCGCCACGGAACTCAGGGACAGCAAATGCCGGATCATCGAGCACCCGTTCCCGTCGCTGGAAACGCCGGAAGAACTGCGGCAGATTCTTGAAAAACTGCGGGACAACCGGCCCGACGCCCTGGTTCTTACCTGCAGCTACCAGTTTGAAAATTACCGCCCCGAACTGGAAGCCCTGGGCGCGATGGGAATTCCGATCATCTACAACACCATAACCGGGGACGAAACGATTCCCTCGTTTACCGGACTTGTGCGGATAAACAACTATATTTCCGGACGGATCGCGGCCGAATATCTGGGAACCGTTCTGAGCCCCCGGCGAAAGACAAAAAAAATCGCGCTGTTTGTGGGAAACAAAAACATGCCGGTTCACCAGGAATGTGTTGAGGGCTTTTTGTCCAACGCGGAAAAATACGGCCTGAAGGTCGTGGACATTTATGAAACCCACGAAGACAGAAGGATAGTGTACGAACAGACCGGCGCTTTGCTCCGTCTTAATCCGGGGCTAAGCGGCATATATGTTACGTCCTACAATTCCCTCGGGGTCTGCGACTGGTTCGACAAGCACAGCCAGTACAAAAACGTGGTTAGTCTGGGACAGGATCTCTATCCCCGGCTCAACAAAAAACTCAAATCGCATACCCTCACGGCAACTCTGTTCCAGAACCAGTTTGAGCTGGCCCGCAAAAGCGTTCTTTTCGCGTTCGAATACCTGACGGGAAGGCGAAAAAAAGAAGACTGTTACAAAAAGTATCTGCCCCAGCTTGTTTTGGGATGTATGGTAGATCACTTTCCCTATTACAACAGGCTTGGCTAAAAAAAAGCGTCTACGCCGTTTTCGGTAAAAATTTCGCGGTACCGCCGGAGCTCTTCGGGATGAAGTATCGGAGAATCGGCGTAGGGATAGGCCGCGCCCAGAAGCTCGTACTTTTTTTTGCCGAATTGATGAAAGGGCAAAAGCTGGACGGTTTTCAGGCCCAGCGAGACAAGAAGGCCGGCGAAGGCTTCCGCGTCGGCGGGGCCGTCGTTGTAGGCGGGAATAACCGGAATACGGGGAAGAACGCCTTTTCCGTCAAGGCGGCGGAGGTTTTCGAGGATGGGCGTATTGTCCACGCCGGTTCCCGCGATATGGCGTTCCCGGTCGTGGTGTTTAATGTCAAAAAGAACAAGATCCGTCCGGGCCGCAATCCGCCCGAAAAGCTCCGCCGGGGCGAAGCCCGAAGTCTCGACGGCCCTGTGTACGCCGTTTTCGCCGAGCG
>JAIRSC010000111.1 GCA_031255645.1 Treponema sp. | reverse complement strand
ATAACCACGGCGCTTATTTCGTTAAAAGAGAATGCGTTCTCTTCAATAACGATGACGGAAGCGGGTATTGTTATGCCGGTCAGACGGTTGCCGCTGAAGGCCATGGCGGAGACGGCGGTAATGCCGCCGGGAAGAACGACGCCGGTCAGACGGTTGCCGGAAAAGGCCATGGCGCCGATTTCCGTAACCGCCGGGGGAATTTCAAGGGTGCCGGACAAGAGGTTTTCGCTGAACGCGGCAGCGCCGATTGTCCTGAGCGCGGGGGGCAGCCGCGGCGTTCCGGTCAATTCGTTGCCGGAAAACGCGTATTCCCCAACAGCCATTACCGTATCGGGCAGTTCTGCCTCGTACAGGCGGTTGTTCTGAAACGTGAAAGCCTCGATAACCCTTACGCCTTCGGGAATGACAACTCGCGCAAGGCGGTTGCCGTAAAACGATCCCGCCCCAAGACGGGTAAGCCCGGCGGGAAGATCGACGGCGGCGAGAAAGTTCCCGCGAAAGGCGCTGTCCCCGATTTCCGTAACGCTTTCGGCGATAACAGCGCCGCTCAGGTTCCGGCCCTTAAAGGCATTGTCCCCGATAGCGGTAACCGCCAGCCCTCCCAGCGTTCCCGGTATGCTTACTTCCATTGCCTTGCCGGCAATGCCCGTAACCACCGCCGTCCGGCCGTCCCGCTTCCACGTGAGGCTTCCGTCCTGATTGCCCAGGCCAAAAACCGGGAAACCGGCGCAAAGCGTCAATAAAACCATGCCAATCTTCCCCCGTCCCGTGTTAAAAGTAATATGTTTCATAAAAATCCTCCTGCTTGATGCTTGCCTTCCCAGGCTTTTTGTGTTAGCGTTAAATCAGCGATAAAAGTCATCAACTGCTAACGCTTATATAATATAAGCGAACAATGTTAGCACGTCAAGAGCTTTCCGCGTTTTTTTTGAAGATTTTGGAGGATCGATGGCCCTTTCCCAGGAAATCATTGTCGCGGCTGCTATGGAACTGCTGAACCGGGACGGCATAGAAAACTTGACCATGCGTACCCTGGCCGGCTTCCTTGACACCAAGGCCGCTTCCCTTTACCGGCACATTAAGGACAAGCAGGACCTGTACGACATGATTGCCGAGGCGCTTATCGCCGATATAAAGCCTTCCTGCGGTTTACGCAGCGCGAAAAAATACCTCCTGGAAGCCGCCGGACTGTACCGGCAAAAATTGTTGTCCCTTCGGGATTCGGTTGCAATTTTTACCTGGTCAAGGGCCACAACGCCCAGGCGTTTCGATTTTATGAAAAACGTGATGATTTGCCTGCTGCATTTGGGCGTAAAAGAGAATAAATGTATGGTCGCCACCCACATGTTAAATAATTATATTTTGTCCTCCGTGTCCGACGAGACTTTTTTTCGTTCTTTCCCTTCGGATACTCCCAATCCTTACGAGACGATTCTGGGGAGTAATTTTGAATGGCTGTCATTTGACGAACAGTTTAACTACGGCCTGGAAGTTTTATTCACCGGTTTTAAGGCCTTAAAATAATATTACATTAACAGTTTTTTCTCAATTTACCTGTCTGGGATCGAATGCACGGATTTTATAACGACCGCATTCTACAGTTGGAAGCCTACTCTTGCCTGTTCTGCCTTAATCAAAGAACGATTAAGGCAGAAGTCCATGTCGCCGGGATTTTGGCAGGCACACCTACGAAAAAGTAACGCGGGGTGGCCGCAAAAACTGACCCGGACTTGTTCCGTGGCGGCTTTTTGCGGACAGGCCCCCAAACTTTTTCGTGTGCCTGCCCCCAGAGCAGCGACATGGACTTTACCATATATGGCATTTCATTAAGACAGAACTTCGGCTTTCCTCGGCTATTCCCTTTTCCCGAAAAAAATGCTATTTTATTTTAGTAAATTAAATCAAAAACACGGTTCTTGCCATATTAACAGGAGAGGGGGGAAAGGATGGCAAAGATGACTGAAGAAAAGCCCAAAGGAACGCCTTTGGCGACAAGCGAAGAAAAAGAAAAGGCCCTGGAAGCGGCCAGACTCCAAATCGAAAAACAGTACGGTCAGGGATCCCTTATGAAGCTGGGCGCCCACAGTATCGCCGCGGGTATCGAGGTGATACCGTCCGGCTCGATTCTCCTGGACGAGGCTCTGGGGATAGGCGGATATCCCCGCGGCCGTATTATCGAAATCTACGGCCCGGAATCGGGCGGCAAGACGACGCTGGCCCTTCACGCGATAGCGGAAGCCCAGAAGCTCGGCGGCATAGCGGCGTTTGTCGACGCGGAACACGCGCTGGATCCGGTTTACGCGAAGAACCTCGGGGTCAACATCGACGATCTCTGGGTCTCCCAGCCGGATACGGGCGAACAGGCGCTGGAAATAGCCGAAAGTCTCGTGCGGTCCGGGGCGGTCGATATTATCGTGGTGGATTCGGTGGCCGCGCTGACTCCCCAGGCGGAGATCGAGGGAGATATGGGCGACGCCCACATGGGCCTGCAGGCACGGCTTATGAGCCAGGCTCTGCGCAAACTTACCGCCACTATCGGCAAGTCCAGAACTATCCTTATTTTCATCAACCAGATCCGCATGAAAATCGGGGTGATGTTCGGAAATCCCGAAACCACGACAGGCGGAAACGCCCTAAAATTCTACGCTTCGGTACGGCTGGAAGTCAGGCGGGTGGAAACAATAGAGGTGAGCAAAGACGACGCTGTAGGTAACCGGGTCCGGGTTAAGGTAGTGAAGAACAAAGTCGCTCCGCCGTTCAGGAAGGCGGAACTTGAAATTATGTTCGGCAAGGGCGTTTCCGCCGTCGGAAGCATTCTTGACGCCGCGGTAAAATATGAAATTGTCGATAAAAAAGGCGCGTGGTTTGCCTACGGCGAGGAAAAGATAGGCCAGGGAAGGGAGAACGCCCGGCAGTATCTAATCGATAATCCCGGCGTAACCGCGGAAATAGAACAAAAACTCAAAAAAATCATGTTCCCGGGCAGGGTCCTGCCCCATGCCGCCGTTCCGCCGGCCGCCGCCAAACCGCAGGTCCCGCCGCCGGCTTCCGCCGGCCCGGTAGCCCCCCCGGCCGCCGCTCAACCCGCTCCCGCCGGGCCGGCCGAGCCCGCGGAAACCCCTCAGCCGGCGTCCCCCGCAAGGCCTGAGCCCGTTCAGCAACGGGACGAATCCGGCGAAGTCCACCGGGGACCGGGGAGACCGCGCAAGAGCCCCGCGGAAACATCCGGGGACGGCCTTTTTTAACGCTTCATGCCGCTGTGCGTCCTGGGGCTTGGTTCCAACAAGCCCTTTAACGGCCGTTCGCCGGCGGAACTGCTTAATTCCGCTTTCGCGGAATTAAGCGGCCTGCTTGAAGACTGCCGCCTTTCCCCGTTGTATACGACGGCGCCGGTGGGGCTGACGGATCAGGCCGACTTTTGTAACGCCGCCGTAACGGGCCGCTATGGCGGCGGCCCGGGGGAATTGCTGACCGCCCTCCGGGCCGTGGAAAACGCCCACGGCCGGGATCGCCGGCGGGAGCGCCGCTGGGGAGAACGGTCCCTGGACATCGACATACTGCTTTTCGGGGAACAAATCGTCAACGAGCCGGATCTTGTTATCCCCCATCCACGGCTTCGGGAACGGGCCTTTGCCCTGCGGCCCCTGCTGGACCTGATTCCCGGCGCCCGTGAGCCGGGAACGGGAACCACGTACCGGAAGATTCTCGAAACCCTGCCGGATCAACGGATTGAAATATTCCGCCCCGAAAGGGAACAAAACGCCGGTCAAATGCCGGCGGACTAAAGGGTATTTACTACCTCGAAAGGACGGGATATACTCGTATATTGATGGAAAGCCCTTCCCCAAGCGCCAGTTCCGTGGAACTCCAGGAATTTTCGAGCCGTTCCCGTACTTTCAAACTCAAGGAATTTGAGGGGCCGCTGGATCTGCTCCTCTTTTTGATAAAAAAGAACGAGGTAAACATCTACGACATTCCCATCGCACAGATTACCGAACAGTACCTTGAATATCTGCGTTACGCGGCCGAGCTGGATCTTGACGATCTGACGGAATTTCACGCGACGGCGGCCTCGCTGCTCTACATCAAAAGCCGCATGCTCCTTCCGGTGGAAATCGATTTTGACGACGTGGAAGATCCCAGGCAGGAGCTGGTAACCAAACTTATCGAATATCAGAAATTCAAAAAACTCGCCGGGCTTATTGAAGAACGGGGGAAAGAGGCGGAATGGGTGATAGAGCGGAAAAAACTCCAGAAACCCCTGCCTTTCGGTGAAGAGAACCTTTGGGAAAAGGTCGATCTCTGGGAACTTGTCAAGACATTTTCGAACCTTATGTCCTCCATAACCAGGGAACGTATCTACGATCTCTACGAGGAAGTTTCGATTAACGAGAAAATCACCCTGCTTTCGGAACTGCTGGAAAACAGGGGAGAGTGCAGCTTCGCCGACCTTGTCGCCCGGCGGGGTTCCGTTATGGACATAGTGTGCGCGTTTCTTGCCCTGCTCGAGGCGGTCAAGCTGCGCATGGTCGTGGTGTATCAAAACCGCATGTTCGGCGACATACTTATACGGCCCAAAGAAGAGGCCCGCGGCGAACAGCTTCCGGAAGACGCGGTGTCCGCGGACGAAGTCGAAAACGGGGAATAACGCGGGCCGTTTCAAAACTCCGGTTTTTGGAACAGGCCTTTGTTTATAGAGGAACAACGAGTGGAAAAAGAAGCCGCCCTGATTGAGGCGATACTGTATCTGGAAACCGACCCGATGGAATACGGGGTTCTTTCGCGCGTTTCCGGGCTGGGAAAGGACGCCGTGGCCGCCGCCGTGGAGGCCCTTGAGGCAAAGTACGCCAGGGAAGATTCCGGGATCGAGCTTGCCCGCATAGGCGGCGGGGTGATGATCTCGATAAAAAGGGAATTCGGAGAGGTTCTGAAGGAACATTACGGAAAAAAGAACGAGACCCGTTTTTCCAAAGCCGCTCTGGAAACCCTTTCGATAATAGCGTATTCCCAGCCGGTTACCCGGAGCGAGGTAGAGTCGATTCGCGGCGTACAGGCGGATTCGATGATCCGGCTGCTGCTGGAAAAAAACCTGATCCGCGAGGTGGGAAAAAAGGACATACCGGGAAAACCGGTGCAGTATGGAACGACAAAGGAATTTCTTAAATTTTTCCGGCTGGAAAGCATTGCCGATCTTCCAAAACTCGACGAAAACGAGGCGGAACGGTTTGAGCTTGAATGATTTTTCCCGCCTCGGGGCCGAGGACAAAAACGCCGCGCATACCGGCGCGGCCCGTCTTTCCGAAACGGAAGAAAAACCCCTGCGGCTCCAGGTGGTTCTTGCCCGTTCCGGGGCCGCGTCCCGGCGCGCCTCGGAAACCTTTATCGCCCAGGGCAGGGTAAGCGTAAACGGCAAAACCGTTACCGAGCCGGGAACCAAGGTGTATGCCCGCGACGAGGTCAGTCTTGACGGGAAGCCGGTCACCGCCGAAAAGCGGCTGCGTTACCTGGCGCTGCACAAACCCCCCGAATACCTGTGTTCGGCAAGCGATTCTTTCGGCAGGCGTCTTGCCCTGGAACTTTTACCGCCGGAAATGCCGGAACGCCTTTACAGTGTCGGACGGCTCGATTATCTATCGTCGGGACTTATCTTTTTTACCAACGACGGCGGTTTTAGCGCCCGGCTTGGCCATCCGTCTTCGGGAATAGAGAAGGAGTACGAGGTGGAATCGACCGTGCCGGTTCCCGGCGCCTTTGTGGACGAATTTACCGCCGGTGTGTTAATCGACGGCCAGCGCTACAGGGCCGCCATGGTGGAAAAAACCGGCAAAAAAAGCCTTCGCATTGTGCTGGTAGAAGGCAAAAACCGCGAAATACGCCGGGTTTTTTCCCATTTTCACCTTCA
This sequence comes from Treponema sp., assembly GCA_031255645.1. GTDB lineage: Bacteria > Spirochaetota > Spirochaetia > Treponematales > Breznakiellaceae > JAIROH01. Next base: position 6,673 of record JAIRSC010000111.1, on the reverse strand, counting down.
TCCCTGCCTGCTGCGGCGGGTTCGCATAGGCCCCGTCCGGCTGGGAGATCTCGCGGAAGGGAAAACGCGGCCGCTCACAAAAGAGGAATTATACGCCATAGATTCGGCTTTGCCGAAAACGGATACGGGAGGCAGGACATGGTAATCGCCATCGACGGGCCGGCGGGAACCGGAAAAAGCTCCGTCGCCAGCATGCTCGCGAAAAACCTCAGCGCCGGCGGGCAAGCTTTTACCTATATCAATTCGGGCAGCCTGTACCGGGCCATCACCCTTGGCTGTCTCAGGGCGGGTATCGACCCCACGGACGGGGAAAAAGCGCTCGATTTCGCGAAAAAAGCCCGGCTTGACTACCGGGACGGCAAGGTATACCTCGACGGGGAAATGGTGGAAGACAAGCTCCATTCCGACGAGATCGACCGCTTCGTTTCCCCGCTTTCGGCGGTAACTCCAATCCGCCACGTGGTCAACGATCATATCAGGAAGATCGCCGCCGGGCTTAACGCGGTAGTGGAGGGGAGGGACATGACGACGGTGGTCTTCCCCGACGCTGAATTCCTGTTTTACCTGGACGCCTCGGCTGCCGAACGGGCAAAACGCCGCTTTGAACAGGGGGTTTCGGGCCTTAGTCTTGAAGAAATCGAGCGTTCCATCGCTGAACGCGACGCCCTGGACAAAAACAAGGAAGAAGGAAGCCTTATAATCGCCCCCGGCGCGGTATATCTTGATACATCGTACTTGACCTTACCTCAAGTTTATGACAAATTAATAGAGAAAATATACGAGAAGGACAAACAAAGCATGACGCAGATGGAAGTGGGATCGGACACTAACTCCGGGGATATTCAATCACAACTACAGGAAGAATACCTCAAATCCCTTGAACAACTCGAGGAAGGGCAGCTTGTCGACGGATATGTCATACAGGTTACACCGGAACAGGTGTTCATTGACGTAGGATACAAGTCTGAGGGGAAAATTCCCCTCTCGGAATTTACCGAAATACCAAAAATTGGGGATCCTGTCTCGGTTATTCTCGTCTCAAAAGAGAATAAACACGGCGAAGTCATCGTTTCCAAGCAAAAAGCCGACGTAAAGCTTTTCTGGAAGAATCTCCGCCAGGCGTTTCAGGATCATAGCCCTGTAGAAGGCACGATTGAAAAGCAGGTTCGGGGCGGATTCGACGTCAACCTGGGCGCCCAGGTACGGGCCTTTCTTCCGATTAGCCAGTCGGACGTGCAGAAAGTCGATAAACCGGAAAAGCTGCTGGGCCTTAAAGTCAATCTGTACGTCGAGCGGCTTTATTCCGATGGAAAAGTCAACATTGTCGTTAACCGCCGCAAATGCCTTGAGGAAGAGATTAGCCGCAAACAAAAGGAATTCTTCGAAAACACCCCGCTTGGAACTGAAATAACGGGAGTTGTAAAAAGTTTTACGTCGTTTGGGGCCTTTATCGACCTTGGCGGCTTTGACGGCCTTCTCCATATCAACGACATGAGCTGGGGCCACGTAACGCGGCCGAAAGACTTTGTCAAAAAAGGCCAGGAAATCAAAGTCAAGGTTATACGGATCGATCCCGAAGAAAAGCGGATCAACCTTTCCCTCAAGCATTTTACCGACGATCCGTGGGTGCATTTTGAGGAAAAATACCACGTTAACCAGATTGTAAAGGGCAGGGTGACCAAACTTACCGATTTCGGCGCGTTTATAGAGCTGGAAGAAGGCATAGAGGGCCTTGCCCATATATCCGAATTTTCCTGGGTCAGGAAAATTCAAAAGCCCGGCGAACTTCTCGCAATCGGCGACGAAGTCGAATGTATGGTTCTGGGCTACCATCTTCAGGCGGGGCGGGTTTCGCTGGGGCTTAAACAGGTCAGCGCGAATCCCTGGACCAACATCACCGAAAAATACCCGCCGGGAACCCGGCTTACCCGCAAAATCGTCAAAGTTACCAACGCCGGCGCGTTTATAGAGCTGGAAGAAGGCATGGACGGTTTCCTCCACAGCGACGACATTTCCTGGACCAAAAAACTCAAACATCCGGGAAGTGAACTTTCCGCCGGTCAGGAAATAGAGGTAATGGTTATCGAGGCGGACGGCGAAAATCACAATATACGCCTTGGCGTTAAGCAGCTTAGCGAGGATCCCTGGCAGAATTTCGCTTCCGTCTACAAGCCCGGAAGCCAGGTAGAAGGGGAGGTGTCTTCGGTTACCGATTTTGGGGTCTTTGTCAGGGTCCCGGGGGGTATTGAAGGGCTTATCCATAAAAGCAATCTGCCGGAAAACCGCGACGAAAGTCCCGAAGACGCCCTCAAGCGCTACAAACCGGGCGACAAGATCAGGGCCGTGGTTCTGGAACTTCAGCCGGACAAGCAAAAAGCCGCTTTTTCCATTCGGGATTACCAGAAAAAAGTACAGCGGGACGAAATTTCCCGGTATATGGCGGGAGAGGAATCAAGCGATTCTTTTACGCTGGGAGATTTGGTCAATTCCAAAAAAGACGATTCTTCGTCTGTGCCGGAGGCTTCTTCCGAAGGTTCCGGCAGTCAGGAAGCCGGGTGACGATTCGCCCCATATCCGATGCTGTCGAAGATAGATAAGACTAAATTTAACACTCTTATAGAGATAAACGTTCTTATCAATTCGAATTACGGCGATATTCACGCATTGCTGGTTCAGATACTGGAGTCGGCCACCCGGCTCTGTCAAAGCGAGGCTTCAAGCCTGCTTTTGGTAAACCGGGAAAAACGGGAACTGTATTTCGAGGCCGCGCTGGGATCGAAAGGCTCGGAAGTAAAAAACTTTACCGTTAAACTCGGCGAAGGCATAGCCGGATGGGTCGCGACGCACAACAAATCGATCATTGTAAACGATGTAAAAAACGAAAAGCTTCACCTTAAAAAGATCGCCGATATGATAGATTATCCCTCCAAAACGATGCTTGCCGTTCCCATGAGGCTTAAAAACGAATGTATCGGCGTTATCGAACTCCTTAACAAAAAAGGCAGCGGGGGCTTTACCCAGGACGACTGCGACTGGCTTGAAATTTTCGCGAACCAGGCGGCGCTGGCTATCGGGAACGCCCAGAATCTTGAAAAGGTCCGGAACGAGGTCGAAAGCCTCAAAGAGGCGCTCGGCAAAGACTACCATGTCTTTATAGCCAAAAGTCCGGTTATAAACGAAAAACTTGAAATAATCGAGCGGGTGGCGAAAACCGATTCTTCCGTTCTTCTTTTGGGAGAAAGCGGCGTCGGAAAGGAACTTTTCGCCGAACAGATTCACCTGAAAAGCCCCAGGGCCGCAAAGCCCTTTATACGGGTAAACTGCGCGGCCATTCCCGAAGGCCTTCTTGAAAGCGAGCTTTTCGGCCATGTTAAGGGGGCCTTTACCAACGCCGTTCAAAACAGGAAGGGCCGCTTCGAGGCCGCCGACGGCGGTACGATTTTTCTCGACGAAATCGGAGACCTGCCCCTGTCTCTTCAGGCAAAGCTGCTGCGGGTTATTCAGCAAAAGACCTTCGAAAAAGTCGGTTCGGATTCGTCGGTCAAGGTTGACGTGCGGATACTCGCCGCCACCAACAAGGATATAGAAATCCTGGTAGAAAAGGGCGAATTCCGAAGCGATTTGTATTACCGGCTCAACGTGCTGCCCATATATATCCCGCCGCTCAGACAGCGGCCGGAGGACATACCGGAACTGGCCGATTTTTTCCTGAAAAAATACCGCGCCGAAACCAAAAAGCAGTTTGCCGGGTTTTCAAGCGAAGCCATGGAAGAGATGCTTTCGTATTCATGGCCGGGAAACGTCCGGGAGCTTCAAAACTGCATCGAACGGGCCTGCGTTATAGGCAGGGACGAGTGGATTCAGAAAAAAGATCTGTTTATAAAAAATACTCCGTATCTTGAAGAACAGAACGGCGAAAGCGGCAGAAACCTGAAGGCGGCGATCAACACGTTCAAGGTACACTATATCCAGAAGGCGCTTGAAGAAAACAACTGGAATCAGACCGAAACCGCGAAAGTTCTGGACATACAGCGGACTTATTTGTCGCGGCTTATCAGGGAACTGTCAATCAAGGAGAAGTGAAAATGGCAACCAGAGAAACGGAAAAAAACAAGGAGTTGTCCGCTGGAGAAGCCGCGGCTCTTTTTATTCAAAACCACCGCAGGCCGCTTCTGGTTATTCTGGCCGTTATTGTCGCGGGAATAATCGGGTTTGTCGCCGTTTTTTCCGTTACAAACGCCCTTCAAAAAAACGCTATTGTCCGGGTGGACGAATACGCCCAGCGCCTTGCCGAGATCGGCGATCCGGCCTCTTCCGAAGCCGGCGGGCTTTTGGAGGAATTAAACGGCTTCGCCCCGAAAACATTCGGTTATTCCGCCGGAAAAGCCTATTCCCTTGTCGCGGATATTTACGCCGCCAGAAAAGAATGGGCTCTTGCCGAAGAAGCCTGGTTTACCTCGGCGCAAAAAGCCCCCGGGATCTTTCTCGCGCCGTTTTCGCTTTTCAACGCGGGCGTCGCGGCGGAAGAGCAGGGCAAGCTTGACAAGGCGCTTGAATACCACACTCTGTGTGTGGAATACGACGGGCTTAATCCCGCCGCGGTCAGGGCGCAATTTTCCATCGGGAGAATCGAGGAACAGCGGAACAACACGGAAAAGGCCATTGAGGCGTACCGGAAAGTTATTGAAAACTGGGGCGCTAACGCGAACTGGTCCAACCTTGCCCGGAGCAGAATTATCGCTTTGGGCGGCTGATTCCGATATTATAAGTGTGGTACATAATGGACCGAATACGGGAGTTATAATTACAGGCGCGGTCAATTACGGACAAAAACCGGAGGGTTCCGGCGGCATATCCATATTTTCCATGCGGCCGGTTAAAGAGGCTTTTATAAAGCCGTTCCGGCTGTGTGTTGTGTGCGGATTTTTTTTATTCGCTTCCTGCGGTATTGAGGATTATATTTATTTGGCGCCGGTAGAATACATAAGTACTGCCGGCAGTACCAGCGCCCGCATAACCATACCGAATAATTCAGGCGATCCGAATTTCAGGTACTACGCGATTTTTTACAGAATATACATAAGCGATCAGAGTATCGACAGCATTACTACTTCCGATCAGCGCTATGCAATCAACCACGCTCTGGCATCGCATTACAATACGATAAATCCCTATACGGCAAACGACAACATTTCTCCGAGTTCCGTCGGAACGGTTTTTTCGTCGTTAAAGTACTATCCGCTTTATGTGGACAGCGGTTCGGCAAACGTTTCGATGACTCAAGTATTAACGCACACTGCACTCAATCCGGGCAGTACTGTTGACATCGTCTTTGCCGCTGCGAACCCGGGGCCGTATTTGCTCGTTAATTCGCAAACCCCCCTTCTTTTGCAAAGTTTTCCGCTGCGGCGTTCCTCGGACAGATTTACGGCCAATCCGGACAGGACATTCTTTAACACTACAGGAACAGGAAGCCTTACCGACGAAAACGGCATTAGCGAAAACACCAACGCCGACGTTGAAAAAATGAGCCCGGCAGCGTCTCCAGGGTATACCTATGTATCCATGTATATAGCCGCGGCGGGAATCGACAGCAATTTTACCGCGGTCTATTCCCGGCCAAAGCACATAGGCGTTTTCAGGCTGCCCGCAGCAAGCTCAAGCTAACACCGCCGGAATGTTATGAGTTATAGTCAATCTACTTTACAAAACCGAGGATATGTACTTAATGATGGAAAATAGGTAGAACGGATAAAAAAAATGACTATTGACCATTTGGAAAAATATAGCTTTTAAAAGATACGCTTAAGGAATATAATGTAGACGAGAATGCCTGCAATCCTTTTGATTATAATGCTAAATTTATTGGTGGGTGAGAGAATGAAAAAAGCGATATTTTTTCTTTTTTTATTTCAGTTGAATTACGGACTATATTGTATAGAGTTTGTCGTTTTGAAAAGAACACCATTGTACAGATATGGTGGTCCTGATATTATTCGATTCTTGGAAGCTGGAGAAGATGTGTTAAGTAATATTAACAATGTTGAACTGGCGGCACAAACAGGAGAGATAAAAATTCGCTGTAGTACGAATCAGGGAGATGCCGGCTGGGTAAATGCGGATGATATAGCGCCTCTAGACTCTGATTCAATTCCCGATCAAATTCGTGGTAGAAAATGGGTTTATAGTTTTTATTTGGATATACTTAAGACCGGAAAAAAAGAAACACTTTATAACTATGAACCATTTTGGAAGGACGAATGGGGTAACGGGCCTGAAGGGTCTGATCAATTTCCTTTAGTCGATTGGGAAGATGAATATGAGCCGACATTGTTTTTCATAAAAAATAGTGTTATGCTAATGTATTATTTGTACTATTTTGATAACATTTTTTTTCTTTATAGCAATGTGTATACTAGTAATACAGGTGAAGTAACAATAAAAGCGTTGTGTTATTCAAAATCATTGAGTTATCCGCAAAATTACTTAAACCAATTATTTGAGGTTAGCAATGGATATACAATAGTTTTAAAACATGATGGTGATTATCTGGATTTTTTTGTTAACGATAAACATACATGTACACTTATGGCGGTAGATAATGTTTTTATTGAAACAATCCAAAAAATAATTAAAGGTGAAGACTATAACATTAGTGAGATTACTTGGCCAC
>JAIRSC010000106.1 GCA_031255645.1 Treponema sp. | reverse complement strand
TTTGAGCGCGGAATAAGCCTCCCCGCCGCGAATGAGCCTGAGCCTTCCGGGACGGATTGCGAAGGTTGCTTTTCCAAAAACTGAAGTTTTTGGAAAGCCATACCCCTTGTCGAAATATCCTGTCTGGGCTATACTCTGGGCATGGATACCGGAGAGCTGCTCTTTATCGTAAGCCGGCTTGTTACCGGGGCTTTGGCGGCTTTTTTCGCCATTATGCTCTGGTCAAAAACCCGGGATGTCGCCTGGATGCTTATGGTCATCGGGACTGTCGCCGCCTATGTGGAAACAGTGTATACGATCTTTGAACGACTGGGCGTTTCGGGGAACCAGCTTGTGATAGGATCGGTACCGCTGGCCGCCATTGTACTGCCCAATATCAGAACGGGCTTTTTCATAGCGGCGTTTGTTGTCATGGTTGTCCGTAAGCTCAGGCGGAATTAGCGTCTTGCGGCGCCGGATATTGAAAGCGTAATTTACCAAAGAAAGGAAATAGTATGAAAGCTCTTGTTTTCGGTCTTGTATTGATAGCCGCGGCGGTGGCTGCGGTTATACCCGCGGGATTGGCCTGGTGGCCCCAGCTTGTCGTGTTCATACAGGGCGGGCTTCCGGTACTGGCGGCCCTGATAGGGCTTTTGGCGCTCTTTATCGGAATTGTGGACATTAAAGACAGGGCGGAAGCCAAAAGCGAAGACCAGTGAGCCTGTCCCCAGACTAATTGACTCGCGCGCCGCATTGTATTTTTTCCATTTCAGAAATTCACTAAAATCCGTGATGTTTCTGGAAAAAATTCCACAGTGAAGTCGAAAAAGTAAAGAAAAGAAAGTTTTTTCTCTTAAAACTTATTCGACTTCTTTTACTTTGCGGTTAAAATCTCTGCAATTTTGGTTATTTTTCAAAGATTTGAAAGTAAATACAGAAGCCCTGGATACAAGGCTTGACAAAGCGTCTCCGTTTGTGGCACTGTAGCCCTGTTATATTGTTTGTTGAATATAGAAGGAATGAAATGGAAACTGTATTTGTAAAGCCGTCCAGGATTGAACGGAAGTGGTTTGTTATCGACGCCGAGAACAAGGCCCTGGGCCGGGTCGCGGCCAAAGCCGCTTCCATAGTCCGGGGCAAGGAAAAACCGGTTTTTGCCCCCCATCAGGAAACCGGTGATTTTGTCGTGATTATCAACGCGGAAAAGGCCGCTTTAACCGGGCGCAAAAGCGTCCAGAAGCTTTATTACCGTTATTCGGGCTATGTGGGCGGGCTAAAAAGCGAAAATTACGAGAAACTGTCGGCAAAACATCCCACTTCGCCTATGGAATTGGCCGTTAAGGGCATGCTTCCCAAAGGGCCTTTGGGGCGGAAGCTTCTTAAAAACGTCAAGGTTTACGCGGGGCCGAATCATCCCCACAAAGCGCAGAATCCCCAGGCGATTAACCTGTAAACAAAGCAAACCGGAAGAGGTATAAGGTGATAAAGAATTTAGGAATCGGTACGGGACGGCGCAAAACCTCGGTTGCGCGGGTGTATGTTCGGGACGGGGACGGTAAAATTACCATAAACGGCAGGGAACTGGCCCTCTATTTTCCCCAGAGCGAGCACGCGATGATGGTGCGGCAGCCTCTTATGGTGACCGCCAGCGAGAACAAATTCGACGTGCTGATAAACGTATACGGCGGCGGTTCGAACGGTCAGGCGGGCGCCTGCCGGCACGGACTCGCGCGGGCGCTCTGCCAGGTCGACCAGGGCAACACGGTTTCCCTGCGGAACAACGGTTTTCTGACCCGCGATCCCCGGATGGTGGAGCGGAAAAAATACGGCCAGAGAGGAGCGCGGCGGCGCTTCCAGTTCAGCAAGCGTTAACCGCCGGGCTTTTCCGAAAACACAGGCCATGGAAACGGAAGGCCCGCGGGGCGCGGTTGTCGAATCGGCCGAACCCGGCCCGGACGGAAAAACGCTTCGGGTCTGCCTTGCCGGTTTTTCGCCGCGTGAAATCAGTTTTGCCTACCTGCCCCCGGAATACACGGGGGCTTTTTTGTGTCCGGGCGCCGTACTCGGCCCGGAGGCCGAAGCCGCCCTCAATCACGCGGCGGCCTGTCTTGCCGCGGAAAAAGCCGCCCTGCGCCTTGTCGCCCGCGCCGAGCAGTACGGCGCGGGGCTTGCCCGCAAACTTGAACGGCGCGGGCACGGTCCGGACGCGGTCCGTACCGTACTTGGGCGGCTTCTGGAACTTGGCCTGGTAGACGATCTGCGCTACGCCGGACTCTGGCTCAAGTCCAGAGTCCGGCGGGGAAAAAAAGGCCCCCGGACGCTTGAGACGGCGCTTCGGGCCAAAGGCATAGACCGGGAAACCGCCGCCGAAGCCCTCAAAGCGGCCCTGACCGGAGAGGCGGAGGCGGGGCTTCTTGAACGCTGCGTCCGGGCCGGGGAGAAAAGGCCGGGGCGTCCCGGCGCGGACATCAGGTTTTTTCTTAAACGCGAAGGCTTCTCGGCCGCCGCAATCGAGGCGTTTTTCGGGGAAAAGGATACCTGACCCCGGCGCTCCGAAACCCCTGCCGCTGGAACAGGCTTTCGGAAACTATCCCCCCTCTACATTGTGTTCCGCCGCCAAAAATTCTATACTGTGAACGGAGGTTCATTATGCCCCTGCTCAAAGAACAACCAAGCTATAGCTATGCCGATTATCTTGAATGGGAGGAAGGCGAACGTTACGAGATCATAGACGGCGAAGCCTATATGATGGCGACCCCTTCCCGGATTCATCAGGAGATCAGCATGGTATTATCGACCGCGATAAACAATTTTCTGAAAGACAAACCCTGCAAGGTCTATGCCGCTCCCTTTTCCGTCCGGCTTTTTCCCGCGGAAGACCTGAGCGACGATACGGTGGTTGAACCGGACATTACGGTGGTCTGCGATCCCGCCAAACTCGACGAACGGGGCTGTAACGGCGCGCCTGACTTTATCATCGAAATTGTATCCCCTTCCACCGGCCGTTACGACCGAATCGTCAAATTCAACAAATACCGGGAAGCGGGGGTCAGGGAATACTGGATCGCCGATCCTGAACACAAGGACGTTTTCGTCTATGTGCTGAAAAACGGCGAATATACGGCGGTCAATTACGCCGATACCGAAACCGTTCCCGTAACGGTTTTGCCGGGCTGCGAAATCGACCTAAAAACGGTTTTCGGGGCCGCTGAAACACAGTAGATTTACCGGGGAACCCCGGTTCCCGGACGGATTCCGCAAAAACCGCAATTTCGCGGCCCGGGGCGGAAAATCGCGGGACATTGAGACTTTATGGAGGGAATCATGGCAATTAAAGTTGGGATTGTGGGAGCCGGAGGCATGGCCTCGTATCATTACGACGGGTTTGCCAAAGCGGGCGCGGAGGTGGCGGCCATTGCCG